>CAZUJM010000042.1:1397-6118 GCA_964620405.1 uncultured Pirellulaceae bacterium | reverse complement strand
AGCCCACCGCCGTTCGGCACACGGAGTGTGCCGACTACGAAGGCGTCTCGCTACGCGTCCTTCTTACGGCGTTTAGCCAGCAGTGGAGCGATCTGCGGGACAGGGGGGGCAACTGGCTTCGCGTTGCCGGCGGGAGGCGAGGAATTGGCCCCCGGCGGCTTGGTCGCCGACGGCTTGACGGGCGTCGATGCGGGGCGGCTGGCGTCGCGGAGCACTCGAATCACCGCTTGCAGCAGGTCGTCCGGATCCTCCAGGTGCGGCGGCAGCGTCCAGTAGATCGAACGACCATCCACGACCCGCAGCTTGCCGCCACTGGCCTTCGCCAGCAACTTCGCGCGACTCGGATCCTTGTACCCCAGCACCAGATAGGGACGCTCCAAGTGAATGTCGTCGATCTGCCAGAACGCAGCCTCGGTCTTCAGCCGCGCCAAGGTCAGCAGCCGAGCCGTTGGGGTTGGCAGCGGTCCGAAGCGATCGAGGAACTCCTGCCGCATCTTCTCGATCTCGTCCTCGCCCATGGTGCGCGCGAGGCGTCGATAGAGGTCGATCTTCGCGCGCATGTCGGGAACATACTCGCGCGGGATGTACGCCTGGCCCGGCAGCACGATGTCGACTTCGGCGTTCATCTTCGGCGGCAGTTGCTTCAGCCGCCGCACGGCTGCCTCCAGCAACTGGCAGTACAACTCGTAGCCCACCAGGGCGATATGGCCGCTCTGCTGCGTCCCCAGTACGTTCCCCGCGCCGCGGATCTCCAGGTCGCGCATGGCGATCGAGAACCCCGCGCCCATCTGGCTGAACTCCTCGATGGCCCGCAGCCGTCGCGCGGCGTTGGGCGTCACGGAGCTGTTCGGCGACACCAGCAGATAACAGTAAGCGCGGTGCTTGTAGCGCCCCACGCGTCCCCGCAACTGGTGCAGGTCAGCCAGTCCGTAGTGGTGCGCCTCGTCGATGAAGATCGTATTCGCGTTCGGGATGTCCAGCCCGCTCTCGATGATCGTCGTGGCCAGCAGGATGTCGAACCGGCCGTCGATGAAATCCATCATGACCCGTTCCAGCTCGTGCTCGTCCATCTGTCCGTGCCCGATGCAGATCGACGCCTCGGGCACGATCTCCTGGATCTTTCGCGCCACCGCTTCGATGTCCTGCACGCGATTGTGGACGAAGTACACCTGGCCACCGCGATTCAGTTCCCGCAGCACCGACTGCCGGATCAGCGTGTCGCTCCAACGCGTCACCCGCGTCTCCACCGCCACGCGGTCGGCCGGCGCTGTTTCCAGGTTCGAGATGTCGCGAATGCCGGTCAGCGACATATGGAGCGTGCGTGGGATCGGAGTCGCGCTGAGCGTCAGCACCTCGACCGTCGCCCGCAGCCGCTTGAGTCGCTCCTTCACCTCTACGCCGAACCGCTGCTCCTCGTCGATGACCACCAGCCCCAGGTTCTGGAACTGCACGTCCTGCGACGCGACGCGATGCGTGCCGACGACGATGTCCACCGCTCCGCGAGCGAGCCGTTCGATCGTCTCCTTCTGTTCCTGAGGCGAGCAGAACCGGCTGAGTTTTCCGATGGTGAACGGAAACTCGGCCATGCGTTCGACGAAGCTGCGATAGTGTTGTTCGGCGAGGATCGTGGTGGGCACGAGCACGGCGACCTGGTAGCCGTTGTCCACGGCCTTGAAGGCGGCCCGCATGGCGATCTCGGTCTTGCCGAACCCGACGTCGCCGCAGATCAGCCGATCGGTGGCCTTCGACGATTCCATGTCACGCTTGACGGCGTCGATGGCCAGCAGCTGGTCGTTGGTCTCGGTGTACGGAAACGCCGCGTCGAATTCGCGCTGCCAGTCGGTATCGCCGCCCATGCGGATGCCGGGACTCGCTGCCCGCTGCGCCTGCACCTGCAGCAGCTCCGCGGCCAGATCCTCCACCGCCGCCTCGGCAGCCTTCTTCTGCTTGGCCCAGTTCTTGCCACCGATCGTTGCCAGTCGCGGATGCGTATTCCGCGCGCCGACGTACTTCTGCACCCACTCGATCTTCGTGGCCGGCACGAACAGCTTGGTGCCGCCGTGGAACTCCAGCTCCAGATGCTCCTCGACCTGCCCGTCTTTTTCCAGCAGCTTCAAGCCGCGGTAGCGGCCGATGCCATGCGACAGATGCACGACGAGGTCGCCATCGCGCAGTTCCAAGAAGCTCTCGATCGCGCGGCTCGCGTGGCGCACCACCGAACGACGCAGATGCGCCCGATGGAACATCTCGTTGCCGCTGACCACCAGGATCTCGTCGGGCTGCCAGCGGAAGCCGGACCGCAGCCGCCCCAGCACGTACGCGAGGCGCACTTCCGACGAAGCCCGGCTCTCGCCGAGGATTTCGTCGAGCCGTTTGATTTCGGCCTTCGTCTCCGCGACCACGAACGCGCGCTGCCCGGCCGCCGCCTGGTCCAGCCCGTCGCGCACCCCCGTTACGTCTCCGCTGAATCGCTCCACCGTTCCCAGCGGCAGGCGCACCAACTCCTCCTCCGGCCCCGCCGCGACTGCCGACGCGTAGAGCACGCGGTGCGCGGCGATTCGCCGCATCACATCCGGCATCGACCAGAGTTCCTCGGGCGAATCGGTCCGCTGCACGAACTGGTTGCCCTCGCTAAGGATCTGCTCCGGCTCCAGCATCAGCACCGGACAGCCCTCCGGCAGGTACTCGGTCAAGCACCCCCGCCGCTCCCCGACCGCGTCCATCACCGTCAGCTCCACCGCCTGGAACGACTCCAAGCTCCGCTGCGACGCGACGTCGAATGCCCGCAGTGACTCGATTTCGTCACCGAAGAGTTCGATGCGCACCGGATTGGGCCAGTCGGTGGCGAAGATGTCGAGGATGCCGCCGCGCCAGGAGAACTCGCCGGGCAGCTGCACCGCGCTGGTGGCGTGGAACCGATGCTCCACCAGCCACCGCGTCAGCTCCTCAGCCTGCAGCAGCTCCCCGGTCCGCAGCACACGCGACTGCCGCTGCAGCTGCAGTCGATCGGCCGCCGGCTGCAGCAGGCTCTGGATCGAACCGACCACGATCGCCGGCTTCTCGTTCGAAAGCAGCCGCTTGACCGTCCGCAGCCGTTCGCCAAACCCCACATCGGACAGCTCCTGATCGCCGGATGCCTCCAGCGCCGGATACGCGGCCGCCGCGCGCGTGCTGAACAGCTTCAGCTCGTCCATCACGTCGTCGATCCAGGAGGCCTGGGGGCAGATGACGAGGACCGTCGAGGGAGCAGACAGTTCGGCGAGCGCGGCGGCTACCAGGGAGGATGACGCGCCGCAGACGCCATCGAGCGTCGCGGAACCGCCGGGCTCCAGCGACTGCCACCACGGCTCGTCACGCCATGCCGCCACCACCCGCTTGCAGAGCGGCCAGAGGTTTTCGGCGATGTTCGCGGCACCAGACATCCGGTCATGAACCTCAGTGAGCCTTGACTTCCCTGGGAAGGTTGAATCGCGTGCGAAATACCTCGGTCGCCGAGCACCCGGTCGCCCGGCTGCGGCGGCTGCTTGCTTCGCCGGTTACTCGTCGGCCTCGCGGCCCGATCGGTGCAGGGCCTGCACCTGCTTGGCCTCGGGCAGGGCTTTGTAGTGCGGATCCAGCGGATAGCAACCCGAGATCATGCCGTTTCGCGGCCCGGTCGTGCAGTCGCTGAAGGTGCGGCAGACCAGTTTTCGCTGGGTGGTCCGGCCGTCCAGCGTATCGCGAGGCAGCTCCGGGTACGAGAGAACCATGCGTCCCAGCCCCACGGCGTCGACCCAGCCGTCGCGGACCACGGCCTGCGCGACCTGAACCAGGTAGTCCTGCAAATAGGTGTACCCGGTGCCGACCAGCGGCAGGTCAGGCAGGGCTTCCTTGCAGGCGCGCGTGGCGTGCAGCTGCCGTGCGACGCCCACCAGCGGATCCTCCGGCGGCTGGTAGCCGTCGCTGGGCGGAAAGATCGCGGGCCGCATCACATGCGGATTGTAGTAGGGACTGCCGCACGACACGTTTACCGCTGCCACCCCCAGCGACCGCAGCCGCCGCATCAGCTCGATCGGCTCCGCCAAGTCCATGCGCTGCGGATCGTCCAGGTCGACGCCGAAGCCGTACCGATAGACCGAGCCGTCCCAGGGCATTGGCCGGCCCGCCGTCTCGCCCATCTCGTACGGCAGCGTGTCAAAGACGCTCAACCGCACCACGACCGTCAGCTCCGGCAGCCGCTCCCTCACCCGCTCGATGATCGTCCGCAGCACCCGCGTGCGTCCCTCGAAGTCGCCGCCGAACGGACCGGGCCGCGTGTACGCGCCGAGGAATTCGTGCAGCAGGTAGCCATGGCAGGCCTTGATGTCGACAAACGGGAAGCCGGCCGCTTGCGCCACCACCGCCGCCTCGACGTAGTCCTGGATCAGCGTTTCGATCTGCGCGTCGGTCCAGACGACCGAGTCGTCAGCCGGGTCGATGCCGAACTTACGGTCGAGCAGCGGATGGTGGCAGGCAATCCGCGGCTCCAGCTTCGGACCGTTGGGCCGGCAGAAGCGACCGGAGTGCGTCAGTTGCAGGCCCACCAGCAGGTCGTCGGTGGAGCTGCCCGTTTCGCGATGGCCGGCCAGCAGCTCCTCGCGCAGCGCCTTCAGCCCCTCGACGTTGCCGCGCGTGGCCAGCGTCTGGCGCGGGTTCGCGCGGCCGTCGTCGCGAACCGCCGCCGCCTCACCGCCCCAGATCCA
>CAZUJM010000042.1:0-1387 GCA_964620405.1 uncultured Pirellulaceae bacterium | reverse complement strand
TAAACGCACTCGGCGAACCATCTTCCCGCGCGTCCCAGCCCTCCATCGGATGGATCACCCAGCGGTTCCCCACCTCATGCGGCCCGACTCGCAAAGGCAGAGCCAGCGGCGAACCCTCCTCGCGCGCCAGCACCCGATCGTCCACCGGCATCGACACACCCAACTCCGCCAACCGCTCCCGGAACCGCTCGACCGTTTTCAGCTGTGCGACCTTGATGTACTGCATGGCGAACGCTCGCGGGACCTGATGCGGGAGTGGAAGGAGTGACGGATCGAGGCCAAGGGGACCCCGAGGGGAACGATGCGCGAAAAGGCTGGTCTGGTTTTGGAAAACGGCCTGGGATGCGTGTCAACGCGATGCGTCCGCGCGAAGTGGCCTTAGCCGACGGGCCGCACGGGACTCTTGGCCAGCACGAACTTCTTGGGACCGGCAGTGGCGAAGTTGATCGTGCCAACCCGCTTGTCGCCATGCCCCGCCAGCTCCAGCACCTTGCCAGGTCCGTACTGCGGATGCATGACCGTCATGCCGACGCGAAACACGGCCGGGTCCACGGCCGCGCCCGGACTGCTCGCCCCGCGATTCACGCTGCCCGCCTGATCCACGACATCCGCCGCCGTCCGCACCGCCGGCAGCTTGCCGATTGGTTTGCCCGGCGACTTGCCGCGGGCACCGCGGCTGCCGATCGGCCGGCCTGATGTTCCTCGCGACGCACCTCGGAACGGATCGTCCCACGCCGCCGGATGGTCGTCGTCCGGAATCGGATCGCAAGCTTCCTGGTCCGCATCGTACACGGGGTCGCTGTAGTCGGGGTCACTGTGTGCTGGGTCGCCGGCTTCGTCGTAGCGAGCTTCCTCGTAGGGCTGTTCGAGCGGATCCTCGGGGATCTCGTCCACCAGGTCGTCGTGGTTTCCGTGCCAGTCGGGGCTGCCGCCGTAGACCGGATCGCTGACCTCCATCTCCTGCCGCGGCAGCTCGACCAGAAACATGCTGGGCACGCAGAAATTGACGCTGCCTCGATGGTTGCGGCTGGCGGCATGGCTGAGCTGCAGTTCCCGCTGCGCGCGGGTGATGCCAACGAACAACAGCCGCCGTTCCTCCTCCAGCTGCTCGTCGTTCGCCATGCTGCGATCGTGCGGCAGGATCCCCTGCTCGACGGCCACGATGAACACCACCGGGAACTCCAAGCCCTTGGCGGCGTGAAGCGTCATGAGCGTCACGCGATCCGTTTGCTCCCACGCATCCACATCGTTGACGAGGGCCACATGCTCGAGGAACGCACCCAGCACGTCGGTGGTCGTCTCCTCCTGGCGCGTGTCGAACTCCCGCGCCGCCGAGAGCAGTTCCTTGACGTTCCATCACGTGATTCTTCCTTTATGTACTCAGTTC
>CAZUJM010000041.1:15858-30125 GCA_964620405.1 uncultured Pirellulaceae bacterium | reverse complement strand
ACGCGCCGATTCGCTCTGGAAACGCCGCGGCTGGAACGACGGGCGGCCGGTGGTGGTATTGAATACGGGGGGAGCCTACGGGGCTGCCAAGCAGTGGCCCGAGGAATACTTCTCGGAATTGGCCCTGCGGATCGTCCGCGAAATGGGCGCGCAGGTCGTGGTCAATTGTGGGCCCGCCGAACGGGAAGCCGCCGCGCGCATCGCCGACCAATCGAACTCTCCCAACGTCTACAGCCTCTCCGAGGAAGCCTTCGGGATTGGCTTGAGCAAGGCGGTGATCCGCCGCGCCAGCCTGCTGGTTTCCACGGACAGCGGGCCACGCCATTTCGGCGCCGCGTTCGGCGTTCCCACGATCACCCTGTTCGGGTCGACCGATCCGCGATGGAGCCACAACTACCATCCGCAGTCCCTGGACTTGCAGCGCCATGTTCCCTGCGGACCCTGCGCCCGCCGCACCTGCCCGCTGGGGCATCACCGCTGCATGCGCGACTTGACGGTCGACCAGGTCTTCCGCGCCGTTCGGGCCATGCTTCCCGCCGCCGCCTACCAGCGAGTTGCCTGAGTTCGGGGCCCAGCCGACCGCCTCCGCCAATCATTCGTCCACGACGTTTGCCCTCCTTTCGTTTCCATCCTTTCGCTCCTCTCTTTCGTTATTCACCGCTCGAGGATTTGCGCATGGTACCGGACAGCTACACGGAACTGGTTGGCAGGATCGAGAAGGATCTGGCGGCGGTGGAGGGATGGTTGTCCCACCGCGAGACGCGTTTCCTGACCTTGGTGGCCGCCTCGCCGACAGCTCAAGGCGACGTCCTGGAGATCGGCAGTTTCCGCGGGCGTTCGACGATCGCCTTGGCCCATGCGACGTCGCTGGCGAACGAGGTCTTTCCCGCGTTTCGATCCCGGGTGATCGCCGTGGATCCGTTGCTGGACGACGATCCGCTCATGCAGACCCCGCTTGCGCCCGGTTCGGCCGAGGAGCGATTCGAGCGAAACCTGCGGCAGGCAGGGGTTCGCGAGCAGGTGGAGTTTCACCGCGGCTATTCCTACGAACTGGCGCGGTCGTTCGACCGCCCCTTGCGTCTCCTGTGGATTGACGGCGACCATAGCTACCCGTCGAGCAAGCAGGACTACGACCTGTTTGCCCATCACCTGGTGCCCGGTGGCATGTTGGCGATGCACGATGTGCTGTCGCGCTACGACGGGTGCATCCGCGTATTCCTGGAGGACGTGCTCTCCTCGCCGCATTTCGGGGCTGTCGGCCTGTGCGGGTCGATTGGCTGGGCCCAGTTCCTCGGCCAAAACGTCGCTTCGCCCGCGCAGCAGCGGGCCAAGCAGCGTCTCTCCCGGCAACTCCAACGGCTGGTTCCCTACCACTGCCATCCCACGCCGCTGCGGGGCTGGGACAAGCTGAAGTACCAGTGGCTGCGTTCGCGCGTGCCGCACCAGGCGGTGGATCCCGCCGACTGGCAGCGCCGGCTCAAGGCCGCTTAGCGTTCCGAGCCGAGACCTTGTTGGTGCGCAGCGTCGTGCGTGCGCGATTCAAGCCATCGGCGCCAACCGCTGCCGCCAAGAGTCGCTGACGCCTCTCGTGGTGGCCGGTCCCGGGCCGCTCAGGTGCCCGAGAACGCTTCCTGGGCCTGCTGGTCGAGTTCAGCCCGGTTTCGCCCCGCGCACTTGTGCCAGAGCCGGGCCTGCTTGAGGAAGCTGTAGAAGCCGGTGAGCACCGAAACCTGCAGTCCGGCCCAGCCATCGAGGAATCCCAGTTCCAGGATGTAGCTGCGAAAGAATCGCAGTGGTCCGTTAGCCATGGTTTTCCAGAGACTCGGACGCCGTCCCTGCTGGTACCAGAGTTCCGCCTGCTGGTCGGTGTAGCGGATCATCTTCTGCAGGTAAGCGTCATAATCCCAGCAGGTGTAATGGATGAGCGGATGCGTGAGCGTCCTGACTCGATGGGATGGAAGGTCAATTTCGGAGTGATCGGTGTGCAGTTGGTAGCGACATCGGTCGCGATGGATGAGTCGAGTGACCTTGTCCCGGGCCCAACTGGTGTGGTTCAGTCGATGGCCCATGAAGTGGTTGCGTCGTTTGAGGGCATAGCCGTCGAACCGGCGGGGCGTGGCGAGGACTTGGCGGATCTCCTGGGCCAGTTCCGGCGTCAGTCGCTCATCGGCGTCCAGCACCAACACCCACTCGTGTGCTGCCTGGGGAATCGCCCAGTTCTTGAAGTCGCCTGAGTTGATGAACTCCCGCTCGATGATCCGGGTAGCTCCGCAGGCCCTCGCGATTTCGAGCGTGCCGTCGGTGGAGCCGGAGTCGGCGATGAGGATTTCGTCGCCGAGACCGTGCAGGGAAGCGATGCAGGCCGGCAGGTTCTCGACTTCGTTCTTGCAGGGAATCAGGACGGACAGCTTGGCGTGCATGGCAGAATCCTGGGACGCGGGGCGTGCGGTGCGAAGGGATCAACCGGCTTGACGCAGCGAATGGCGTTTCTGGACCGACTGCACGATCTCGGTGGTGGAGATGCCGGGCACCATGCCGGCGACACACACTCGCCCGCCGTAGGCCTCGACAATCTCATGCCCGACCACTTCGTGCGGCTGGTAGGTCCCACCTTTGGTGAGCACGTCGGGACGAATCGCTTCCAGCAGATCGTGCGGCGTGTCCTCGTCGAACTCCAGGACGTGCGCCACGCAGCTCAGCGCGGCCAGCATGGCGGCTCGCTCTCGCCCCTGGATGACGGGACGCTGCGGTCCCTTGAGGCGCCGCACGCTGTCGTCCGAATTGATGGCGACGATCAGCACATCGCCCATGGCGGCGGCTTCTTCGAGGTAGGTCACGTGTCCAACGTGCAGCAGGTCGAAGCAGCCGTTGGTGAGGACGACGCGCTGTCCGCGGCGGCGGTATTCAGCGGCCAGGCGGGCGGCTTCCTCGCGCGTCACGATCTTGCGGCTGGAGTTGCCCTGGTGGACTTGGAGTTCCCGGCGGATCTCCTCGCGCGTCAGCGCGCACACGCCCGTTCGGTCGACTTCCAGACCCGCCGCCACGTTCGCCAGTTGCACGGCCGACTCGAAGTCGATGCCGCTGGCGATTGCGAGGCCCAGCATGGCGAGCACCATGTCGCCGGCGCCGGTGATGTCGTACACCGACCGAGCCCGCGTCGAAAAAACGTGGCCCTCGCCGGTCCGCGGCACCAACGCCATGCCGTCGGCGTCCAGGGTGATGACGGCCCCGTCGAGCTGGAGGCGATCGCAGAGCGAACGGCCTGCCTCCAGCGCGTCTTCCGGTCGTCGAATGGAACGTCCACTGGCGGTTTCCGTCTCGTGGCGATTGGGTTTCACCAGCGTCGCTCCACGGTAGCAGGCGAAGTCCTGGGTGCGGCCTGGATCGACGAGCACGGGAATGCCGTGCCGGCGGGCGACCTGGATGGCGGCCGCGAGCGTACGGGGCGTGCAGACGCCCTTGGAATAGTCCGAAATCAGGACGGCATCGTGGACGGGAATCGTCGCCTCCAACGCCGCGACCACCCGTTCCTCCTCGCGGTCCGACAGGGCGTGGGTCGCTTCGGTGTCGACGCGCAGGATCTGGCTGGGCAGGCCCGAGCCCGCTCGACCCACGAACCGTTCCTTGGTGGTGGTGGGGCGATCGTCGCAGGCGAGTACCGAGTTGGCGTCGATGCCTTGTTCGTCCAGCAGTTGGCGGATGGACCGGCCCGCCTCATCGTTCCCCACCACGCCCACGCAGGTGACTTCGCACTCCAGCACACGCAGCATCTGGGCCACGTTGGAGGCGCCGCCGAGTCGATGCTCGCGTCGTTCGGCCTGCAGGATCACGACAGGCGCTTCCTGGCTCGTGCGGTTGGCCCGGCCCCAGGTGTAACGATCGAGCATCAGATCGCCGAACAGCAGGATGCGCGGATGTGGCAGCCCGTCCAGGATTTCCAGCAGGTCAGGCACGGCAAGGCCCCTCGGGATGACGTCGTGCTTCGCGTGAATGCGACTCGAGGACAGGGGAGTCGCTTCACGAGACGCGGGTCGGCCAGCGAAGGCTTCTTGGATCGCCAGGCTGGTTCCCGCTTGGACGGGACATGAATGCGGATGGGAATGCGGGACGGCAGTGTAACGACTGCGGCAAAAACCCGAGAAGGGCAATTCATGGCTCCGCGATCCCTGGTGCCTGCAAACGACCTGCGGGCGAGCGGCCGGTTCGCGCCGAGGCTGCTGTCGCGTCGCTGCTAGCGATGCGATGGCGAACGGTATCGGTGTTCGTGGGCCGCTCTGCTAGATTGCCAGCTCGCTGGGCCACGAACGCTTGCCTGCGAGTGGTTCGAGCCGTGTGACCAGGAATTGGCAGAGGGGGAACGATCCGTGAGTCGCTACCGAACGTTCGACCGTTCGCTGATTGAGTTGCGCGGGTTGTGTGATCGCGGCCATGACATCACGCCCGACGCGTGCTGGCCCCTGCAGTCGCCGGCGACTCCCTACAACGGCGAAGGCTTCGACGCCTTGGTGGATGCCGTCGTGGCGGCGCGGGAGAACCAGCGTCCCGTGATCCTGATGATGGGCGCTCATCCGATCAAGCTGGGGTTGAGTCGATTCCTGGTGGACTTGATGGAACGAGGATTGGTGACGCATCTGGCGACCAACGGCGCGGGGCTGATCCATGATTTTGAACTGGCCTGGGGGCTGGGCACGAGCGAGGACGTGTCGCGGTGGATTCGCGTCGGGCAGTTCGGCCTGTGGCGGGAATCGGGCTGGCTGAATGACATCATCGCGGAGGCCGCACGACGGGGTGAGGGGTTGGGCGAGGCGGTGGGCCGCGTGATAGAGGAGGAGATGTTCCCGTGGCGGTCGCTGAGCCTCGCGGCGGCGGGATGGCGGTGTGGCGTCCCAGTGACTTCGCACGTCAGCGTCGGGAGCGACATCATCCACGCGCACGCGAACTGTGATGGAGCGGCCTTGGGCAAGGCCAGCTACACGGACTTCCTGATATTCGCGGAGGCCGTGCGGGGACTGGAGGGCGGCGTGTTCCTGAACGTGGGGTCCGCGGTGACGGGCCCGGAGGTCTACCTCAAGGCGCTCTCGATGGCGCGGAACGTGGCACGCCAGCAGGGCCAGAAACTCGCGGACTTCACCACGGCGGTTTTCGACCTGGCGTCCCTGCCGAGTGACTATCGGACGGGACCGCCGGGCAAGGACCATCCCCTGTACTACTACCGACCGTGGAAGACCATTCTGGTGCGCACCGTCGCTGACGGCGGACGCAGCTTCTACTTCGCGGGCGACCATCGCGCGACGCTGCCAAGTCTGTGGCACGAAGTGGTCAGTCGCGTGGAACCTGCCCGAGGATCCGCCGCAGCCTGACATCAAGCGCCTCGTCGCCGGAGAGGACTTCGAGTTCCAGCATGGCGGCGTGGACGGGCAGCGGGCCGAGGCGATCGACACGGACCTTGACCAGATCCTTGTGGGTGCAGACGATCCGGCGGGCGCGCGGGTGGGAAGCGACCCAGGCGGCCAGCGACTGCATCGTATCCGCGTCGTAGGGGTGGTGATCGGCGAAGGCCCGGAAGTCGACGATCTCGGCGCCGAGCGTCTCCAGCGTCTGGCGGAACGCGGCCGGGTTGCCGATGCCGCAGAAGGCCAGGATCGGCGCGCCGTTCAGCGAGGCGATCGAGTCCTGTTGTCCATCGTTGGCCTGCAGGCTCGCGATCCGCTGCCCGAACTCCACGACCGGAGCGGTCGTCAGTCCTTGCAGCCGTTGGCGCAGCGCCGTCCGCTCCGCGTCGGACACCAGGTTCGCGCGGGTGATCGCGACGAGGTCGGCGCGGCGCAGCCCGGACAAGGGCTCGCGGAGCAGGCCGCGCGGAAAGACATGTCCGTAACCGAAAGGTTCCGTCGCGTCGACGAGCACGAGGTCCAGGTCGCGGGCGAGCCGCCGGTGCTGGAAGCCGTCGTCCAGCAGCACCAACTGCGTCTCAAGCTCCTCGATGGCCGTCTCCGCGGCGACGACTCGGTCGGCGTTTTGCAGATGCGGCACATCCGGCAGGCAGGCTTCCAGTTGTCGCGCTTCGTCGTTGCCGCCGCCCTGCAACTGTCCGTAGCCGCGGCTCACGATCGAGACCCGCACGCCCTCCCGGCGGAACCAGCGCGCCAGCCAGATGACAGCGGGCGTCTTGCCGGTGCCGCCGAGTGTCAGGTTGCCCACGCTGATGACGGGCACGGAGACGTGATGGACGCGTCGCGCGTCGCGGTCGAAGCGGCGGTTGCGCCAACGCATGGCCAGCGCGTAGGGCAGTTCTGCGCACGACAAAAGGCCTCGCAGCAGGGACGCCGCGAAGCCTTTTCGTTGGCCGCTGACCAGTGCCCGGAACGCCTCGGCCGAGATCATGCCTTGGCGGAGCCCATGGCGGCTCGCAGGTTTTCATCCAGCTTGGCAAGGAACTGCGTCGTGGTCATCCAGGGATGGTCCTTGGAGATCAGCACGGCAAGGTCCTTCGTCAGGTGGCCCGCCTCGACCGTCTCGATGCAGACGCGTTCCAGGGTCTGGCCGAAATGGACGACGTCGGGCGTGTTGTCGAACTTGCCGCGGAACTGCAGTCCTCGCGTCCAGGCGAAAATCGACGCGATGGGATTCGTGCTCGTTTCCTGCCCCTTCTGGTGCATGCGGTAGTGGCGCGTCACGGTGCCGTGCGCCGCCTCGGCCTCCACCGTGTTGCCGTCGGGGGTCATCAGCACGCTGGTCATCAGGCCCAGCGAACCGAAGCCCTGGGCAACCGTGTCGGACTGGACGTCGCCGTCGTAGTTCTTGCAGGCCCAGACGAAGCCGCCCGGCCACTTCAGCGCGCTGGCGACCATGTCATCGATGAGCCGGTGTTCGTAAACGATCCCCTTTTCCTTATAAGCCGCCGCGAACTCGCTGTCGAAGACTTCTTGGAAGAGGTCCTTGAAGCGACCATCGTAGGCCTTCAGGATCGTGTTCTTGGTAGAGAGGTAGACGGGCCAGCTGCGGTCCAGGCCGTAGTTGAGGCAGGCACGGGCGAAGCCGCGGATCGACTCGTCCAGGTTGTACATCCCCATCGCCACGCCCGCTTCGGGGAACTTGAAGACCTCGCGCTCGATCGGCGGTCCGCCGTCCGCCGGCTCAAACCGCATGGTCAAGCGGCCGGGGCCCGGGACCAGGAAGTCGGTTGCTCGGTACTGGTCGCCGAAGGCATGGCGGCCGACAACGATGGGCTGCGTCCAGCCGGGGACCAGTCGCGGCACATTGCGACAGATGATCGGTTCCCGGAACACGGTCCCGCCGAGGATGTTGCGGATCGTGCCGTTGGGCGACTTCCACATCTGCTTCAGGCCAAACTCCTGCACCCGCGCCTCGTCCGGCGTGATCGTTGCGCACTTGACGCCGACCCCATGCTTCTGGATCGCATGCGCCGAGTCGATGGTGATCTGGTCCGAAGTCGCGTCGCGGGACTCGATGCCGAGGTCGTAGTAGAGCAGTTCGATATCCAGGTAGGGCAGGATCAGGCGTTCCTTGATGAAGTGCCAGATGATGCGGGTCATTTCATCGCCGTCGATCTCCACGAGGGGGTTGGCGACCTTGATCTTTTTCATGGCGGAACCTTCGTTCTTACCTGCCCAGGATTGAGTCAAAAGCAAGCGGGAACGCTAACAGATCGAGGCAGACCCGTCAACGTGCCGTGACAGCGGCAGGAACAGGGCCCACCGCGGCCGCGGGGCCCGGTTTCGGATGGCAGCGAACGCCGTAGCAGCTTGGCCCGTGATGGGGGGTGCGCGAGGCAGTTGAACGGCGATGCGCTTGCGAGCGTGAACACGGGGAAAACGGTCGCGTGCGCTGGGCTGCCGGAGACGGTATGCGAAGTCGCTGCGCGAAGCGGTTTTCTTGACCCTCCCGGGTCGCACGGTTAGAGTGGAAGCAGCGACGGTGCGGACATCAGAGAGGCCAATGTCGGATGCTCATTCGGAGGCGGAATCGCTGGTCGATCCGCGTGGTACGCCGATCTCTTCGGTGCGATTCCGGCTGATTTCTTAGCCCACGCGAGGCAGGTGTCTTTGAACTTGCAGAGGGAACCCGGCCGTGGAGTGGCGTGGTCGACGCAGGAACCCCCGCCTGGGGAGTTTCTGGATCGGACCGGTCGCGGCGCGATGAAGCGTTGGGCGGGGCAAGGCTGTTTTGGTTGCCGTGTGTCGGGGCCCCTGTATCGGGCCCAGTTTCGGGGGCAAGCGGTGTGCTCGTGGGGGCATTTTCAAGCGACGGGAAAGCGAGCATGGGATTGGACATGGGCAAGCATCGATCGCACCCAGGACCCTCACGTCGGCGCATCCGTCGGCTTTCGAGGCCCCTCCCGGGCGGCCAACGACTGGAAGATCGCATGGCCCTCGCGGCCGCGTCGATTGTCATCACCGAGCTGATGTATCATCCGCGGATCACGGCGGCGGAGGAAGCCGCCGGATTCACCGAGGACGACTTCGAGTTCGTCGAGGTGGAGAACGTGGGAACGACGACGGCATCGCTGGCCGGTTACCGCTTGCAGGGTGGTGTGGACTTTGACTTCGGCCCGCTCGCGCTGGCGCCGCGGCAGCAGGCGGTGCTGGCCAAAAACCAGCAGGCGATTCAGTTTCGCTATGGGACCGGGCCACTGGTGCTGGGGGAGTTCGACGGCACGCTTTCGAACAACAACGAGCGACTGACTCTGTTGGATCCGGCGGGCTTGGCGGTGCTGGATTTCGTCTATCGGGACTCCTGGTATCCCGCGACCGACGGGCCAGGACTGTCCTTGAACGTGGTCGATCCACTCGCCAGTCCTCTGAACTGGGGTCTGGCCTCCAGTTGGCGCCCCAGCAGCGTCGATGGGGGAACGCCGGGAGCTGCCGATGATGGGAATCCTCCCGGGTACCTGCGAACGCCGCGGGGCGTCGAGGCGACCATGCGCAGTGTGCGGCATGTCGAGCTGAAGTGGACGCCGCCTGCTGCGCCGCCCCGTCCCGTGGCCGCCTACCGAGTCTATCGGGACGGCATCGCGATCGGTGAGTCCAAGACATCGCCGTGGCTGGATGCCTCCGCCGCCCCGGACTCGAGCTACCTCTATCAAGTGTCGGCCGTCGATGACCGAGGGAGCGAAAACGGTCTGAGCGGGCCGGCGGCGGTGATGATCGAGCCGCTGGGCGGTGAACCGGCGTTCGCTCCGGCCGAGGCGACGGGCATCGTGGAGTCGTTCGCCCTGTCGGAACTGTCCGGCCTGGCGGCCAGTCGCCGCGTGCCGGGCGTCCTCTGGACCATGAACGATCGTTCGGGCACGGATACGATCTACGCGATCGGCGAGCAGGCCGAGTTCCGCGGTTCGGTAACGCTCTTTGGCGCGAACGCCCTGGACTGGGAAGACCTGGCGGTGGGGCCCGGGCCCGTGCGAGGTGTCTCCTATGTCTATGTCGGCGACCTGGGTGACAACTTCCTGTCACGTCAGGAACTGGTCGTCTATCGCTTTCCGGAACCGACGGCCCAGCAGATCCGTCCGGACGAACCGTTGTTCCTGGGGCCGATGCAGTATGAGATGCTGCGGCTGCAGTATCCGGGCGGTCCGGTGGATGCGGAGTCGTTGATGGTCGATCCGCTGACGGGGGACCTCTTCGTGGTCACCAAGGAAACCGGAACGAGTCGACTCTTCCAGGTTCCCGCTCGACTGCTGGTCGAGGGCGATCCGATCACGATGTCGGAGGCGGGGACGGTGGAGTTGAAGGATCCTTCCGCGGCCGACATCGCTCCCGATGGAAGCGAAATCTTGCTCCGCAACGAGAACACGGTGCTGCTCTATCCTCGCAAGGAAGAAGGCGAGACGGTGGCCCAGGCATTGGCGCGTCCCGGTGAATCGATGCCCGTGGTGGGAACGCCGGTGGAACCGAACGGGGAGGCCATCGGTTACGCGGCCGACAATCGCGGGTATTTCACGATCAGCGAGGGCGTGAATCCGACGCTCTACTTTTTCCGCCGTCTCGGGCCCGCCCAGGCGGGGGACGCCGATCGCAATGGCTTCTTCAACACCCGCGACCTGGTGCAGGTGTTCCAAGCGGGCCGGTACATGACGCAGCAGCCGGCGTTGTGGAGCGAGGGGGATTGGACCGGGGACGGCCTGTTCGACTCCAGCGACCTCGTCCGCGCTTTCCAGGTGGGCGGCTACGAATCGCCGCGGGCCGCGGTGGATGCCGTGGAGTTCATCCGGGAGTCGCCGTCGGAGCGGTTCCAGACTTCGGAGGCTGCGGACCCTTCGCAGGCTGCGGACGGGGACTCCGAAAACTTGGGACCGGCCATGGTGGACGTGGCGCTCTCGGGGATCTTCGAACGGAAGTCCGACGGGTGGTTTTGACGCGCTGCGGAGATGCCGACAGCGCCTGACGGCCTCTGCGAACGAATTAGAGCACCGGGCCGATCATCCAGGGAACAAACTCTTCGTCGCCCAGGCCCTGCGCCTCGCTCTTGGTCGGTTCGCCGCTGGCCACCGCGATCATCTTCTCGAAGATCTCCAGGCCGACCTCCTGCACGGAGGCTCCCTCGAGGATTCGGCCGGCGTTGATGTCCATGTCGGGTTCCATCCGTCGGTACATGGGCGTGTTCGTGGCTACCTTGATGCTGGGCGTGGGCTTGCAGCCGTAGACGCTGCCGCGCCCCGTGGTGAAGACCATGATGTTCGCGCCGCCCGCCACCATTCCCGTGGCGCTGGCGGGGTCGAAACCGGGGGAGTCCATGATGACGAGGCCGTGTTTCGTGACCGGCTCGGCGTAGTCGTAGACTTCCACCACGGGACGCGTTCCCGCCTTGGCCACCGCGCCCAGCGACTTCTCGGCGATCGTCGTCAGGCCGCCGGCGGCGTTGCCGGACGAGCGGTTATCGTCGATCGTTTCTCCGAAAAGCCCCGCATACCACTTCCACCATTCGATGCGTTCGAGCAGTTTGCGGCCGACGGCTTCGCTGACCGAACGTCGGGTGAGCAGGTGTTCGGCACCGACGCACTCGGTGGTTTCCCCGAGCATCGTGGTGCCGCCATGGTCGACGAGCAGGTCGGAGGCGAAGCCGAGGGCCGGGTTGGCCGTCACGCCTGAACTGCCATCCGATCCGCCGCACTGCGTGCCCAGCAGCAGTTCCCCGACGGGGATGGGCTCGCGCCGCGCGGCGTCGACCTGCGGCAGCAGTCGCTCGACGGCCTCAATGCCCGCGCGGATCGTCGCCGCCGTGCCACCGGAGTTCTGGATCAGCAGTGTCGGCGGCCTCTCCCGCGACTCCGGAGTTCCTCCGATCTGTACCAGTCGCTGGTCGTCGACCAGGTAGTCGACGGTGGCCTTCTCGCAGCCGAGGCCCACCAGCACGAAGCCGCCCAGGTTGGGGTGGCGGGCGACGCCCCCCAGCACGCGGTTGAGGATCCGATGCTGCATTCCCGCGAACTGCATCGCGCAGCCGCCATGGTGGGTAAAGGCCACCACGCCGTCGACGTTCGGGTAGGCCGCCAGGCGCTCGCGCGTGAAGTGCCGCGCGATGGATTTGCTGACCGAGGCAGAGCAGTTGACGCTGGAAATAATGCCCAGGTA
This sequence comes from uncultured Pirellulaceae bacterium, assembly GCA_964620405.1. GTDB lineage: Bacteria > Planctomycetota > Planctomycetia > Pirellulales > Pirellulaceae > CAZUJM01. The sequence goes on along the minus strand of CAZUJM010000041.1, from coordinate 18,534 downwards.
GTTCCGTGTTCCCGCCCGGCCCGAGGCTCGGCGGTAGCCCTGGAAGGTTCGCGGCGGCGGCGAGGCGGAGGGAGCCTGGGCGTCGCGGGCGAAATCGTACTGCCGATCACGGTCGTCGAGACGCACGTTGTGGACATGTACATGCTGGCCCGCCTCGATGTCCTGCGCGGCAATTCCGATGGGTTGGCCGTATCGGAGCACCGGCGTGCCGGCCGGGATGAGGCGGCTTGCCACCTTGTGGCCCATCGGCACCGAATGCTGCACGCGCAGGCCGGGAGTCGCCCCGTTCAACTCCGTGCCAACCGCCAGGTCGCGCGTCGCCACCAGCACGTTGTCATCGGGATGGATCTGGACATAAAGGAGGGATGAGGATGCCATGGGGTGATCCGGGAGGTTTTGACCGCTGCGTAAGTGCCGGGGAACTTGGAGCCTTGGGACGTCGACTATAATACAGGGCAGGCCCCGGCGGACAGATGGCCGGACGCTTGGCCCGGTCGGTTGCCCAGGGACGCGGGTTTCGGGGCCCAACTCCCCGGAACCCAGCAGCCCCGCAACCAGCCGCCGCTCCGGTTCGATGCCACGACTCCCGCGTCGCCGATGGTCCATGGGGCGGTCTAGATGCCCTGCCGGTCGTGGGCTTTGTGGGGAAGGGAAACTCCCGGACAACGTGCCTTCGGTCTCGTCCTAACCACTCGGTCTTTTCCCTATCGCAGAACGAGTTGCCCATGGCCCAGGCGATCCAGCCTTCTTCCGAAACGGAACTGACGCGGCTGGATGCGGAGCACCAGGAGCAGATCGAGGCGTGCGTCGAGCGTACGCAATGGTCGGTCAAGGCGGTCGACGTGGCCACGGGGCTGGTCAGCCTGGCCGCTGGCATCGTGGCCTATCTGCTCTTGCTGACGCTGGTGGACCACTGGGTGGTCAGTCTTTCCACCTCGCTGCGATTCGCTGCTCTGGTCGTGTTGCTCCTGGGCGTCGCCTCCTTCTTGGGAGTGTGGTTCGTTCCGATCGTGGTCCGCGAGGTGAATCCGCTGTATGCTGCCCGCGTTATCGAGCAGTCGGCACCGTCGTTGAAGAACAGCCTGCTGAACCTGCTGCTGTTGAGTCGTCGCCCGGAGGCGGTGCGGCCGATGATCTTCTCCGGCCTGCGGCGCCAGGCGGCCGAACAGATCGCCACGCTGCCCCAAGGATCGCCGGTGGACCATGGACCTTTGATTGTCGCCGGCTACTGGCTCGCCGGGTTGGTCGCCGTGGCCGCGACGTACAAACTGCTCTCGCCGAAGGATCCGTTCCAGAGTGCCGCGCGGGTGGTGGCGCCGTGGGAGGCGATCGAGCGTCCGGCGCGCGTCCGGATTGCTGAAGTACGTCCGGGCGATACCTCGGTCTATCGCGGCCAGACGCTGGAAGTAACGGCCACGCTGCAGGGCCTGCGCGAGGACGAGACGGCGGAAGTCGTTCTGTCCGCCCCCGATGGCCGGCCTCCACGCGTGCTGGCCTTGCGGGCGGTCGGCGGAGATGCCCGGACCTTCACCGCCTCGATGCGCCTGGATGATCAGGACCTGCCCGGCGAGATGAACTATCATCTTCGCGCAGGGGACGCCCGGTCGCGTGACTTCCGCCTCGAACTCCTCGACGCTCCGCACATCGCCGTCGAAAGCGTGACCTACGAGTATCCCGCGTACACGGGACTGGCACCGCGTCAGGATTCCCAGTCCGGGGACCTCGTGGCGGTGGAGGGTACGCGAGTCCGTATCACGGCGCGGGCGAACCAGCCGATCCAAGATGCTTACCTGGAACTGTTCGCGCCGGCCTCCGATGAAGCCGCCGGAAGACTCGATGGTGCAGGAAGGAGGCGTGCGAGCGGGGAGTCGAACACGCAGACGCGGCCTGTGCAAGCTCTGCCCATGCAGGTCGTTGCCAGCGGTGGAGCGTCCCATGAAGCCCAGGGGCGCCTGACCCTGCTGCTGGACAAGAATCGGTCGTCGAGTCCTTTCACGGCCTACCAGCTGCGGTTCAAAAACTCGCGCGGCGACACGAGCGACGAGGCGGTCCGCCACCGCATCCAGGTGACTGCGGATCTCGCGCCGGTGGTCGAGATACTCGCTCCGCTGGATCGCGAAGTCCGCGTGCCACTCTACGGCCGGATGCAGTTTGAAGTCCGCGCGCTCGATCCCGATTTTGCTCTGTCGGCTGTCCGCCTCCGAGGGACCCAGGCCGAAGTTGCCCGCTGGAACGAGTCGCTGCTGGCCAAGGCTCCCCACTCGGGACAGTTCACTCGCAAAGTCACGCTCGTGCCCGCACGCCTGGGACTGAAGCCCGGGCAGGAACTGATGGTCTGGGCCGAAGCGGATGACAACCGCCAGTCCATCGCGGGAGCAGCCGAACCGAACACCACACGCACCGCTGCCTGGCGCGTCCTGGTGACGGAACCGGAAGCAAAGCCGAACCGTGGTGACGGCGAAGGCGAAGGCGATCAGGCCAGTTCACGTCCCGGGGATTCGAAGTCTGCGGAAGAGAACGAAGCCGGCGAAGGCCAGGGAGGCAGCGAACAGGGAGGTAGTGAACAGGGAGGTAGTGAACAGGGAGGCAGCGAACAGGGAGGCAGCGAACAGGGAGGTAGTGAACAGGGAGGTAGTGAACAGGGAGGTAGTGAACAGGGAGGTAGTGAACAGGGAG
>CAZUJM010000041.1:12422-15758 GCA_964620405.1 uncultured Pirellulaceae bacterium | reverse complement strand
GTAGTGAGCAGGGAGGCAGCGAGCAGGGAGGCAGCGAGCAGGGAGGTAGTGAACAGAGTGGTAGCGAACAGGGAGGTAGCGAACAGGGAGGTAGCGAACAGGGAGGTAGCGAGCAGGGAGGTAGTGAGCAGGGAGGCGAGGGGAACGAGTCGGGCGAGGGAACGGGCGATTCGTCGGGTGAGGCGTCCGCAGGCGCAGAGCCAGGCAAGGAGAACGGCAAGGGGGCTTCAGGTGCGAGTCCGCAAGGCGATCCTGCCGGGGAATCCACGGCGGAAGCTTCGCCGGAGGAGTCCGGGGGAGATTCGACGGGGCAGTCCGGCGCGGGCGATGCGGGTGAGCAGTCGTCGGAGGCCGCGTCGCCTTCGGAGGAAAGCAATCCGTTGCCGAGCGACGGCAGTCGTGACGGCGATGCGCGAGCAGAACTCCGGTAGTGGCGGCGAGGGCGAGGAAGGAGCGACGCCTGAGGAATCGTCGGAGGATGTCGGTGGGGGTGGTAAGTCTCCCGCGGGCCAGAAGCCACAGGCATCTTCACGCGATGCTACGAGACAACGCACGCCGAAGGAGCCGTCCGGCGAGGGAACTGCCGCCGACGACGGGACGTCGAGCGGTGGGGACGCGACCGGGAACAGCGACAAACGGTCTGCGGATGATGAATCGGGCCCGAGCGAGTCGCCCGAATCAGGGACTCCATCCAATTCCCAAGGCCGAGGCAAGCCGAAGAGCTCCGGTACAGGAACTTCGACTCGCCCCAAGACGTCGGCCGGAACGGACGGCGAAGCGGCCCAGGCCGGAGTTGAAGACGCGAATGCGGACGACCCGCGTGCGTCGGATGCGGGCGATGCAGACACGGGCACGGCAGGTGACTCGTCGCAAGGCGCGGGGCAGGGCAACCAGGGCACGGGAAGCGACTCGCGGACCGGCGAACGGTCATCGACGGGTTCGGAGAGCGAGTCCTCGGGGGCGTCGTCCAATCGAGGTGAACAGAACGCGACGGACGGTCCTTCTGAGGGTGCCCCGGGCTCTGCCGAGGCCGGGAACGAGCGTTCACAGTCCCCGGACGCCCGCGCGAACGAGGCGACCGAAGGCGGCTCGCCGTCGCCCGCCCAGGGGGCGGCAAGCAAGACCCCCGAGGCCGGCGCGGAAGGGGCCGAAGGATCCGCGGAAAGTGACTCATCCGTGGGGGACCCGTCCGGTGCGCGTCCGCCAGAAGCGGTCTCCGACGGCGCAGAAGAAACGGCGGATGGCGATGCCGAGGCGGGGCCGCGGGGAGCGAACGACGCAGGAAAGCAGGGTTCGCGTGGTTCGCAGGGCCGTGCTGGTGCTCGCCCCGAAGCAAGCGACGGGGAAGCGACTGCGGGAGACTTGGCCAATCCCGAAGGGGAAAAGGGCGGGGGCCAACCTGCTGCGGGTGCGGAGGGCAGCTCGCGTCCGGAAGCTTCGTCCGCCAAGGGTTCGGAGCCGTCGAAAGAGGCCCCCACACCGAACGGGGACGATGCGGGAGAGGAGCGTGTGGGAGACTCGGCCGGACCTTCTCGTGGCGGCGGGCAGGGAGGGCGAGCGGAAGGCGAAACGCTGGATGCGGCAGCGCCGACGGCGGATGAAGCCAATCTGGAGTATGCGAACAAGGCGACCGCGATGGCGTTGGAGTACCTGAAGGATCGGCCGCAGGATGGCGAGTTGCTGGAGCGGCTGGGATGGACGCCCGCCGAGATGAAGGCGTTCGTGGATCGCTGGCAGCGGATGAGGTCGGCGACCGGTGCCGAGAGGGATCGCGGCGGCCAGGCAGCTGAACGGCTGAACGACCAACTCCGCGGTTTGGGGCTGCGGCCGCCGAACGCTCGGGTGCGAAGCAATCGTCAGCCGAAGGATGCGGGGGCCACGTTGCGGCAGGGGGGCGCGGCGTCGGTGCTGCCGTCGGAGTACCAGGAGCAGTTTCGCGCGTTCCTGAAGAGCGTCCCGGAACCGTCGCGTAGCGGAGCGGCGGAGCGTCCTCGAGGATCGCAGTAGCCCCTGGGGGCGGTCGTTGAGTGGCGGTGCCGGCATCGGCTGGCCGCAGGGATGAAGCGAGCCCCGGTCTTTCGCGAAACGGTACGCAGAGGACTTCGCGAGGGCTTCCCCCGGTTCAGGAGTCGAGCCGGGAACGTTAAAATGCGGCGATGGACATGCCGATCCCCCGCTACCTCTGTGCCTTTCATCCCAAGCAGGTTCCGCACTACTTCACCGACATCCTGATTATCGGTGGAGGGCTGGCGGGACTGCGAGCGGCCATCGAGATCGGCCGCGATCAGTCGGTGGTGGTAGCCACGAAGGACACGCTGCCCGAATCCAACAGCGCGTACGCGCAGGGCGGCATCGCCGGCGTCCTCGATCCGGAGGACCGTTTCGAGGAGCACATCGCCGATACGCTCTTGGCCGGTGGATCGCTTTGCGACAAGGCCGTCGTCGAGATGGTTGTGCGGGAAGCTCCCGACCGGATCCGCGAGCTGATGGAGTGGGGCACGCGGTTTGATGAGCATGACGGAGAGTTGATCCTGGGACGCGAAGGCGGCCACAGCCGCCATCGAATCGTGCACGCGCTGGGGGATGCGACGGGCAAGGAGGTCATGCGGGCCGTCACGCACTGGACCCAGCGTTTCCCGAACGTGCAGTTGTGGCAGCGCGCGACCACGATCGACCTGCTGGCCGACGAGCAACGGTGCCGGGGCGCGATTCTCTGGAACCCGCATCACGGCAAGATGATGGTCTGGGCCAAACAGACGATTCTCTGCACGGGTGGGGCGGGCCAGTTGTTTCGCGAATCGACCAATCCGCCCGTGGCCACCGGGGATGGCATGGCGATCGCCTACCGCGCGGGAGCGGAACTGCGGGACATGGAGTTCATGCAGTTCCATCCGACCGTGCTGTACATCGCGGGCAGCAGTCGCAGCTTGATTACGGAGGCCATGCGGGGTGAAGGCGCGTGGCTGGTGGATGCCAGCGGGCATCGCTTCATGGTGGACTACGATCCGCGCGGGGAGTTGGCGCCGCGGGATGTGGTGGCCCAGTCGATCGTTACGCAGATGCATCGCACAGGGCATCCGTGCGTCTACCTGGACCTCAGTCACCTGCCGGCCGACCACGTGCGGCAGCGTTTTCCGGGGATCGCCTCGACCTGCAAGCAGTTTGGCATCGACATCGCCACGGACCGCATTCCGGTCCGTCCCGGTGCGCACTACATGATCGGTGGCGTCACGGTGGATTCGCAAGGACGAACCACCATCCCGGGGCTATGGGCGGCGGGCGAAGTCACCTCCAGCGGCTTGCACGGCGCAAATCGTCTCGCCTCCAACAGTCTTT
>CAZUJM010000041.1:0-12410 GCA_964620405.1 uncultured Pirellulaceae bacterium | reverse complement strand
GGGGGCTGGTGTTCGGAGCCCATGCGGGACGCGGCGCTGCCGAAGCGGCTCGCGGCATTCCCGACGACTTCAACGCGCCCAGCTGGGCCTTTCCCACCGTGGCTAACTCCACGGAACCCCTCGATGTCGTCGACATCCGGAACTCGCTGACCAGCCTGATGTGGCGATCGGCGGGTGTGCGTCGCGACCGGGCTTCCCTGGCCGGCGCCCTGGAGGCGATCGAGACCTGGTGTCGCTATGTGCTGCCGCGCCAGTTCAACGCGCCTGCCGGCTGGGAGCTTCAAAACATGCTGCTGGTCGCGCGGCTGATGGTGCAGGCGGCCTTGGCCCGCGAAGAGTCGCGCGGGGTTCATCTGCGGACCGATTTTCCCGAGCTGGACGATGCACGCTGGAAGCGTCACCTGACTTGGCGAATCACCTGATCCTTGGAGTGACCGACCTCCGCCGCGGATGCCCCGATGCCCCGGCGTTTCCCGGGAGGATCTGCGAGCTTCGGTGGAGTGCGGGGGTTCGGGGGAGGTCATCGCGGGGGAAATTTGGCCATGGCGAACTTGTCGGATCGGAGGAGCGTTCTTACATTAGTGGCGGATACGGGAAGCGAGCGTCGGTCGAAGGCGTCGGTTCCCGTTCCTGCCGACGAGGGAATGATCGACGGAGGACTGCGCCGGGTCGTGGAGCACTTTCCACCTGCGGCACGCAGTGCTGATCTGGCACCAGTTCCGGCTGCCGCGGGCGAGATGCTCGTCTGGCAGTTCCCACCTAAAACGGCCCGACGCGTAGTTTCGGGCGACTGGTTGGTTTGAACGACGCGGGGGAGTCCGATGTCGATTCAAGACAGGTTCCGTTCGTTGTCGAACCCGTTGTCGAACCCGTTGTCGAACCCGTTGGCGGCTCGATGGCAGCTCGGGCCCAAAGCGGAGCGACTCGGGGATGCCAGAGCGGAGCGACTCCGGGATGCCAGCCGACGTTACTGGCGGGAGCCCGGTGTTTCGAGGCGGCTCGCACGGAAGCGGTTCAGGCAACGACCGCAGTGATGCCCCGGGCGAACGCAACGCGGGGTGTGGCGTGTTTCGCCGGGCGGTGGTCCATTCGCGGGCGGTCGAAAACGACAGGTTGATTCAAGAGACGGTTTGGAGAATTCGATGAACCAGCAGACCGACACCGTGCCGATGATCGAGGCGCAAGGGCTGTCGAAGTTCTACGGCGATTTCGCAGCCTGCCGGAACGTGAGCTTCCGAGTGAAACGTGGGGAGATCGTGGCTTTTCTCGGGCCGAACGGCGCGGGCAAGAGTACGACGATGAAACTGCTGACAGGCTACCTCGCGCCGTCGGAGGGAGTGGCTCGCATCGCCGGGCATGACATGGCCACGGATCGCTTGGCGGGTTCGGCCAAGCTGGGCTACCTGCCCGAGAACGGGCCGCTCTACCCGGACATGACGCCGGCCGGACTCCTGGCCTTTTTCGCCGACGCACGCGGCCTCACCGCCGGGCAGAAGCGTTCCCGGATCGAGGCCGTGGTCGATATCTGCTCGCTGGGATCGGTCTTTCATAAGCCGATTTCCAAGCTCTCCAAAGGGTATCGCCAGCGCGTCGGCATGGCCCAGGCCCTGCTGCACGAGCCGGAGGTCTTGATCATGGATGAGCCGACGGCGGGACTCGACCCCAACCAGATCCAGGAAGTTCGCCGCACCATGCAGCGGTTGGGGCAGCACAAGACGATTCTGCTGTCGACGCACATTTTCCAGGAGGTTACCGCGATTGCCAGTCGCGTGATCATCATCAATGAAGGCCGCGTCGTGGCGGACGCTCCGCTCGCCGACTTCACGAAGAACGGCAAGACGCTGGAGTCGGAGTTCCGGCGTCTGACGGCGGCGGTTGGCGTGTGATGCCGGCTGGAAGTTGGGGCCGATCCCCGCGCGACGGCTTGGGAACTGTTGGTGCGCCGATCTCGCTTGCGACAGGCCATGGTCACATGGAATGCACGAAGCGGATGGCCGGTGAGATCCTCAGATAGAACGATGGAAGCCTTACCTATGAACGGTATTACAACACCTTTTGTCTCCTTGTTACTGGTCGATACGCTCTTCGTGGCGGTGGTATTGGCACTGCTGATGCCGTGGGCGAAGGCCAAGCATGCCGGATGGGCGGTGCTGAAGCGCAACTTCGTCGGCTACTTCAGCAATCCGACCGGCTACCTGTTCATCCTGATGTTCGTGGCCGCCTGCAGCCTGTGCGCCTTTTTTCCCCACGACTTCTTCAACAACAACCTCGCGACCCTGCACCAGCTGAACAGCCGCTTCAGCTGGGTCATGCTGGTGTACGTGGCGACGATCACGATGGGCATCTGGTCGGAGGAGCGTCGCCAGGGCACGGATGAACTGCTGCTCACCGTACCCGCCAGCGACTGGGACATCGTGCTCGGCAAGTATCTTGCGGCCGTCGCGATCTACAGTGTTTCGCTGCTGTTCTCGCAACTGGCGAACTTTCTCGTGCTGGCCTTCCTCTCCGAAGGTTCCATCGACGTGGGACTCTTCGCCACGACCTACCTCGGCTACTGGCTCCTGGGCCTGGCCATGCTCGCCATGGGAATGGTCGGGTCGTTCCTGACCCGCAACCTGACCATCGGCTTCATCTTGGGAGTGCTGTTCAATCTCCCGCTAGTGCTGAGTTCCCAGGCCGACGGCTTGATGAGTTCCGATTGGGCTCGCACGCTGGCTCGCTTCAGTTATGACGAACAGTTCCTGGATTTTGGACGCGGCGTCATCAGTGGCCGGTCGGTGATCTTCTTCCTCTCCATCATTGCGATCGGGTTGTACCTGAGCGTCGTGCTGGTGGGACGAAGGCACTGGGTCGGCGGCCGCGACGGCAAGTCGATGCTCGGACACTTCCTGGTCCGCGCCTTGAGCCTGCTGGTGTTGTCGGCCAGCCTCACGGCCTTCTTCGCCTACCGTGATCCGATCCGTGTCGATGGCACGTCAGCCAAAGTGAACTCGCTCTCCGCGAACACCCTCGGCCAACTGGAACAGCTTCGCGAGACGTTGAGCAAGGAGAACGCCCGTGCGGTGAAGGTCGAAGCCTTCATCAGCCAGCAGCTGCCCGAGGACTACGCTCGCGTGAAAGTCGATCTCCTGGGTAAGCTGCGGGAGCTTGAGGCGAAGAGCGGCAACCGCATTCTCCTCAACGTCTTCCAGGACTTGGATGCTTACAGCGAGGAGGCGACGCGCGCCCGGGAGCAGTATGGCATCCAGCCGCAGACGGTGATGGTGCGCGAGCGAGGGGCGATCCGCCAGGAGGATATCTTCATGGGCGTCGCGTTCACCAGCGGCCTCGAGGAGGTCGTGGTGCCGTTTTTTGACCAGGGCATCCCGGTCGAGTATGAGCTGCTGCGGTCGATCTGCACGGTGACGGATAGCAAGCGGAAGCGTTTGGGGGTCGTCAACACCGATGCCCAGCTGTTCGGCGGTTTCGACATGCAGCGCATGTCGCAGATTCCCAAGCAGTTGATCGTCGAGGAGTTGGAGAAGCAGTACGAAGTGGTGCGCATCGACCCCAATGCTCCGATCCAGGAGAAGCTCGATGTGCTGCTGGTGGTGCAGCCCTCTTCGCTGGGACAGCAGCAGATGGAGAATCTCGTGGCCTTCGTGCGCGGAGGCACTCCCACGGCGATCTTCGAGGATCCGATGCCCGTGATGATGGGTGTGCCGGGAACGAGCCAGCCGAAAATGCCTGCGGGGGGCATGATGGGCATGGGCGCGCCGCCGGAACCCAAGGGCGATATCCGGCTGCTCTGGAATCAACTGGGCATCGGCGTCGTGGGCGCCGAGCAGATGGGGACGTTCAATGCGGATGTGGTCTGGCAGGACTACAATCCCTACAAGAAGGCGCAGGGGTTCCGCGAGATCACCAAGGAGTGGGTGTTCGCCAGCCCGGAGGCTCCCGGCGCGGAGGCATCGCTGAATCCCGCCGACGGAATCGTATCGGGACTGCAGCAGATCCTGCTGCTCTACCCGGGCGGTATCGTCGACCAGAAGAGCCCCGGGGTCGAAGTAACTCCGCTGGTTTCCACGGGATCTTCGGCCGGCACGATCGGGTACCAGGACCTGATGGCGGGAGGCCGGGATCCGATGTCGCGGGAGTTCAAGCGGCAGCCAAGCCCGCAGCCGATCACGCTGGCGGTTCGCATTCGCACCAAGGGAACGCCGGGAGCTGCGGCTCCTGCGAGTGCTCCGGCAGCGGCCCCGGCCGCTCCGGCTTCTCCGCCCGCCACCAAGTCTTCCTCGCTGCAAGGAACTCTGGAATCGGTGACACGTCCCGTGTCGACCGAAATCGCCCAGGCGCTGCCGCCGGGCCTGCCAGGGCCTCCTTCGGGGGCGGCTCCCGTGGACTCGACGACGCCGGCCGCCGCGCCGGCCGCGGCGCCGGCGAACCTGAATGTGATCTATGTCACCGATGTCGACATGATGCACTCGGAGTTTCTCCGCGTGCGGGCCCAGCCGAACATGAGCGACATCGAGTGGAAGTTCGACAACGTGACGTTCGTGCTGAACGTCATCGACGACCTGGCGAACGACAATCGATTCCTCGACGTTCGCAAGAAGCAGACCAGGCACAGCACGTTGAAACTGGTGGAGAGCCAGACGTCGGCGGCGCGGGAAGCCGCGGAGGCGGAGATCCTGGGATTCGAGAAGGAGTTCAAGACGGCCGAGGATGCGGCCAAGGCCAAGCAGAAGGAGACGCTGGCGGAACTCCAGAAGAAGGTGGACGACCTGACTCAGCAGGCCGAGTCGTCGGGCACGCAGCCCACCGGCCGCGAGATCCAGCGGGCCTTGCAGTCGGCGCTGCAGCAGATGGCGGCGAAGCAGGAGGTCGAACAGCGACGGTTGGACTCCATGGTCGAACGCTTGACCAAGGAACGCGATAAGAAACTGCAAAAGATCGAACGGGAACTCGACGCGGACGTGCAGAAGGTCCAGAACTCCTATAAGGGCATGGCGCTCTTCCTGCCCATGCTGCCGCCCCTGGTGGTCGGGCTGCTCGTGTTCCTCCGTCGACGCTCCCTGGAGTCCGAGGGAGTGACGGCGGATCGCCGACGTTGAGCCGATTGCCTCCCGCCCGTTTGATATTTGGAACGTTTGAGCTGATAGAGGATTCGCCATGAATGAAATGACGAAGTCGCTTGTTTTCGGTGTCGTGGCCGCGGGATCGGCGCTTCTCGCCATGACCTCCCGTCCCTCCGTTTCGATGAACGTGGAATCGCTGGTCGACAAGCCGCTGTTCGTCGACTTCACGGATCCGCTGCAGGCCAAGAGCCTGAAGGTGGTGCGATTCGACGAGACGCTTTCGAAGCTCGACTCCATCGAAGTCAGCGAGAAAGACGGGTTGTGGTCCCTGCCATCCCACGCGTACTACCCGGCCGATGCCGAGAATCGGGTTCGCGACGCGACAGCGCCGTTTGTCGACCTGACACCGCTGGCTGTCGTGTCCGAGAACGATGGCGATCACGCGGTCTACGGCGTTGTGGAACCGGGAGAGGGAAAGTCTGCGCTGGGTGACCAGGGAGTGGGCACGCTGGTATCGGTGAAGAACGCCAACGGCGACAGCCTGCGCAACCTGATCATCGGCAAGCCGGAAAAGAAACGCCCCGAACTGCGGTTTGTGCGCAGGCCAGGTCAACGGATGGTCTACCTTGCGAAGGTGAACCCCGATTCGCTGCCGCTGCGTTTCGAGGACTGGATCGAACGCGACCTGCTCAAGCTGAACGCCTTCGACATCAAGCAGTTGGTACTGAAGGACTACAGCTTCCAGGTGGCCTCGGGGCTGCGCGGCCCCGTGCCCGACTACGAGCAGCGATTGGAAGTAACCATGTCCGACAACAACGGCACCTGGGGCTTGGACAAGCTGATGGTGCCGAAGGGACGCGGACTGGCTCCCTCCGAGATCGGCGAAAACGAGGAGCTGAACCAGGAGCGGTTGAACGGCCTGAAGGATGCGCTGGACCGTCTGGAGATCGTGGATGTGGAACGCAAGCCGGCGGGCTTGGGATCGGACCTGCGTGCCGACCAGGGGTTCTTCAACGACGAAGCTGGTGTCGACTCGCTGGTGGAGCGAGGTTTCTATCCGGTCCAGATGGGCAAGGATGGCGCCGTGGAACTGCTGTCGACCGATGGTGAAGTGCTCGTCCGCACGAAGGAGGGCGTGGAATACGTCCTGCGGTTCGGTCGGGTGAAGGGCGTCGACGAGAAGTCCGAGGAAGGCAAGCTGAATCGTTACCTGCTGGTTTCTGCTCGAGTGAACGACGCGGAGTTTCCGGAGCCGGCGTTAATGCCGCTGCCCGAGACGGTCGACGACCTGGGGCCGCCCGCGGCCACGGAAGCCGCTCCCGTGTCACCGGGAGCCAACGCCCTGCCTGCGACTCCCGCTGTGCCCGAAGTTCCCGCCGCTCCGCCGGCAGGCGATTCGTCGCAGTCCACGCCCGGCCGCGACGCGTCGACGCTGACCCGCACGGTGGCTTTGCAGGAGGCGGAGGCGCCTGCGGAGGCTCCTGCTGCCGAGAGCGCCGCAGCTGAAAACGCCGCGGCTTCCAGCGAGCCAGTGGAGGCTGCCGCCGACGCGGAGCCAGCGGCGAATGAGCGTGCTGCCGAGGCCACCGAAACGCCTGCGACGGACGCGGAAGCGGTTGCCGAACCGGCATCGACGCCTGCGGCGGCGGAACCGGCGGCGGAGACGAAGCTGGCCGCTCCGGCGGAGTCGCCCGAGGAGGCCGCCCAGCGGCTGGCGACGGAGCGTGAGCGCATCACGAAGGAGAACCAGCGAAAGATTGACGAGCGGAACGCGAATCTCGCCAAGGCCCAGAAGAAGGTGGGCGAGTTGAACTACCGTTTCGCGGATTGGTACTACGTCATCTCCGAGGATGTGTACAAGAAAATCCACCTGGGCCAGACGGATATCCTGCGGGAGAAGACGGCGGCCAAGGAGGAAGGATTCGGCGTCGACGCGTTGCGCGGCCTGCAGCAGGCCCTGCCGCCCGGTCTTGGGGCCCCGCAGCCCTAAGCGAACGGATTCGCGACGACATCACGTGCGAAGGGTCGGTAGGCCGATGAATGCGACGACAGGCGTCTTGACGCGGTCTGTCGTCGGGAGACACACGCAGGTCGGGCACCATGCGATGGGTTCGCCCGGCGGTTGCTGCGTGGTTCGATTAGCGCGTGCGAAGCTAGAGCCGCTGGTGGCGGATGTTTTGCTGTTCGGCAACCTTTTCCGGCGCGTCGCCCAGTTCTCGCAGCAGTTCCAGCGTGTAGATGCCCGTGTCGTGGCCGTCGCTGAAGTGGATCGCGTAGGCGTAGTTGCCGACGGGCCGCATGCCGACGATCCGCAGCGGCTGCGTCTCTTCGGGGCGCAGTACCACGAGTTCGTTGACGGGCTGCGGTGGTGCCATGCGCAGTTCGCGACAGGTCGCGCAGGGACAGCGGTCGCGGAGTAGTCGAATCGGGTGCTCATGGCCCACCCCGTCGTTCCATTCGATGCGCAGCAGGTCGGGGCGGATGAGCTTCAGGCTGGTGGGGTGCGCTTTCATGAGCGATGATCCACGAATCGTTTTCCTTTGTGTTCAAAACGAGGCAGCGTTCCGTTGGCGACGGCAGTGACTTCGATGGTCAGGCCCAGTCGCGAGCGAAGGTGTTCGGCGATGCGCGGCGCCTGGTCGGCCGGGGCTTCGACTTCCAAGGTCAGGCGATCGAGCGAACCACGCCGCGAGGCCGCAAGGCGATACTCGGCGATATCCGGGAAGTCCCCCAGCGCGTGCTCGACGGAGCTGGGGTACAGGTTCACGCCGCGAATGGTGGTCATGTCGTCCACGCGACCGAGCACTCCGCCTTCCAGGAATACAAAGCGGATGCCGTCCCGCCCCGAGCGACTCGGACGCGCGAGATCTCCCGTGCGATAACGAATGACCGGTGCTCCGAACCGTCCCAGGCTGGTCAGGACGATCTCCGCTACTTCGCCGTCGGGAGCCGGTTCATCGCTGCCGGGACGCAGGAACTCCGCGATAAATTCACTCTCGATGATATGCAGTCCCGTACGTTGGCGATCCGCGTAACTCCACGGGCCAACTTCCGTCGCGCCCGCGTGGTCGATCACTTCCGCATTCCACGCCCGGGCGATTCGATTCGCGAACACAGGCAGGTTGCCGCCCGGTTCGCCGGCGACGATCAGGGCGCGCACCGACGAGCTTTCGATGGGCAGCTGGTGTGCCTGGGCGACTTCGGCCAGGTGCAGGGCGTAACTGGGGGTGCAGCAGACAAGCGTGGCGGCCGAAGCGAGTAGCAGTTCGAGGCGGGCCACGCTGCTGAGTCCTCCTCCCGGGATGACCATCGCTCCCCGCGCACGCAACGCGTCATTCGCGCTCCAGAATCCGATGAAGGGACCGAAGGAGAAGGCCATCATCGCGCGGTCGTCGCCGGTGACGACCGCGGAATCGAGAACGTACTGCCAAGTCGAGATCCACCACTGCCAGTCGTCGGCCGTATCGAGCACCAGCAGGGGATGGCCGTGGGTTCCCGACGTGCGATGCAGGTACTGATACCGGTCGACGGGGTAGGTTCGATTGCCGGCGAACGGCGAGTGCCCTGGCGACCCTGGAAGCAACTCCGCCTTCGTCGTGCAGGGGAACTCGCGGAGTTCGTCCAGGCTGCGGATCGACTGCGGAGAGCCGGCCAATTTCGTCGCGTAGAACCGGTTGTCCGGTAGGATGCGACGCAACAAATCATTAAACTTCAGGACCTGAGTGGTCTCCAGGTCCTGGCGATCGAGGCGCTCCAGGCGCCGGCGGTTCTCCCACTCGGATGGCTGCTCCATGTCCCCATGATAAGCGTCTTGCGGGCTCCGTAGAAGCACCGGAGAGACGCGAAGCGGGGTTCGACGCCGATGGAACGCTGTTCACCCCCGCGATCCTTCTCCCGCTGCGGGACTTCGTGCTGGGAAAGCGGCGTTCGGGAAAGAGTCGGAGCCACCTCGGGAAAGCAAGTCAAGGAGTCTGACATTGGACGAACGAGAACCGAGTCGAGGCAGCCTGCTGGTGATCTTCCTGTCGGTCTTCATTGACCTGCTGGGGTTCGGCATGGTGCTGCCGTTGCTGCCGATCTACGCTGTGCAGTTCACGCAGGAGGAGCAGGGCTGGCAGTTGGGCGCGCTCATGGCCTGTTTCTCGGCCATGCAGTTCCTCTTCGCGCCCTGGTGGGGGCGGCTCTCCGATCGCGTTGGTCGACGCCCCGTGCTGCTGGTGGGGCTGCTGGGGTCCGTGCTTTTTTATGCCCTGTTCGGCTGGGCCACGATTCGGCAGAGCCTGCTTTGGCTGTTCGTCGCTCGCATCGGCGCAGGCATCTGTGGAGCGACGATTCCCACGGCCCAGGCCTACATCGCGGACTGCACGACGCTGGAGAATCGATCCAAGGGCATGGCCCTGATCGGCATGGCGTTCGGGTTTGGGTTCACATTCGGCCCGTTGCTGGGAAGCCTGGCGCTGCCTGGCGAGGGCGCGCAGCCGGGACCCTTGCCGGGCTTCGTGGCCGCGGGACTTTCGGCCATCGCTTTCGCGCTCGCCTGGTTCCGACTCCCCGAATCGCTGCCGCCGGGGCGGCGGATGCCGACAAAGCTCCATGGCGGTCTGCAGGATTGGAGACGCACTTTTTCCGTGCCGTCGCTGGGTATGATCATCCTGACCATCTTCGTCAGCGTCTTTTCCTTCGCCTCCTTCGAGACGACGTTGTCCCTGTTGCTGAAGGGACGCACCAGTCCGCAGATCTTCGACCTGAACTTCCGCCAGGTGTGCTGGGCCTTCGCCTACATCGGACTGGTCCTGGCGCTCGTCCAGGGTGGGTTCGTGCGGCGACTTTCCGGCAAGGTTTCCGAAACTCGCATGGCGATGACGGGAATCGGCCTGGAACTGCTGGGCTTCGTGGGAGCCATGGCTGCCGTTTCGCTGCAGTCTCGCGCGGGCATGTTCGCGGCGATCACCTCCACGGTGGCTGGATTCGCGTTCATCAATCCGTCGCTGAACGGCCTGCTGTCGCGCCGCACCGATCCGCACCAGCAGGGCAGCGTGTTGGGCGTGGGCCAGGGCGCGAGCGCCTTGGCGCGCATCCTAGGGGCCGCGATCGGGCCTCCGCTGGTGCTGCGACACCCGCAATGGCCGCCCCTATTGGCCGGCGTGCTGATGGTCCTAGCCGCAACGCTGGTTGTCTGGAGCAGTCGGCACGGACAAGACTACGACTCCGGCTCCGGCAGGACGACTGCTTCCTGAAGCTGCCGCGCCTGCGCACCGCGTCGCGTCTGCGCGCGGCGCAACGTCTGCGTACCGCGCGGCAACGCCATTCCGAGAGAATACCGGCCTAACGCAGCAGCGGCGTCAGGGTGAGTTTGCGGAACTCGACGGGGCCATGGTCGCCCTGCAGGTAGATGGGGCCCGGGCTGGCCTCGTCACTGTCGAGGGCACCGCCCGTGATCCCGGGAATCACTTGCCGGTCGATGATGCGTTCGCCGTTGAGCACGACGGAGACCGTGCGGCCGACCAGCGTGATCTCGTACGTCTGCCATTCGTTGGCCCGCCGCGCCATGTTCCGCGACGGCGTCAGGAATCCGTACACACCGCCAATCTTGTGGCTCTCCGCTTCACCGCCGAAGTTGTCCTCGATCTGCACTTCGTAGCGGCCCCGCAGGTAGATGCCGCCGTTGCTCTTTTCGGCGTAACGGAATTCGGCGTGGAGCTTGAAGTCATCAAACTTCTTCTTGGTGATGAGGTTGTTGCCTGGCTTTTCGTTGATGAGCACGCCATCCTTGACGACCCAGCCGTTGGCGACCTGCGGAAACATCGGCTGCCAGCCAACCAAGTCGCGGCCGTTGAACAGTTCGACCGGCTCACCCCACCGCAGGGATTCGTAAGGCTGGTCGTTTTCGGGCCGCGCCAGGGAGGGGGCTCGCTGGCCCGTCCAGTGAATCGTGCGGCCCATCTCATCGGTGGTCGTCCCTGAGAGGCGGCCGTCCTGCAGTCGGCCCGTGACCACCACGTCGTCGCTGCGTTTCTCCCACTGGGGCGGCACGCTGAAGCGGATGGATTGGCTGGCGGGATCATATTCAACGCGCGCGATGGGACGCGCGCTGCCGAACTGCCCAACGTACGACCCGACGAGCGTGCTGTAGCCTGACAGTTTGACTTCCAGCCAGGAAGGATAACGTCCGTCCGTTCCTTCCACGACCAGGTCCCAGCGACCGATCAAGGGATGGTCGGCGGAAGGATCCGCGGCCAGCGCACGGGAAGTTGCGGTGGACATCCAGGCGGACATCACGAAGGTCAGCAGGGCCGTCGCCGCGAGCGACGACAGGGCAGTGCGTTGGTGGTTCATGCAGGGGATCCTTGGGAATTACGGGTGAAACGGGAGAACGTCGAGTTGGGTTCCGCGCTTCGCGGGTGGCTCGACAGGATAGTGGTGGGGAATGGGGCGGCTCAAGTGCTCGGCGTGCAGTTTGCGGATGGGCCGTCTTCGTCCGTCCCGATGCCCGGCAAGCCATAACCGCCGCCGCCGGGCGTTTCGATCGAGAGGACATCTCCCGGTTCGACGCGCAGGGCCACTCGTGCCGGCAGCATCTGCTCCTCCCCGTTGGCTCGTCGCAGTCGATTCTGGCCGCATTGCCCGGGTTGGCCGCCCGCGAGACCGAAGGGCGGGTAGGGGCCGCGGCGCTGAGTCACCAGCGACACCTCCAGCGGGCGCAGGAACTCCAGTTCGCGGATGACGCCGCATCCTCCCGGAAACTGACCCGCTCCACCGGACCCAGGCCGGATGGCGAAACGGCGCAGCCGCACCGGGTATTTCTGTTCGAGGACTTCCGGGTCCGTCAGACGCGTGTTGGTCATGTGCGTATGTACGGCATCGGCTCCGCAGCCCGTCGGCGTGGCGCCAGCGCCGCCGCAGATCGTCTCATAGTAGCCAAACGTGGTGTCGCCGAAGAGCAGGTTGTTCATGGTTCCCTGGCTGGCGGCGGCCGCGCCGAACGCTCCCAGCACGCAGTCGACGATCCGCTGGGATGTTTCGACATTGCCCGCCACGACGGCGGGGCAGCGCGCGGGATCGGGGTCGGCCGGCGGGTTCAGCATGCCGGGAGGCAGCACCAGTTCAATCGGCGCGAGGACGCCCTGGTTGAGCGGCACGGGCTGGTCGATCAGGCATCGCAGGCTGTACATGACGGCCGCGGTGACAATGGCGCGGTTCGCATTCAGGTTGTTCGGCTGCACGGCCGCGGATCCGGTGAAGTCGATGCGGGCGCGATCGCCTTGCACATCGAGCCGCACCTGGATCACGGCGCCTTCATCGAGATGGTCCGTGAACTCATAGGTGCCGTCGGGGATGCGCTGGTAGTGC
>CAZUJM010000040.1:0-30363 GCA_964620405.1 uncultured Pirellulaceae bacterium | reverse complement strand
ACGACGGCTTCGCCGCATGGCTCAACGGGCAGCCGCTGACCTCCCGCAACGCGCCGGGAGGGGGTCTCTCCCCGCCGCAGGGACTCGTTGCCTACTACCCGTTCGACGACAGCACCCAGGATACGGCGAGCCTCTTTACGCAGAACAGCGGAGCGACTGCCAATCATCTGTCACCTGCGGGCGGCGCCGCGTCACGTTGGGTCGCAGGTCGTGTCGGGCAGGCTGTCGCTTTGAACGCGCAGGCGGGCGACCTAACGCGCCTCACCGCGCCCGCCGATGCGGACCTCGACCTGGGCGGCCAGTTCACGCTGGAGGCCTGGATCTATCCGACGCAGCTGAACGCTTGGAACCGCCTGCTGCTGGAATGGGATGGTTCCGGCAAGAATTCGGTCTTCTTCTCCATCCGCAACGGATCGCAGTTGAGTGTCTTCCATGTCGACGCCAAGGGCGTGCAGCAGAACGTCGACAGCCCCCCGGGCACGGTCGGCCTCGGAAGCGACCTGGGCTGGCAGCATGTGGCAGTTGTCGCCGATGGCTCGCAGCTCCACCTTTACCACAATGGGCGCGAAGTCAGCGCCGGCACGCGAGGCACCGACCCCGTGCCGACTCCCGTGGCCTATTCCGGCTCGACCAAGCCATTGAATGCTGGCCTGGGACTTGGCGACGCGGCGGCTGTCGCGAAACCGTCCGACGCCTTCCGAGGGTATCTCGACGAGGTGGCGGTCTGGAGGGTCCCGTTGACCGCCGAGCAGGTCGCGTCGCACTACACGGCCGAGGACGCCGGCTACGGACTAGCACGCAAGGAGGGTGCCCAGGGGCTCGCCTGGAACTCCGCCGCGCTCCGCGAACGGCCCGAAGACGACGACGGTACCGACACCGACCTCTTCGACATCACCGCCGCCCGCTCGATGCTCAAGCCCGGCGCCAACCTGCTGGCCATCCAGGGCCTCAACGTCCGCTCCGACGATCGCGATTTCCTCATCGCCCCATCGCTTCTGGCAGGACGCTGGGAACTGCAACCGGACCAGACCGGCTACTTGGAATCGGCGACCCCCGCCGCAGTCAACGGCATCGCGCTCCAGCAGGTCACTGACGTCGTCAGCTTCAGCAACGAACGCGGTTACTACGAGCAGTCGTTGGATCTGAAGCTCACCACCGCCGTGCCCGAGTTGCAGATCCGCTACACGCTCGACGGCAGCGTACCCACTGATAAAAACGGGCTGGTCTACTCCGGAGCAATCCGCGTGGACCGCACGCTGACGGTCCGCGCCGCCGCCTTCCGTCCTGGCTTCCGGCCCGGCCCGGTCACCGCGCATACCTACGTCTTCCTCGACCAGGTGCTAACCCAGAAGAACCAGGCGCCCGCTGGCTCGCACTGGGACACGGAGATGGATCCCGAAATCGTCAACCAGGCGAACCAGACCTATTCCGTGCGCGAAGGCCTCGTCTCGCTGCCAACCCTTTCCATCTCGATGGCCGGCTCCGACCTGTTCGGCCGCGATGGAATCTATACCAACTCGGAGCAGCGTGGCGAGCGCTGGGTGCGTGCAGGGGCGGTGGAATTGTTCTATCCTGCGGAATACACCGGCTATCGCGCGGGCAAAGGTTTCGAGACGACAGCGGGAGTGCGGATCGCCGGCATCTTCAGTCGCCTCACCAGTAACCCGAAACATTCGCTGCGACTCAGCTTTCGTTCCGAGTTCGGTCCCAGCAAACTGGACTTCCCGCTCTTCGAGGGTTCGCCCGTCACGCGTTTCGACAACCTGGTCGTCCTCAACGGCCACAACCAGTCGTGGGCCACCGGCATCGCCAACGCGCTCTACCTGCGCGACCAGGTTTCGCGCGACCTGCAGGGCCTGCAGCCCGACTCCGTGCGGACCCATGGCACCTACGTGAACCTGTACCTGAACGGCCTCTACTGGGGCCAATACAACCTGACGGAGCGTCCGGACGATTCCTTCGCGTCGGAGAATTTCGGCGGCGAGAAGGAAGACTACGATGTGCTCAAAGGCGTCCGCTTTGGCGAAACCCCGCAGGCGCAACTGGTGTCGGGGACGCGGGACGCCTGGGCAGCCATGTTCGCCCTGGCCGCCAAGGACCTCACCGTATCCGCCAACTACCGGGCCCTGGAACAGTATGTCGATATCGACCAGTTGATCGACTACAACATCGGCATCCTCTACACCGGCGACCGCGACGGCCCCACGGGAATTGTCGCCGGGCAGACGACGCCCAAGAACTTCTACGCCCTGCGCCACCGCTCGCCCGACGGCCGCTTTCGGTTCTTCAACTGGGACGCCGAGTTTACGTTCGAGGACTTGGCCACCGACGTCAGCGAACGGCGGGGAACCGAGAATCCGGCGCTGCTGCACGCGCGCCTGCGAACCAACGCCGAGTATCGCCTGCGATTCGCCGATCGCGTTCAGAAGTGGTTCTTCGAGGCTGCGCGGCTCTCGCCGGCCCAGGTCGCCGAACAGTTCCGCGCGCGGGCCCTGCAGATCGACCGGTCGATCGTTGCCGAGTCGGCGCGCTGGGGCGACTCCAAACAGCCGCGTCCGTTTACGCGGGACGTCGACTGGACGCGGGAACTGGACCGCGTGCTCACGCGGATAATTCCGGGACGTTCCGACCTGGTCGTGAATCAGTTCCGCGCCGACGGACTGTTTCCCGACGTTATCGCACCGCAATACCTGGTCCAGGGCAAACCGCTGTACGAGGGCGAACTGTCTTTCGGGGAAACCATCGGCGTCTTCGCGCCGACCGGCATGGTCTACTACACGCTGGATGGAACCGACCCGAGATCCTCGGACGGGGCCGTCGCCGTGGTTTCGCCGGGCGCGATCCTCTATACGCAGCCGATCCAGTTGCTGCGCAGCACGCAGTTCAAAGCCCGTGTCCTGAGTGACGGGATCTGGTCACCGCTCAGCGAAGCCAACTTCAACGTCGCCGTTCCCGGGCTGCAGGTCACGGAGATCATGTACCATCCGCAGCCACCGGGCGAGGGCACGCCCTTTACCACCAACGACTTCGAGTTCCTGGAACTGGCCAACCTGGGAAGCCATCCGATCCACCTGGAGACGCTTGCCTTCCGGAACGGCATCGAGTTCGATTTTAAGTCCAGCACGATCGCGTCGCTTGGGCCCGGCGAGTACCTGGTGCTTGCCAGCGATCGCACCGCCTACTTGGCTCGCTACGGCAGTGACAAGCGGTTGGCAGGAGAATACACCGGGCAGCTCTCCAACGGCGGCGATCGCCTCGGCCTGTTCGACCGCTGGGGCGCTGCCATTCGCGACTTCCGTTACGCCGACGACTGGTATCCCGAGACGGATGGCGTTGGGTATTCGCTGACGCGGGTTCGCCCCGACAATACGGTCGACGACCTGGGCCTCGCGGCCAGTTGGCGACCGAGTGTCCTGCCAGGCGGATCGCCGGGAACAGCCGACCCGCTTCCCGGCGACTGGGATGGCGACGGCCGCCTGATGGCCGTCGACGTCGACCTGCTTGCCAACCGCGTGCGGGCCGCGCGCTACGAAGCCGCCTACGATGTCAACCGCGATCGACAGCTGAACGAGTCGGACCATCGACACTGGGTCACGGCCTTGGCCATGGTCTCCTACGGCGATGCCAACCTCGACGGCCGCTTCGATTCCCGCGACCTCGTGCAGATCTTTCAGCAGGGCGAGTACGAAGACCTGCTGCCGCTCAACTCCGGCTGGGCAGCGGGCGACTGGGACGGCGACGGCGACTTCACCACCCGCGACCTGGTGCGAGCCTTCCAGGACGGCGGCTACCGGGCCGAATAGCCGGAACGGTCGGCAGTCCCCGCCTGCCGTGGCGGACAAGCTTGTTTCACGCGGCCGCGCGTGATACGTTGTGACGACCGGGGTGACGTCCGGCCAACCCTCGTGACACCTCTAAGCGCCTCGCGACTCGATCGCGCGGCGCTCGTCTCCGGAACGCCGAATGTCGCTAGATACGAACTGTCTCGACATGCCAGTTCACCCGCCACACTCAACCTGCCGTCTTCTTATCTTCCCTCCCTCCGAAAGGCTTCCATGAGCGTTGCTGGATCTTCCCGCCGCAGCTTCCTGAAACAGGCATCGGCCGCGGCTTCTCTCGCCTACTTCCCCTGGACCCAAAAAGCGTTCGCCAACGCAGCTGCCACCGACCGTCCCCGCATCGGCTGTATCGGCCTCGGCGGCATGGGCACGGGCGACGCGCACGGCCATGCCCATTTCGGGGATATCCTCGCCGTCTGCGATGTCGACGCGAACCACGCCGACCGTGCTCGCAACGACGGCGCCATCGGCAAGGGCAAGGCCGATGCTTACTCCGACTACCGCCGCGTGCTGGAGCGTAATGATATCGACGTCGTGAGCATCGTGACGCCCGATCACTGGCACGTGAAGATCGCCGTCGAGGCCCTGCAGGCGGGCAAGCATGTCTTCTGCCAGAAGCCGCTGACGCTGACGTTGCAGGAAAACCAGATCATCCGCGATGCCTGCCGCAAGCACAGCGGCCAGGTCTTCTTCGTCGGCACGCAGCAGCGCAGCGACCGGGGCCTGTTTTTGCGAGCGGTCAATCTGGTACAGAAGGGCCTGCTCGGCGACATCCAGCGGATGACCGTCGGCATCAACGGTGGCGAAGTGGGCGGTCCGTTCCAGAAGACCGCGCCGCCGCCGAACCTTGACTGGAACCTGTGGCTCGGCCAAGCCCCGCTGGTCGACTACATCCCGCAGCGCTGCCACGGCCAATTCCGCTGGTGGTACGAATACTCGGGTGGCAAATTCACCGACTGGGGCGCGCACCATGTCGATATCGCCACCTGGGCCACGCAGCATGACCAACCCGGCATGGGCCCCATCGAGATCGACGGCCGCGACGCCAACCATCCCGTGCCCTTCAAGGATGGCTACCCCACGGAGGACGACAAGTACAACTCGTCCCATGACTTCGCCATCAAGTGCCGCTACGCCAACGGCATGGAGATGATCATCGACAGCCGCAGCGAGAATGGCATCCTCTTCGAAGGTACCAAGGGTCGCCTGTTCGTCAATCGCGGCAAGATCACGGGCAAGCCCATCGAAGAAAACTGGGACAAGGACCAGTTCACCGACGCGGACCTGGAACGCCTCTACAAGGGCAAGCCGTTCGAAGGCCACAAGGAGAACTTCTTCCGCTGCATCCGCGAAGGCGGCCTGCCGGTGTCCGATGTCTACACCCACGTCATCACGATGAACACCTGCCATCTGGCGACGATCGCCGCGCGGCTCAACCGCGTCATTCGCTGGGATCCCAAGGCCGAACGCATCACGGGCGATCCGCAGGCCGAGTCGTTCTTCGCACGGACGCCGCGAGCCGGCTTCGAGATCCCGCAAATCGCTTGAGCGACCGGGACCCCTGACGTTCCAGGAGACTCGGGGCCGGCTTAGCATACGGCCCCGGGAATTGTTGCAGCGACACCACTGCCATACGCGTGCTGGACCATTGGCTGTCCGGCATGCGGCCCACCGTCGCCTCGTGCGCCGCATCCTGCGGCGATGCCTACGCGAAGAGATCCAGGACCGGCTTCCCCTGGCCGTCCTGCGTGGCATAGAACGGCCGACGCTCCACTTCGAACATCGTCTTGGGGCTGATGCCCATCGCGCGGAAGATCGTCGCGTGCAGGTCGCTGATCGAGACGGGGTTCTTCGTCGCGATGCACGGCCGCTCTTCCGCCGTCTCGCCGTACAGGTAGCCGCGTTTCATTCCGCCGCCAAAGAGGACCACGGACGAACCGCCCGTGAAATGGCGGTGCAGGCCGTAGTGCTTCATCTCGGCCAGCTTATCGGTGGCCGCCAGGGACTGGTCGCGGGCCGTGCTGCCGGGAACGCCTTCGATCATCATGTCCCGGCTGAATTCGCTGGCGATCACGACCAGTGTGCGGTCCAGTAGTCCGCGTCTTTCCAGATCCAGGATCAACTGGGCGATCGGCCGGTCGATCTCACTCTTCAGCCGCGCCACCGTGGTGTGTCCATTTTCGTGCGTGTCCCAGTGCAGGAAGGGAACGTACTCCGTGGTCACTTCAATGAATCGCGCCCCGGCCTCGACCAGCCGTCGCGCCAGCAGGCACCCCTGGCCAAAACGGCTAGTGTTGTAGGCCTCGTAGCTCTCCTTCGGTTCCAAACTCAGGTCGAATGCTGAGCGGTCCTTGGATCCCAGCAGCCGATGCGCGTTCTCGATCGAGCGCAGCATCGACTCGCGCTGGTAGTCGCTGGCATGGTCCGCCAGCGGACCGCGTTTCACGAACTCCTGGTAACGTTGGTAACGCTCCGCGAATCGCTCCGCGTCCATGCCGCGAGGAGGCCGTACGGCCTGCGCTGCATCGGCCGGATGCGGCAGGTTGAATGGCCCGAACTCGCTGCCGAAGAAACCACCGGTCGTGAACGCCTTCAGTTCCTCCGACTCGCCATTGCCCTCGATTTGCTGTCCGATGTTGATGAACGGGGGAATCACCGGGTTGTTCGGCCCCAGCACCTTCGCCATCCAGGCACCGATGTGCGGCGCGGCCACCGTCTGCGGCGGCACATACCCCGTGTGCCAGTGGTATTGGTGCCGCGAGTGCAGGATGAAGCCGAGGTCCGCCTGCACATGGGACCGGACCAGCGTCGCGCGATCCATCACCTGGGCCACTCGCTCCAGCCCCTGAGTGATCTTGATGTTGTCCACCGCGGTGTCGATCGCCGGAAACGTGCTGTAGACCTGCTCCACCGGCAGCCCCACCTCGAACGGTCGATACCTCTTCGGATCGAACGTGTCCGGGGCAGCCATGCCACCGCCCATCCAAAGCAGGATGCAGGCATCGGCCGTGGCTGGCGGCGTTGCTTCCGACTCGTTCGCCACCAGCCGCCGCGGTTCGCCCGCCAGCAAAGCCGCGGACGCCGAGGCGGCCATCGCCTTGAGGAAGTCACGTCGCTCTCGCTGCTCGTGTTGCCGGGAAACTCCCGCTCGATCGCCGCTTTCGAATGGTCTCATCATCACCGGATCCTTCAACGAATCGTGGACAGGTACTTCCCGACGCCGCGCGGGTCGAACTCGTTCGCCCCGCGCCTCATCCGTCGCCCTGCCTGTTCTTGTTCTCTTACTCTATCGGCCCGCGGCCAGCCCTGCATCGCCCAACCTCCCCGATCCAGCCGCCATCGCACTAGCGCACGAGCTGGAATTCGGGAAGCATGAATACAATCCACAGGAGATCCTCCACGCGGGACACACTCCGGTCGGTCCCGAGGATCTCCAGCGCCATCTGCCGTTCTCCGTCGCTGGGATCTCGCGACAGCGCCTCGCGGTACAGTCGATCCACTGTCTCGCCGGGCCCAGGCTCGCCGCGTGCCAGCAGTCGCGCCGCGCCGGCCGCCAACAGGTCGGCCATCTCCGACCCGTTCGCCAGGTTGATGGCTTGCAGGCTGGTCAGATCCGTCGGACGGGACGACACCACCTGCTCGCGGATCGGACGTCCCAGGACCGCCTGCAACGGATCCAGATCGGTGAAGACCGCCCGCAGTGGCCGTTCGCCCCAACGCTCGCGAAACTGCTGGGGGCTCCACGCCGAAAGATCCTCCCCCACCGATACCGCCTGCACGACATCGCGCAGCTGCCCATACTGGTTGCGGCCATCGCGTTGGAAGGCCTGGTCGTGCGCGACGGGCCAGGTACCGGTAATCTGGTGAATCGCATCCAGGTACTGCTCTGCCGTCAACCGCTTGGCGATCGGTCCCGCGAACACATACGTATCCGGCTCGTCGCCCGACGCCAGCGGCACTGACTGCGATTGGTAGACCTGCGAGGTGACGATCAGGCGCAGCACCTGCTTCAGGTCGTAGTCGTGATCGGCCAGATAGACCGCGAGGAAATCGAGCAGGTCGGCGTTCCAGGGCTCCGTGTGCATCGCATCCACCGGATGCACGATGCCTCGCCCCAGGAGGCGGTCCCAGAGCCGATTGACCATGGTGCGGGTGAGGCGACCGTTCTGGGGGTGGGTCATGAGCGACGCGACCTGCCGCAGTCGCGCGGACTGCGGGGCGGCCGGATCGACCTGCCCCAGTTCGGGAAAGATCCAGGCTGCCTTGGCCATGACTCCCTGCGGTTTGTCGCACCGATGCAGCTCCAGCGGCTCCTGCGAAAACACGGCCGCCAGCGCATAGGTCTCTTCCAGCTTCCAGCGATCAATGAAGCTGTCGTGGCAGGACGCACACTTCATGTTGATGCCCAGGAACACCTGCGACACGCTCTGGGCGAACTGGATCTCCCGCCTCTGGCTGGCGTTCACGTTGCCGCGCCATTGAATACCCTGGATGAAACCGGCGGCATCCGGGGATGGAGCGACCAGGCCGCGCACGAAGGCGTCGTAGGGCAGGTTCTCGCGCAGGGCCGCGTAGAGCCAACCCGTGACCTGCTGGCGTCCACCATCGATGTAGCCCGTGCCCGAATAGGAGTTGCGAAGCAGGTCGTTCCAGAACGTCAGCCAGTGTGCCGCGTAGTTGTCACGATCGGCCAGCAGCGTATCGATCAGCTTGCCCCGTTTGTCGGGCGAAGTGTCCGCCACGAAGGCCTGCAGTTGTTCGGGAGTCGGCACGAGGCCGACGAGGTCGAGGAAGACGCGACGGAGGAACTGCCGGTCGTCCAGCGGCGCGGGAGGCGTCACCTGCCTCGCCTGCCAGTACGCGTCGACGATCCGATCCACCGGATGCTCACGGCCGGACGTCGGCGGAGGCAACTCCGGTCGCCGCGGCAGCAGCGGCGGCTCGTATGCCGACTCCGCAAACGTAAATCCCGTCTCCCAGGACAGGCCGCCCGCGATCCAACGTTCCAGCGTGGCGATTTCGTCCGCGGACAGTCGCGGACGATCACGAGGCGGCATCTGCTGTTCGACATCCGTCGAGCGAACCAGTTCTAGGAGTCGCGACGCGCCCGCCGACTCCAGATTCACCACCTCGGCCTCCAGCACCATCCCGCGCGTGTTCATCGAGAACCCGCCCTTGGCTTCCTTGCCTCCGTGACAGTCAGCACAATGCTTGCGGAGAATCGGCACGACGTCGTGCGCGAAGTCGAGCGGCTCCTCCGCGCGAGCCGGTCCACCCGCCCAGAGCACCAGCAGCCACGCCAACCAGCGCGCCGCCAGGCGTCGCCGTCGGCAGCCGGTTCCGGTACGCTCCGCACGCGTGCCGCTTGAAAAGCCTTCGGATCTTTCGTTCCGCCGATCACCTGTCATCACGCTGTCCCCCGTCCGCCCTTCGCATCGCAGCCGCAGTCGGCACACCCGTTCGGACCGCCAGTATAACACCGCCGATGGCCGGCCTGAACACGGAACTGTCGCTGGCCGCCCGTCGTCCCGCGCGGCGAAAGATCAGCCTTCGGCGTCGATCCGGGCCAGCAGCTGCGCCAGGTGGTCGGCATCCGCAGGGCGTTTGTCGTGGCGCCAGCGAACGATCCGCGGAAAACGCACGGCCACACCGGACTTGTGACGCGTCGAACGCTGGATGTTCTCGAACGCCAGCTCAAACACCAGCTCCGGAGTGACCTGCCGCACGGGTCCGAATCGCTCCAGCGTGTTCCGTTTCACAAACGCATCGACCTGGGCGATCTCTTCATCGGTCAAGCCGGAGTAGGCCTTGGCGATGGGTACCAGCTCCTCGCCCTTCCAGACGGCGAACGTATAGTCCGTGAACAGGCTGGCTCGCCGACCGGAACCAGACTGCGCGTAGACCAGCACCGCGTCCACGGTCATCGGGTCGATCTTCCATTTCCACCAAATGCCCCGCGGCCTGCCGACGCGGTAGGCGGACGTGAGATCCTTGAGCATCAGGCCTTCGGCCCGTTGTTCGCGGCTCGACGCGCGCAGCGCGGCAAGAGTTGCCCAGGACTCGGCTGGCAGGCGGGGCGCGAGGCGAATACGCGGGTCCCCCGCAGCGGCTACCAACTCCATCAGCCGTTCGTAACGCTCTGCCAGCGGCGTTTCGCGGATATCGCGTCCCGCGATCTCCAGCAGGTCGAAACAGAGCAACCGTGCAGGCACCTCCTGCAGCAGCTTCTTGCCGGGCGACTTGCGTCCCAGGCGGCGCTGCAGTTGCAGGAAGGGCAGGGGAGCGTCCGCGAGCTCGTCCCATGCCAGCAACTCCCCGTCCAGCACCGTGCCCTCCGGAATCCGACCGCAGGCATCGACCACCTCGGGAAATGCGTCGTTGATCAGTTCTTCGCCCCGCGACCAGATCCGCGTCGCCCCCTCGCGACGCAGTACCTGCGCGCGGATCCCGTCCCACTTCCACTCCACCTGCCATCGAGACAGGTCCACCAGTTCCTCCTCCGGCGGCCGCTGCAGCGGATGGGCCAGACAGAACGGATACGGTCGTTCCTTCCCCGCATCTCCCGGCGCACGATCGACCAGCGCGCGATACGCATCCGCGCTGGGAGTCCACGTGCCCATCAAGCGTCCCGCCAGGACTTCGACCTCGACTCCTGTCACTTGCGACAGCGCTCGCAGCACCAGGGTCTGCGAAACTCCGACGCGAAACGCACCTGTCAACAGCTTGAAGGCCAGCAGCCGTTCCTCGGCGGCGAGTTCGGCGGGGAGCTTGCGCAGTTCGCCGACGAGCGTCTCTTCATCCAGTCCGCGCAGCGATTCGAGCCGCTGCTCTGCGAACTCCCACAGCGACCACGCCCGCTGCTGCTCCACCGCCGGCAACACCAGGGCCACCGTTTCGGCCAAGTCTCCCACGCGTTCGTAGCACTCCTCGAACAGCCACTCCGGCAAGGAGGCTTCCAGCATCGCCCATTGGCGCAGAACGCGAGCGGGAAGTAGCTGCTTGAGTCGATTGCCCGAAAGAAAAAAGACCGCCCAGGCCGCATCGCCGTCCGGCGCTTCCCGGAAGTAGTCGACCAGCGCCGACACCTTTTCGCTGGTGCGCGTGGTCGCGTCGAGCCGCCAATAGAGTCCGGCGAATCGCTTCATGAGCCGGTCTCTCCGGTCACGTCGCCCACGTCCTCCGGCAACTTCGCGTCGTCCTGCTCGCTCTCCACCAACTCCGGCAACTCCCCCGCATCGGCCGTGGACTCCTCCATGGCTTCCCCCGCGAACCGCGTTTCCAACACATCGGCCTGGCGTCCGTGTTCTCGCAGATAACGAGCCAGCACGGCGGCGTAGCCATGCGTGATCCACACCTGCTCGCAGGCGGTTTCGTCGATGGTTGCCAGCAGTTCCGGCCAGTCGGCGTGATCGGAAAAGACGAAGCCGCGATCGACGGACCGACGTCGTCGACTGCCGCGGACCAGCATCCAGCCGGAGGCCATGGCCGTACTGATCGGCCCGAAGCGTTTCAGCCAGGCGGAATCGCGGGCCGAGGGCGGGGCGAGCACCAGCGCGTGGGCCCATCGAAAATCTTTCGGGACATCCTGCACGCGCAGTGCTGGCGGCAGCACCACGCCCGCCCGCCGGTACGCCTCCAGCAACGGCCAGATCGCTCCGTGCACCACCACCGGTCCGAGGGCCGGATCCAGCGAG
Organism: uncultured Pirellulaceae bacterium; assembly: GCA_964620405.1. Taxonomy (GTDB): domain Bacteria; phylum Planctomycetota; class Planctomycetia; order Pirellulales; family Pirellulaceae; genus CAZUJM01. The sequence continues at coordinate 18,830 of CAZUJM010000040.1, read as the reverse complement.
GCAAGAATCCGCTGCGACTTGCCGAGCGCGTAGGCGAAGAGCACGCTGGCCTTACCCGCCTGCTGGTTGCCGCGCCACCATGCCTCGATCTGCGCCACCACGCGTTCCGATCGGTCCCAGCGGTAGATCGGCAGGCCGAACGTTGATTCCGTGACCAGCGTTTGGCAAGCCAGCGGTTCGAAGGGTTCGCAGGTCGGGTCGGCCTGCCGCTTGTAGTCGCCCGTGACGACACAGACTCGACCGCGGTATTCGAGTCGCACCTGGGCCGAACCCAGAATGTGTCCGGCGGGATGCAGAGACACGCGTACGCCATGCTGCGTCAGCTCGCGGCCATAGTCCAGCGTGTCCACCGAGACTCGGCCCAGCCGAGTTGCCAGCAAAGGCTCGCAGGACCGCGCGACCAGGTATCGGCCGCACCCCGCACGCGCATGATCGCTGTGGGCGTGGGTCACGACCGCCCGCTCGACCGCCTGCCACGGATCGACATGGAACCGCCCCGGCTCGCAGTAGAGCCCCTGGGGCGTCAACGTCAGGAAGTCGCAGATCGGAGCGGTCATGCAGGCGATCCCTCCGGTGGACTACGGTTCGCGGACGATCTCCAAGCCGCTGAGGATCGGCTGGCCCTTCTTGACCTTCATCTCCAGGACGAGCTTATCGGTGAGCGCGACGCCCGTGAACTCCCGGACAATCGTCTTCCGTGGACGCCCTGCCTCCTGCACGACATCCATATCCTCGATCACCGTCTGCCCTTGGAGGAGCACATCGAAGACGCGTTCCCCCGGTTGCGTGGCATCGGGTTCCGCGAAGTAGAGTCGCACGGTGTGCGGCACGGCGGGCACGGTGGCCGGCGGCAGCGGTTCCACCTTCAGCACAAGCGTCGGAGCCTTGTCCGCGCCGCCCTCCATCGCCTTGGCCACCCGTTTCCCCTCGCCGGTCAGCACCAGCGTGAGCGCATTTTCGGGCGACCAGTCCGGCCGCGCGATGATGCCACGCACCAGTTCCGCCAGATCGGGCGATCGTTCAGCCTCGTCCGCGCGGTCGATCGCATCCCACTTCGGAATCGTCCAGGCGACCGGAGACCCCGCCAAACGGCGGCCGGAAATGTTCTTCGCTTCCTTGGCGAAAGGCGCCGACTGCGACGCGTCTTCGATGGCGATCGCCACTTTCGTATCGCCCTCGGTGGCCTCGTCGCAGACAAACTGCAGATGGGCCGAGAGGATCTTACGCGTTCGCTCCAACGGCACCTTGTCAAAACGCAGGCCGACCGTCTGCCGCGAATCGTCCTCCACCAGTTCGATATCGCTGCTGTCCAGCACGACACTACCGTCCGCCTTTTCCTCGGCATCGTCCTCAGCGGCGCGAATCGGCACACGCACTTCGTCGTTCGACTGGCGGATACTCAAAGGCACGACGATCCGCGTGGCATTCACGACCCCCGAAGCGCCGATCCACGGCTCACCCGGGCCGCTGAAGGCCAGCGTGTTGCGGCGATAGTACGAAGCATCTCCATCCACCTGGATGTCGATCTCCGCCGACTCGCCACCGATGGCAGGGTAGTCGACCCACAACGTGCCGTTCGGATGCCGACGATCGCCAGGGGCTCCGAAGTTCAATCCCAACTGTTGGATGGCTTGGCCCGGCTTGCTGAGCCGCGCGATATGGTTCAGTGTCCACATGTCCATCTCCGGCATGTGGATCAGGGCCAGCGACGACTGGTTCTGGTAACCGCAACTGCAGGTCCGCGTGTAGTCTGGGGCGTTGAGCACTCCATTGGCCACGACCAGATTCGACGTGCACCCCGACTTGAACCCACCCAGGCTGCCCGTGCCGCTCATCGACTGCAGGTCGTAGAATCCGGCCGCTCCGGAGCGGAACGTCAACAGGTTCTCGCTGGCAATGATGCTGTTGCAGCCGTAGGTCCGCGACAACTGCCAGGGCTGCTTCTCCTTGGTGAGCGGGTTCTCGATCAACACGGGATTGCCATCCAGCAAGCTGAACGCGCCGGCGTTGTAGCGGTACGAATCGGCGTTGGTGAGAATCCGGTCGTGGTGCAGGATGCAGGGTCCCGAGTAGGGGCGGTTCTCGACGCGCCACACCACGTCTCCATTCTCGCCGCGGTAGACGGCCATGCCCTGGCCGACCTCCGACTCCAATCGGTCATCGGCCGCCGCACCGGCATGCAGCAGCAGGTGGAACTCCTCGCTGTACCCCAGCCAAGTGCCAAAGATCTTTCCGGTCTGCTCCCAAGCCTTCTCTCCGGTTTGAGCATCCAGGGCGAGGATCCGGTAGGTTTCGGGTGCGTCTTGGCCGCGGCGTTTCAACCGCTCCTCAACCGGTCCCGGCAGCTTATCGAGGCAGAAGACCTTGCCATCGCCGGCCACGATGCCATTGTGAATGAAGCTGTGCCGGGCATCGGCCTGCCAGACCACCGCGCCGGTGTGTCGATTGAAGGCGATCAGCGCCGCGCTGGCGGAAACGTTCAAGCTCTTGGAGCCGAACCCCTTGGAGTTCGTGCCGAGCTTGGAGTCGGTATCCTCGAAGGAGACCTTCAGCCGATTGCCGTAGTTCGCGTAGCCGGCACCCGCGAAGAGCAGATCCTTGTAGACGCCGATGTAAGCCCACTGCCGGTTCTCGCCGCGGACCGAATCCGGCAACGTGATCCGCTGCCGCGTCTCGCCCGTATCCAGGTCGATCACGTGGCAACTGTCGCCCTCGACCATGTAGACGGCCTCCTCCGTGGCCACGAAGTTGGTTCCCCGTCCGTTGGCCCCGGGAATGTGCACCTGGTTATAGGCCGGATCCAGCGGCGTATCCTTGTACGTATCATCGTAATAGATGTCGTAAGTGCCCAGGTTTTCGAACGTGCGTTTCCAGAGGACACGGCCGGTGTAGACATCGCGGCAGTTGAGGGAGTTCATACCTTCGATGTACAGTCGCCCCCCGACCACCTGTTCCGGCGGTCCGTGTCCATGTCGGGGCAGGACATCGAGATTGGAACTGCCACCGAACCAGAGCAACCCAAGCGGCAGTTTGACGCGTGCGTCGTTCGATTTCACCGTGTTGGCGATATTGCCATACTGATGGGTCCAGTCGGCGGAGCCAGGCAGGGCCCCCACGCGTCGCGCGGCGAAGAAAGCAGCGTCTTCCAGCAGTTCCGCGCTTTCCAATCCACCCGCTTCAAGCGTTTCGGGCCAGGTCGAGGCGTTGTCGCTGGCGTCGCCTCGCAGGACCAGGAGCGCACCGCCATAGGGTCGCACCGAATGGTAGGCACGGCGAAGCAGTTCGCGATCGAGCCGCGCCGACTCCGCTTCGGTTCCGGCGAGCACCACGGCATGGGCCACATAGGCAGGGGCCTGGAACGAATCGATCGAGCCGACATGGAAGCCCACTCGCTTGCCGTGCACGCCGGCTTCGTCATAGAGTCGCCGCAGTTGGTCGATGCGTGTTTCGTTCGTGTGGACCACGACTAGATCGAACTGCGTCGTCGCCAGCAGCGCATCGATCGCCACCTCGCTCGGTTCCCCGAACCACAGCACGAATCCCTGGCGAGCTCCCACCTGCTCCGCGATTTTCTCGGCCAGGCCGATCTCCTGCGGAATCGGCCGCACCTGGGGCCGCTCGTCGATCACCAGCGGCGTTTCGAGGTTGCTGTCGCCATAGCAAAGCAGGCTTCCTTCAAGCGTCACCGCCAGCAGTTTGCCGTTCGCGGCCAGCAGCCGCTGCACGTTCGGTTCGGTGGGAATCTTCCACGCCACCTCCGCGCCGCTGCCGTCCGCATTCAGATCCAAGGCCGTCAGCTGTCCGCCGCCTGCGGCGTACAGACGCTTGCCCGCCTTGATCACTTCCCCGCTGCCATCCACGCCGCGCAGCTCCCAGACCATCTCCTTCTTGCCGTTGTAGCAGCGGATGACGGGAATCGAGTCGGCCGCTGGCGGGGCCGGAGCCGACTCGTCATCCTCCGCCTTCGCCTCCGCTCCCGGCTTCGCGGGCACGACGCGTTCAGCGGCGAAGATCCGAACCTGGCCCAGCACGTCTTTCTCCAGGACCGGCTCATTGGTCGCGAAGGCCGTCTTCTTGCCAGACTCCAATTCGAACGCGCGCACGCCGCGCACGCGTGTATGGACGTAGTACTCGTCGCCCAAGGCCAGCACCAGCGAGCCGCCGTTGCCCTTGCCGCCCTCATCCAGCAGGAAGTGACGCAACTCGCCCGTCTTGCGGTTGAAGGCGGCCGCGATGCTTCGACCACCGGGAACGAGCAGGGAGTCTCCGGTGATGGTAAAGGTTCCCTGCGGAGCCACACCAGCGAAAGACGCGGCGCTGTGGGGCTGCTTGATGTACTGCGACGAGGTGCTGTCGTTGACCCAGACCAGTTCCCCGGAGGTCGCATCGAGGCAGTAGATGAAAGTGCCCATGAAGGGCCAGATGCTGGCGGCGAAATAGACCTGTCCCTCGTGCACCACCGGACCGCCGCGAGCCGGCCAGGCCGAGATCAGCCGTTCGTTGCCAATCACCTTCAGGGGACCCGGCGCTCCCTGGTACTTCCACTTCAGCTGGCCAGTCTCCGCCGACACGCAGTACAGGTAGCCGTCATCGCTGACGAACAACACCGTGTCCTGCCAGGCCACCGCCGGAAAACGCACGGGGCCGTCCGTGTAGAACGTCCAAAGCGTTTCGCCCGTCTTGACGTCCAGCGCCACCACTTTGTCCGCGTCGTTGAAGCCGAGGAAGACACGGCCATCCTTGACGATGGGCTCGAAGATTCGATCGTACTGCATCATGTCTTGGTTGAGCGGGTCAAGCCACGCCTGCTTGCGTGGCGAATAGACGCGAGTCCATTCCAACTGCAGTCGATCCGGCAGGTCGCCCGGCGACGCCGCCGTGTGCCCCGCGTCGTAACGCCAGGCCGGCCAGTCCGACGCCCAGGCGGGCATGCCGGCGCACAAGAGACACGCGCTGACCAGATGCAGCAAGAGACTTCGCATCACGTGATGACTCCTCGATCTCAGAACTTCGCGATCTATCTTCGCGAGGTGGCTTCCCCGAACTCTTCCCGGTCGCTTCGCTACCGACCCGCGCACCGCAACTGCCCACCAACCGTAGGCTGGAAACGAGCCTGCGATTCTTCGCCCCGCCTCGAAACGCTCCGGTCGGGAAATTCTAACCGGAGCGATCGGGCATGGGGAGCCAAGACGGCGTCAAATCGAGCGCCAGGGTGACCCGGGCGTTCGCGGCCGGCCCGGGGCGAGAGCAGTTCGGGAGAAGCGTGCGAGCCGTTGGCTACTCGCCGGGCGCGGACGCCGCATCATCCGGCGAGGGGAGCACCGACTCCGCAGCCGGCGAGCCGTCCTCCTCACCATCGGCACCCAGGTCGGGCCGTCCCGACGAGAGGCCGTCGCCCTGCGGGACGCGGCGCAGTTCCAGCGTCGGCAGGTGGTCGGCCAAATACCGCTCCACCGTCACCTCCTCGGACTGCAGCAGCGTTCCTACCGCTCGCTGGTAGTGCACCTGCGACAGGCTGTAGGCGAGCTGCGCCTCGAGCAACCCGTGCTCGGAGGAGGTCAGGCGTTCCTGGGCGTCGAGCAGGTCTTCCAGGACGAGGGTTGCGGAGCGATCTGAACCGGGCAGCGACAGCCACCGGTCGCGCATCGATTCCAGATCACGCCGAGCGGCCTGCAGCGATTCCTCCCGCGCTGCCATCTCACGGTAGGTCGTCCCGACCTCCCGCACGGCAACCTCCACGTCGGCCCGCAACTGCTCCATCGCATCGCGGAGTTCCGCCTGCAGCTGTCGCAGCTCCAGCGCGCTCCGCCGATACCGCGCCTGGGCCGCGCGGTTGCCAATCGGGCGTTCGTACTGCAGGCCGATCGAGTAGCCCGGCTCGCCCTGGTCGAACTGGTCCACCCAGGCGGATCCCACATCGCGCTGTCCGCGCAGGCCCGCGACGTAGGTTTCCATGAACAGATTCAGCGCCGGCAGGATCTCGTTCCGCGACACATCCAGCCGGACCCCAGCCGCCTTGATCTCCTTCAACGCCAGCGCCAGTTCAGGCCGGTTGCGCATGGCCACTTCCATCGCCTCGTCCAGTCGCACTTCACGCAGCTGCTGGAACGGCAGTTCCATCGGCACCAGCTCGCGACTCCGTCCGTCGCCCAGGTCCGGATCGTTGACCTGCGCCCGCAGGCGCCTCTCCGCGTGCTGCACTTCCGTCATCGCCCGGCCCCGATCGGCGCGCCGCGTCTCGACGGCCGCGCGGGCCCGCGTCAACTGGCTTGCCGATGCGTCCAAGCGACGCCTTTGCTCCAGCTTCGCGAGCACGGCCTCCGCCTCCGCCAGCAGACGACGACGCTGCAGCAAGGCGCCTCGCTCCAAGTAGATTCGCCAATAGGCGCTCGTCACGTCCACGAGGTGCGTCTGGAGTTCCCGGGAGAGTTCATCCCGCGCCGCCTCGGTGTCGATCTGCGCGAGGACGGTGAGCGAGGTGTTGTACGCGCGACCCGCGGTGCGCAGCAGGGGCTGGGTGTAGTTGACCGTCAACCGCGACGTACCCTGGTTGGGAGGCACGAAGAAGACGGAGTTCGTGTCCTGCACGCCGAAACGCTGCGCGACTTCGAACTGGCCGCCCACCGTGTTGCGGCGGCGGAGGCCACCGCTGGTCGTGAGGTTGCGGTCGCGGTACCGCGGCGGTCCCCCCGTCGTCAACTGATTGCCCACCGGATCGCTCAGGTCGTTCCACTTCGACTCGAGGAACGACGTCCAATCGAACTGCGCGTCGGCTTCCTCGATCGCTGTCTCGCGAATCAACGGCAACTCGCGGACGACCTGGATGCGCGCCGAGTGCTGAAGGGCAGAGGACAGCACGGAATCGAGCGTGATCGGAATCGGCTGCGCCTCGGGTCGCAGCGTCTCCTGCACTCCCGGCTCCCACCACCGCGATTCGAGAACCTCCATCGCGAGCGACTCCCCCGCCTCGACGAGTGGCGTCGCGGCGGGATCCGTGGAATTTGCAACCACGGAGGACACGGGGGGCGCCGAGTGGGCAGGGGCGACGGGGGGCAGGCGGCGATATTCTTGGGAGCGTTGGATCGGTGGCCTCAAGACCGGAGGCTCCGCCGCGACGAGGATGGAGCGGCCGGGAGAGGCAAGCGAGAGCAGGCCCAACGCCAGCACGAGGCGGCCGGTCTGCACGAAACCGGCGCGCTGACGAGAGTCTCGCCGTCTCCGGGTCGCTGGTCGTTCTTGCCTCGGTTCATCCATGAACCATTCACCCGGAGTGTGCGCGAGGGCAGGGGGACGTCGGCTGGCCAAGCCGGTTTTCCGCGTTCCACCGCCGAGGGACCGCTTGCTTGGTCGCCGAGGCGCCTGATGCGGGCCCTCCTTGGTTTCGACGAAACCCGACCCGCTTGCCAAGCCGGTTCGCTGTGCGTGGCACATTCACCACACTTTACGCAGATCACGCCACTTCCGCATCCATGCCAGGAGCCCCCGGGCGGGGATGCGAAGCACCCGGTCAGCGACGTCGATCGGCGGCACGGAGACTATCGAGCGGCGGCGTTTGCGCACGATTTTCCGCCGTGGCCTCCAGATGCCCGCGAATCCAGCGCTCGCCCTGCTGCCAGAGATGGCTGGCCACGGAACGCCCCGGGGCATGCAGATGCACGTGGGCCAGCTGGCCGGCGTGAAGCGACGCGGCCGCGTCGGGCGGCAGTTCCAAGAAGGCCTGGAAATGCGGCTCCAGCAGTTCCACGTTCCCCGGCGTTCCCTCCGCGACGGGGACCACGGCCAGCGGGCCGCCCTGCGAGGCCGCGAGCGCCGGTGCGGTCAGTGCGCGGGAGCCTTGGGGATGCAGGCGTGCCAGCCGTGCGCCGCGCACCGGCTCGGACCGCCCCCGCACACGAATCGACGCGGGGCAGCCCAGGTGCTTCGCGAAACGCTCCGCATCATCCTGGGACACCTCCACCTGCACCGCCTTGCGACGCTCGTCTCCCAGTTCGAGCAGTGGCGCGCCGAGCGGGAGGTACTGCCCCAGCAGCGCATCGAGGTCGGCGGCCACGACGCGTCCCTCGGTCGGCGCGACCACGGACAGTTGTTCGACGCGCTGCCGCAGTTCCAGGCACTGCTTCCCAAGCGATTCGCGCCGCTTCCGCTCCACCTGCTGCTGGGCCGCATCGTGGCTGCTGGCGGCCATGCGTTCCCGCACCAGCGACTGCTCAACCGCAACGCGTGCGTCTGTCAGGTCCTGCACCACCTGGTCATTCTCCAAGGTCACCAGCAGGTCGCCCTGGCGAACCCATTGACCGGGGCGCACATGGAGGGTCCGCACCAGACCGGGACAGCCGGCGCGCACCACGCAGGGCGGATCGTATTCGACCACTCCGAAAGCTCGTACGCCTTCGGGCCAGGGCAGCCTGCCGATGCCGACGCCCAGCAGCAAAACCACTCCCACGACCATCGCCAAACGCGGCCGCGACGGTCGCTCTCCCTCCCTGCCGCGAAACACGGTGCGCGTAAAGGCATACGCGGGCTTCAGGAACCAGCTGACGCCAAGGAGCGCGGCCAGCGCGACACCGGCTCCATGGAACATGGCCGAGGCCGTGAAGAGGACGCCCGCGTAGAAAACCAGCCGCCATGCGAAGGATGCCCAGCCATAGACGCGCACCCAGGCGGCGTTCCGCATGCCGGTGAGAGGCTTGCTGCTGGGCAACCCCAGCAGGTGGTGCCGCATCCAGTCGCGTACATGCAGCTGCCCGAGACCGTAGAGGTTTTGGATATCCAGCAGGTCGGACAGGATGAAGTAGCCGTCGTACTTCATGAGGAAGTTCGCGTTGAACACCAGCGTCGAGACGCCGGCCATCCCCATGACCTCATGGCAGAACTGACGCGTCGACGGATCGTCCGAGAAGTACCAGACCCAGGCGGCGACCGATGCCACGAACAGTTCGGCGTACATTCCGGCCGCCGCCGTCATGATGCGCTGCCAGCGGGAGCGAAACTGCCAGGAGGAGGTCACATCGACGTAGGCCACCGGGGAAAAGAACACGAACATCAGGCCACAGGTCGTGACGCGGCCTCCCCACCGCTTGCAAGCCAGCCCATGGTAGAACTCGTGCACCACTTTCAGCGCGAACCAGACCAGCAGCAGTTGCAGCCAGCGATCGGCGGCAAGCATCGTCGCCCACGGCTGCCGGAACTGGTCCCAATGGAACAGCACCAGGGACAGCGAGGCGGCGACCGCGACACACCAGCCGACGAGCGCCGGCCCGGCCAGCGTCCAAGAGCACCAGGGGAGGCAGCGTTCGAGCGTTCGATCGGGATTCCATAGCGGAACGCGCAGGAACACGGGATTGGACCAGAAACTCTCCTCCTGCTGGACCGGTCGCGACGTCGCGGGTCGAGGCGGGGAGTTCACGTCGCTTTCGAGCAGCCCAGCTTGCTGCAGCCAGCGATGCAGGGCCAGGAGGTCGGCGCGGCCGAGTCGTTCCTCGTCCGAATGCGGGGGCGCGTCGGCCAGCTGGTCGGCCAGCGATTTCGTTCCATCCCACGCTTCGACGCACTGCCATTCCCGGCTGCCCAGGCGATAGTATTTCGCCGTGAGCGGATCCTCCAGCTGGCAGTGGGTCCTGCCGCCCGCGGCCATCAACGCGGTGCGCAGGTCGCGCCGCAGGCGAGGGTGGCACGATCGCAATTCGCTCTCCGAGTCTGCCGGCGTCACCATGTCACCATCCCCACCGGAACTGCAACTGCTCCCAGGCTCGATGGAACACCTGCCACGCCAGCGTTCGAGGCTCGGCCTCCAAACGCGCGCGGCCGCGCATGCCGGGGCGCAGTTCGGACAGGTCGCCTTCGGATGGCATCCGCAACTCGACCAGCCCCACGAACACGTTTTCGCCATCCCGCAGCTCGGCACGCGGGCGGATCGATTTCAACGTTCCCTCCAGGCTGAACCCGGGCAGCGATTCCAACCGGCAATGAACGGCCCTGCCGACGATGGCCCGGTCGATGTCGGCGTCGGGGATGGAAAGTTCGAGGACCAGGGTTCCCGGCGCGGCGACTTCCACCAGCGACTGCCCTTGGGTCAAGCGCGAACCGACCCACATCTGGGGATCACCGCCGATCACCTGCCCGGCGATGGGACTGCGGATTTCCAGCCGCTGCAAACGCGTCTCGATCCCCTGGCGTTTCAAGTCCAGTCGTCGCAGTTCGAGCGAGGCCAGTTGGGACGCTGCCGTGTCACTCGAAGCCATGGACCGGTCGCGTTCCTTGGCCACGCGACTCCGTTCAGCCTCCAGCGAGGCGAGTTCCAGCCGCAGGTCGCGGCCGTCGAGCCGTGCGAGCAGCTGCCCGGATGCCACCGGGTCGCCAGGACGGACGAGGGCTTCTTCAAGGCGTCCTTCGTGAGGCGCCACGACCAGGCGACGTTCCAACGGTTGCAGATCCGCGCGACAGGAGATGCGGCAGGGAACGGGAACGGCCAGCAGCGCCGCGGAAAGAGCCGAGGCAACCAGCGCGCGTCCCAGACGCTGCCGCACGGAAAGGTTGCGCCAGCGCTGCAGGCGTGCAACGGGGAGCCAGCCGCGCGCGGACAGGACCACCCCCAGGTGCACGCCCGCCAGCCGCGCCCAGGCTTCGCATTGAGCCCACTCGTCGTCAGACCAGGGACGTTCGCCCCATAGCAGGCAGACGCCTCGCACCTGCTGCGCCGCGTCGCGCAGCAGCAGAGTGCGCAGATGCGTCGCGCCGGACAGTTCGCGCAGCTGCTGCATGGCCTGGGTCGCTCGCCGATCCGGCCTCGATCCACTTGCCTCATCCGACCGCAGCACGGCTTCCGCCATCACCGCCTCGATGCAGCCCACCAGCGGCGCGGTGGCAGTAAACGTTCGCTCGGGCGCGACGGCCAAGAGTCGACAGGTTCCACCCCAGCGAACTCGTCCCAAGGCCACCATTCGTTCCGCGGCCTTGCCTTCGGTCGCCTGCCGCACCGCGAATCGACACCACCACGCGGCCACGTCGTCCAGCGACGTCGAGGCGGCGGTCGCGGAGAGGGCGCTGAGCAGGTCGTCCTGCGAAACTTCGCGCGCAGGCGGAGGATCCGGCGACAAAGGCCGCTCGTCGGAAGGCTCGGGCCCCGCCGGTTCCCGGAGCTTGGACCAACATCCCCGCCAGGCGCCCGCGAAGCTCGCCTGAAGTTGGACCTCGCGCGCGATGCGTGCCAGCGTCGACGGCTCCCGCATGTCACCGTCCAGCAGCAGGACCAGCGCCTCCGTCACGCCGTCGGCTCGGGAGACGGGCACGGCGACCGCCAACTGCCCCAGGTCTCTGCCGACGCGCGCGAACTGGACGATTCCATCCGCCGATGACTTGCGCACCAGGGCGACCAACGGACGCGCCAGGGCTTCCGGAACCGCCGCCTGCTCGCCGGTCGCACCGAGCACTCCAAGCAGCGGCTGGTCCGCCTGCTGCCCTGTGCTAGTGGAACCCGCCGTCTCCCGCCCAGTCGTTGGGACGGAACCGTAGAGCGCGGCGAAGGAGGCGTGAAGCGAGTGACATACAACCGTCAGCCAGCGGCCGGTGGCCTCCCATTCAGAGCCGCTCGTTCGCAGGACGGAGTCCAGCGCCGCATGCAGTCGGGAGGGATCCGGGGACGAAGTAACGCCCGATGATCCAGCCACCGGTGACCGTCGAGGCACGACAACGGGACCGAGGGACGCGGAATGGAGTGAGGAATGAGTCGCTTCGTGCGTCATGCGAGATCCCGCGTATATCTATGGCCGTTCGTCTCCCCGGCGCCGCCACGGCCCACCCTTTCACCCTTGCCAACCCCGCATACGCACCCAACGCCTCCGAGTGGCCCATGTCGCCTTAACTGGCACTGAGCCACCGTTGCAGCACGGGTTCGCCCTGGCGATGGTGGAGGCACGCGCTATCGTGGTCTGCGGACGGGAGCCGTGGTTAGTTCTGCGGAGGCACTCGACGGCGTGCCGGCAAGCCCTGGACCGTCCCGTCGCGCACCGCCGCGTCGCGTTTCGGAAAGCGGCCGCGCGAAGTCTGCCACGCATCGCAATCCGCTGGTGAGGCTGCCACTGCCATTGTCAAGCAGGATCGCCACCGCCCGCGTGCCGCTCCGAGCGTCGATCACGGGCGATACCATCTCCACCTGGCCGATCTGTTCACGTCCCAGTTCCGGCAGCCGCACGCGCACTGGCTGGCCCACTTGGAGCCCCGCCGCGACGCGGGGTGGCACAGGGAGTCGCACGCGAAGCCGGTCGACCTGCACGATGGTCACGACGCGCGGATCGTTGGCCGGCAGGGCCTCGCCTTCCTCGCGATAGACTTCGCTGACCACGCCGGCCACGGGGCTGGTCAGCTGACGCCGCGCAATCTGGGCTTCGATTCGCTCACACTCCAGCTGCTGCTGCTCGCTCTCCTCGCGAGCCAAGGCCACGCGTGCCTCGGCCGTCGCCAGGTCCGTCTCGGCTCGCTCCACCTCGCTCGCCGTCGCGTTGCCGCGCAGCTGCAGCTGCCGCAGCTGTTCCGCCGTGCGACTCGCCAGCGCAAGCTCCGCGGCAGCCGAACGACGCGCGCCCTCGGAAGCCGCCCGATGTCGAGCCATGTTCAGCGTTTTTTCCAGGACCAGCGTATCGAGACGTCCGATCACCTCGCCAGCCTGCACCGACATCCCCTCGCGGACACGCAACTCCGTCAGCACTCCCGGTTCCCCCGCCGCGAGATCAACGGCGCGGAAAGGCTCGGCGAACCCTTCGAAGTCATCACCCGCAGGATCCACCGTCGAATAGTCCGCGCCGCTTGCGTTGGAGGCAGCCGAATCCTCGGCCGTCAGCCGCGCAGACGCTGCCAAAAGCACGACGCAGCAGACCAGCCAGGCCAAGGTGCCTGAGAGCTGTCGACGCGTGAGGTCCTTCCGTTGCCACACGACATCAGTCCTGGCTGCCATGGCGACTCCGACCTCGATGTTCGCCGCGCAGCGTGGGCAGTCGGTTTGGCAGGCGACAGGAGAAAGCACGCCGGCCGCGAATCTCCGTCGACTGCGTTTCCCCTGACGCCAACTCCACCGCTGCCGACTCGCGCCGGACACCTGCGGGGAAGTCGCGTATCTTCCGATGCACCATAACCATGATCCGAATCCTTTCGGGCCAGCACCGACTTCCACGATCCGCGATCCTCGTCCGCCGCAGGCTCGCGGGTTCTCGAGGCCCTTGATCCACCCCCAGCCCGCCCGGATTTGATCGCTATCCCTGCATCGACCGGTCCCCCCGCTCTGTCCACAGGCAAAGGTCTGCCGTAACGCCAGCCGGAGTTCCGTTCGGGGAGGGGTTCCTCCGGTCGGGCGAAGATCACGCGGCGGGCAAACTGGGCAGGCGCCTGGGCAAGGATAGAAAACCGTTCGGAACTCGGGGGGGGAGTGCGTGTCGTTCAGAAATCGAAACGCCTGCCGTCTCCAAGCGATCGTCCGCCGCGATCTCGCCATGACGGAGTTAGGAATGCGATTGCACAATCTGGACAATCTAGGCAAAATACGAGCGTCCTAGAAAAGCCCTTGGAACGTTCGGACTTGCAGGAGCAGTCATGATTCCGTTTTTCCACCCCGTGGTGTCGCTCTGGGCCTTCGTGTCCCGGAAATTCAGCGTGCGGAGTCGTTTCGCTGGCTGCTGCCTGATGGCATGGATGGGAGTCATGACCGCTGCGCGTCCGCTGGAGGCTGCGTTGGAGTACGCTTCGCCCCCGGCCGATCGACCGGTGTACTCGGTGCCTTTCAACCAGATCAACGTGGTGAATCCCCAGTACACGGTGAACAACATTCCCGACGTGGGCAGCGTCACGGTCAGTTTCGGGACACTCTTCGTCGGCCAGTCTTACGGAAGCAGTGGCAACTCATTGGCAGACACATCGCCCAGCAATCCGTTGACCTTGGACTACAGCCAGGGAAGCGCCGTCACGATGTTCGACTTGGCGCATCCGCAGAGTCTGGTGCTGGGCAGCAAGATTGGCAACAAGCTCTACACCGCTCCGCTGGCCATCCACTTCAGCCAGGACGTCAGTCACGTGCTCTTCGACCTGGGGCACCTGGATCAGAATTCGCCGACGCGCATCGAAGGCTACGACCGCTCGGGAAACAGCCTGGGGGTTCTGGGCGGACTGTCCTCCGGTTTCGTGACGACGTCGGTGGGGGATACGACGGGCGGCAATCGGATCGCGGGCCTCTCGATCTATGTGCCGGACGGCGAGATGGACTGGGAAGGTTTTGGGCTGAGCAACGTCCGCTTCAGCTTGGGCTCCGGCAGCGAACCGCAGGTTCCGGAGCCGAGCGCGCTGGTGGTATGGGCAGTCCTGGGGCTGGTCGGCGGATCAGGTGCCAGCTGGTACAAGAAGCGAGCAGCCCGGGCAAAGTCGTGCTGATCGCCCGTCGTGCAGGACAAGCCTGGCTCCTTCTTCAGGGCGGCGGGTCGAACCCAGGCGTCGATGGAGTTTGGCGATCGTTCGGCTTGGACGGATTGCAACGCTGGTAGGACAAGTGCCGAAACGGATCGACTTGCGGAGAAGCGCGGTCGATCATCCAGTAGCAGTTAGTCCTATCCTACCTCGCGGCCGGCTCCGACCGGGGCGTTGACCCGAGACAGCGGCGTGCTGCACGCCCGTCCCGCGCGTCATCGCTCGACGGTTCCCATCCCACGCCGACCCGCCCAGATCCCAGGGGCTTCCCCGATGAAGATCACGACCTTCCTGCGCGTGCGGCTGCGCGCCCGTCGTCTGAACACTCGGAGTCTGCTGTTGAGCGGACTGATGCTGGCCGCCGTTCCCATGGCCCGGGCGGCCGATTCGCCGTCGCCGTCCGCTTCGCCGTCCGCTTCGCCGGCCGCCGCCGTGCCGGCCGCCACCAGCGCGCCAGAGGCCAGCGTGCCAGAGGCCAGTGCGGTCGAATCCCACGGCGCCGCCTCCTCGGCTTGCGACAGCGGCTCCATCAGCAAACCTGGCTGCGACGACTCCGGCTGTGACGCGCCCGGCCGTGACGGCGGCTGCTCGGCCGGCCTCCTTTCGACCGGCGGTGACTGCGACGCGCCGGGAAGCGACGCGGAGAATGCCTGTGACGGGGTCGTGGCACCCAATGGCCGGATCCAGTCCCAACTGCGACTGGGATCGCTCTTCAGCGGCAAGGGCCTGGGGTCCGGTTGCGACGCGAGCGGTTCACAGGATGACGCCTGCGCCGGCCTGGGCGATCGCTGCGATGCGGCGACTTGCGATGCGGCCGACGGGGCCTGCACCGCGGGCAAGTGCGACGACGGTTCCTGCGACTCCTGCGAGGACGTGGTCACCTCGTCGTGCGTGCCCTGCACGAACCAGTGGACGGTGTGGACCGAGGTGATGTTCCTGCGTCGTTCGGACGCCAGTTCGTTTCCGTTGATCACGGACCAAAACACGGGCGACACCCTGTTGAACGCGAACCAACTGGACTTCCAGCATCGAGCGGTGCCGCGGATCTTCTTGATCCGCGACTACTGCGACTGCTGGGGTTGGGAAATTGGCTATTTCGGCCTGCAGTCCTGGGACTCGACCGGCGAGGGCGGTGGCGAGTTGTCACCGGTGCTCAACGGCCCAGGCATTCCCATCGGCTCCACCGCGCCCGGCACGATCTACCAGGCGCACTACGGTTCCGACCTGCACAACGCAGAGTTCAACGTGCGACGCCGCACAAGTCCCTGCGTGACGTGGATCGCAGGCTTCCGGTTCTTGGAGCTGCAGGAAAGCCTGCGAGCGGGTTCGATCGCGCCGACCACGACCGACCTCTATTCGGTCGACACGAACAACCAGTTGTACGGATTCCAAGTCGGAGCGAACGCTCAGGTGCTGAACTGCGGCGGGCGCTTCCATGTCGACGGCCTCTTCCGCACAGGCGTCTTCAGCAACAACGCGGAGCAGACGACGCATTCACCGCTGGGCAATGTGATTCCCGAGTCGGTGCCGTCCCTGACGGCCGGCGCAACGCAAACGGCCTTCCTGGGAGAACTGGGCCTGCGCGGTGTCTACCAGCTGACCAACTCGATCGGCATCTACGGCGGCTACTCGGCGATCTGGGTGGACGGCCTGGCCCTGGCTCCGGCGCAGGTTTCGGCGACCAACCTGTTCGGCACGCCGTCGGCGTCGATCAACACGACCGACGCGGTCTTCTTCCACGGAGCGACCGTCGGCCTGCAGGCATCGTACTAAGCGAGGCAGGCGGCGAGGCGAATCTGCCGGGCGGACCGGGCGATACCGGCAGCCCAACCGGGCGGACCGGGCGATACCGGCAGCCCAACCGGGCGGACCGGGCGATACCGGTCCGCCTGCGAGTCGGGTGCCACCTCATTTGCGGCAGGAATGTCCCGTTCAGGCGCGAGGCGTTGCGTCGAGGTGGTCGATCACCGCACGGTACTTCGGCGCCCGCGCCGGATCCTGGCCGTCGTACTCCATCAGACCCCAGGACCCGAACTTCGTATACTCGCCGACGGAGTGGTACAGGCACATCAGGCCGCCCCCGGACTCCTCGTTCCACAGCTTGAGATAGTCGCGATACAGGTCGTACATGCCGGGCGCGCGGTTGGCGAGTGCGAACAGGTCGACCAGTTTGACATCGTTCATCAACGGTCCGACACCGGCCAGATGCTGACCTCCTTCATAGGCCAGCAGTTTCATGCCCAGCTTGTCGGCCAGTTCACGATGCCCGCGAATCTCGGCGGGCAGCTCGTCGAGGCTCTTGCGACACTCCTCCAGCACGCGTTCCACGCCCCCGTCACGAATTTCGGAGGCCAGTTCCCGTTTGGAGCCCAATCGGCCCCCGAAGTAGGGCGCGATCGCCGTGGCATTGATCGAGCCGGGCACCTTCATGTCGAGCAGTCGGCGATCGCGGCCGTAGGCCGCTGACTGCAGGCCGAGCACCGCGGTGATGTCGAGGCCCTCGCCGCGCACCAGTTCGGCAATCTGCCCGGTCCGCTGCACATGGTATTCCAGCCAGTCGTTCGACTGCGCCTGGCAATGATGATGCTGCGGGAAGCCCCCGTTCCAGACTTCGTTGGAGTGCTCCACGTAGATCGGACGACTGGACTTCCAGCGTGCCTTGAGCAGGCGGGCCACCTCGCGGACGTAGTCATCGCTTGCCTGGTGATGGACACAGTACCAGAGGCCGCAATCGGCGGCGAGGCACAGGTCGACCATGTGCTCCAGAGCCACTTCGCGGTCGGCCTGCGTGAACAAACCCGGAGTCACCCGCCGCGACCAGTCCATCTCCCGGTCTTCGTTGGTGAGCCCCCAGTCCATGAAGCGAAGCGTCGAGAAACGACGGCAGCGTTCCAGGAACGGCGCGGCGAACACCTCCTTGCCTTCACTGCCCGCCTCGACGATGCGCAGGCTTGTGATCGGCGCCTTCACGTAGATCAAGACACGTTTGTTCGGCTGCGACTTGCGGAAGGTGAGGTCCTTGGAGTTATCCACGCGGACCGCGTCGCGCGGACCCTCGTAGGTCACGCGATACAACGTATTGGCGTGGCCGGGGCGGAGATCCAGCACCAGGGCGGCCTCGTGTCCATTCGGAACGCTCTTGAGCCAACCGCGTTCATCGAACTCCAGCGGCTCGCCATCGCCCCACGATCCGCCGACGCGGTTGGAGACCGGCGTGCTGATGGTGTCGGCGAGGTTCTGGAAGGGGCGTTCGGAGGTGTAGTAGCGTACGGTGGCGAGGTTCAGGCCGAGCGATGCGCCCGAGGCGGCAGCGGCCGCCGCCGCGACCAGGGGGCTCGCCTGCCAGGCAAGTCCCGCCACGGAACCGGCCGCGAGAACTCCACCCAGCATCTGCCGGCGATCCAAACGCCGGGAAAACCGTTCGTTGCCCATGTCGGGAACTCCAATCACGCGAAAAGGAGGAAATATGGAATCGATGTCTTTCTTGCCAAGTGCTCCTTCACACGTCGCAAGTGACGCAAGTCGGTCACTGCGGTTCCAGCACCGCCAGTCCTTGGAGGCGTAGCCACTGCAGGCAGCGATCGGGCCAACTGGACGTGGCCGGCAGGTTGGCGGCGAGTCCCACGCCATGGGGGCCCTTCTGGTAGACGTGGAGTTCCGCCGGGACCTTCGCGCGGCACAGCGCCTCATAGAACACCAGGCTGTTCTCCACGGGCACGGGTTCATCTTCTTGCGTATGAAAGAGGAAGGCCGGCGGACATTCGGCCGTCACCTGCGTCTCGTTCGATAGCGACTTCACCAGTTCCGGATCGGGACTCTCCCCCAGCAGGTTGCGCTGCGAACCGCGGTGGGTGAAGGACTTGTCGAAGGCAATTACCGGATAGCACAGGATCATGAAGTCGGGGCGACAGCTGAAACGGTCCACGGGGTCGTCGGCGTCGGCGCGTCCGGCGTCGAAGTGCGTGCCGGCCGTCGAGGCCAGGTGTCCGCCGGCGGAGAAGCCCATGACTCCGACCTGCGCAGAATTCACCTTCCAGTCCACGGCCTTGGCGCGAACCGTGCGAATGGCCCGCTGCGCATCGAGCAGCGGCGCCGGATGGCCATAGCCTTTGCCGCGATGGCGATAGTCGACAATCACGGCGGCGATACCATGGGCGTTGTACCAGCGAGCGATCTGATGGCCTTCGTGATCGAAGGCCAGTCCTCCATATCCGCCGCCCGGACAGACGACCACGACAGGAACCGCCGCCTGCGGGTCGCCCGCGGGACGTCGCGCGTCGAGATAGAGGACCAGTTTCGGGATGTCCTTCTCCTCGGAACCGACGGCTCCTGGAGCGTCGCCGGACCACAGTCGATGGGTTGCGGCGGGAGTGTCCGCGAGACCG
>CAZUJM010000039.1:28467-30748 GCA_964620405.1 uncultured Pirellulaceae bacterium | reverse complement strand
ATACTGCTCGACGTCACGCTGCGGGTCAACCACCGCCGCCGTCTTGGTCCGCTCATCGGCGATCAGGTACGAGGCATGGGAGAGGCAACCGAGATAGTACTGCTTCAACAGCATGGCAAGGATCTCCTGGGAGTCCATCGATTCAGGGGTGGTTTGGTCCAGACCGCGCGGGCACTTACCGAGAACAGCAACCGCCGCCTTGCGTCGCGGCGGCCGACTTCGGAGCCTGGTTCCAAGGCATGCGGCCCAGCATCATGGCCATGCCGCAGGTATCGGTGACACCGGCGAAGATCAGGCCGGCGCCGACAAAGGCCGAGAGCCCGAACCAGCGGGGATCCACGAAGTACCCCAGCAGCGAACCGGCCAGCGCCATCGCCCCGGCGCAGATGCGCACCTGGCGCTCCAGCGAAATCACCTTCCTGCCCCGCAACACCGGCAACCCTGCCGCTTCACAAGCCATCGTCCCGCCCTCGATGTTCACCACGTTCGAGATCCCGGCCGCGATGAACTTCTCACACGCCTGCTTCGCACGCGATCCGGACCGGCAGATCACATAGAGCGTCTGGTCGGCCGAGCCATTTCGGGATGCCTGTACCGCGGCCGGATCCAGTCGGTCAAGCGGCACGTTGCGCGCTCCCACCACATGCACCTCCCCGAACTCCGCGGGAGTCCGCACATCCAACAGGTCGGGAGCGGCCCCCGAGCGACACAGGTCACCATACTCACGAGCGGTTATCGTCTTCACCATGGTCTGGCTCCTTTTCTCCGTGGCGGCCTACACGACCGCCGTCCTGGAAAGTGAATTATTCGTACGAGCCCGCAACGATTCCCAGGCTCGATCCCAACATTCAGTGCACTCGGCGGCTACCCGTCCATGCTCCCCTAGGCGGGGCGCCTTCACGGCCTCATGACCGACTCGCGGAGGCGCCGCCAAATCGCGCCTCGATGCAGGCCATCAACGATCCGAGATGCTTTTCAGCGATCGCGTAGTACACGCAACGCCCCTCCTTGCTGGACTCCAGAAACCCGCAACGCTGCATCAACCGCAGATGCTCCGAGGCCATCGGGCTGGTGATCTCGCAGGCCTCCGCCAGCTCCCCCACCGTGAACTGCCCCTGCAGCAGCATCTGGATCATCCGCAATCGGTGGGGATGGGCGATGGTCCGCAGGCATTCGGCCGCCTGCCCCAACGCCTCCAGACTCGTCAGCTTGATTCGCGTTTTTCCCGCCATCACCGGCCCTCCACATGCAAATATATCGACATATCACGACATGTCAATAAACGATTCCGGACGGATCCGGCCCGCCGTTGGCCCGACGAGCGGCGGGATCTAGAATGGAGACGCAGCCTGCTGCCAGCAGCCGCCCCCCTGCCAGGCCGTCCACGCCCTATGCCGCCCCGGAGCACTCCCATGCTGACCATTAACCCGGCTACCGAGGAGCCGCTCGGCGACTACCCCGAAATCTCGGACTCCGAACTGCAGGATCGCCTGGAGCAGGCCGCCGCCACGTTCGCCGCATGGAGCCGCTCGCCGCTGCACGAACGCCGCCTCAGGATGCGGCGGCTCGCGGAACTCCTGCGCGAACAACAGGACCAGCACGCTCGCCTGATCACCCAGGAGATGGGCAAGCCGCTGGCGCAGGCCACCGCCGAAGTCGCCAAGTGCGCGCTGGCCTGCGACTATTTCGCGGACCACGCCGCAGGGTTCCTGGAACCGGAAGTCGTGGGCTCTCAGGCCGCTGCCAGCTATGTGCGTTTCGATCCGCTCGGGCCCATCTTGGCCGTGATGCCGTGGAACTTTCCCTACTGGCAGGTCTTCCGCTTCGCGGCACCCGCGCTGATGGCCGGCAACGTCGGACTGCTCAAACATGCCAGCAACGTCTCGGGATCGGCTGTCGCCATCGAACGCCTGTTCGCCGAAGCCGGTTTTCCGGGCGGCGCGATGACATCGCTGCTGGTCAGCGCGGCACGTGTCTCCGACATCATCGCCCACCCGTCCATCGCCGCCGTGACGCTCACCGGCAGCGAACCTGCCGGACGCGCCGTCGCTGCCACCGCCGGACAGCATCTGAAAAAAACTGTCCTCGAACTCGGCGGCTCCGATCCCTTCATCGTCCTGGCCGACGCCCACCTGCCCGAAGCCGCGCGACAGGCCGTTCAAGCGCGACTCGTCAACTCCGGACAGAGCTGCATCGCCGCGAAGCGATTCATCGTCGAAGAGTCCGTCGCGGCGGAGTTTGAGTCGCTCTTCGTCGAACACTTTCGCAATCTGCGTGTCGG
>CAZUJM010000039.1:642-28457 GCA_964620405.1 uncultured Pirellulaceae bacterium | reverse complement strand
GGCCACGCAGGTCGGCCCCCTCGCGCGAGCGGACCTGCTGGACGACCTGGACGACCAGGTCCGACGCTCCGTGCAGGCCGGCGCCGAATGCGTCCTGGGTGGACACCGGATGGACGGACGCGGGTATTTCTACGCACCGACGGTCCTGCGCGGCGTTCGCCCCGGCATGGCCGCGTTTGATGAGGAGACGTTCGGCCCCGTCGCGGCCCTCGTGCGGGCTCGCAATGCCGAGGAGGCGATCACGCTGGCCAATCGCAGCCGATTTGGCCTGGGAGCCAGCCTGTGGACCAGCAACCTGGAACGAGGCCAGCGGTGGGCGGAACGGATCGAAGCCGGCTGCGTTTTCCTCAACGCCCCCGTGGTCTCCGACCCGCGTCTGCCGTTCGGCGGCATCAAGGCCTCGGGCTACGGCCGCGAACTCTCCCGCTTCGGCCTCCGCGAGTTCGTGAATATCAAATCGGTCTGGTGCGAAAGCGGCTCGTCCTAAGGCCCACTGCCAAGGCGACGCCCTTCCCGGTGCGGTCTCCCCCAACCATCCACGGAGGTCCGCAACAACAGGTTGCCCAAAACGCCAAGCGGCGTTACCCTACGACTCACGCAGGCAAGGTCGCCGTGGCGAGTTACGCAACCGACACGCGGGCAGGAGGCACTTCTCCTGGTCATCCATGACCACCTCCTTTCCCCCGTCGTTCACTCGCGGTCCCGCTTCATCCCCGTCGGATGCGTCATTTCCGTTCGCACCTTAGTTCCGTTCGCACACTCCATGGAGGAATGAATCATGCCCATGTCGAAGCGTTTTGTGGCCGAGCTCCTCGGCACGTTCTGGCTCGTATTCGGCGGATGCGGCAGCGCCGTGCTGGCCGCGAAGTTTCTGGCGATGGAAGGCACGACGCCTTTGAATCTTGGCATCGGACTGGTCGGCGTCAGCCTGGCGTTCGGCTTGACCGTGCTGACGATGGCCTATGCCATCGGACATATCTCCGGCTGCCACCTGAATCCGGCGGTGACCGCCGGGTTGATCGCCGGCGGTCGTTTCAAGGCGGCTGAAGCGGTGCCTTATATGGTGGCCCAGGTCGTCGGCGCAACGCTGGCTGCCGTGGTGCTGAAGACCATCGCTGCCGGCAAGGTCGGTTTCGCCATCGATCCGACCGCGGCCGGCGCCTTCGCGACCAACGGCTATGGCGCGATGTCGCCGGGCAGCTATGAGATGGTCGCCTGCTTCGTGGCGGAAGTCGTCCTCACGTTCTTCTTCCTGCTGATCATCCTCGGCTCGACCGACCATCGCGCTCCGGCCGGCTTCGCACCGATCGCCATCGGCCTAGGCCTGACGCTGATCCACCTGATCGGCATTCCGGTCACCAACCTGTCCGTGAATCCGGCGCGCAGCACGGGACCGGCATTGATCGTGGGAGGAGCGGCCTTGCAGCAACTGGCCCTCTTCTGGGTCGCGCCGCTCGTCGGGGGTGTGCTTGCCGGCGTCGTCTACCGCGGCGTCTTCGACGATCGCGCTTAGCAGCCCGCTCGATTCTTCACCGGGCTAACGGCAACCAACGCACGCTTCCCTGTCAAACGCCAGGGAGGCGTGGCCACGCATGCCCGGCACTTCGGTCGCGGCAGCTTCACATCACCGGCGCATCAGGGCTTGCGCAGCGCCGTCACCCAGATCGAATCAAAGCTGGCGTTCAGGCGCGGCGGAGTGAGTGCACGGCGTTCCAGCGCACTTGGCGGTGAGCCCGCCTGCGCGTCGGCCGGCACGAGCGTGCCACGAATGCGGATCGGCCCCGAGAAGGGTCGACCATCGGAGGTGATGCGCAGCGTCACCTTGTCGGCCGTCTCGCCGGAAGGTTCCGACATCACCGCTTCGGCCTGCAGTCCTGCGGGCAGTCCGACCGCTTCGACGCGAATCGCACCGATCGCTCCCTCAGGCCCGTTGCGGCGCGTCACACCCACCACGCACTCCACCGGTTTATCGTGCGGGACAACCAGCGTCTCGGCCGGCAACGCCAGCGAGAAATCCGAGTGCTCGGCGCGAACCGTCAGTTGGAAACCGTGTCGGTCGCTGGCCTTGCGGAATCGATCGCGCACGCGAATACGGTATAGGCCGTCTGCAGGAGCCGTGAACCGCACCAGCGCATCCTGCGGATTCTCCGACGCGGCCGACTCGACGACGACCTTGCCTTCGCCATCGAGCAGTTCCACACGCGGCACGAGGTCCAGGTGCAGGCCGGGGGATTCCACCAGCACCACGATGGGCTGGTTTGCTTTCAAGTCCACGCGATACTCCTTGGCCCCGCGCGGCTCGCGCAGCCAGTCGAACAGCACGCTGTCGAGTTTCAAGAGCGGTCCGGCCTGCGGATCACTGGTCGGCTCGATCGCCTGCAGTTCCGCCACGCGGCGTACCCGCACCGCGCCGGCAAGCCCCTCCGCGTGGACGAGTCCCCACTGCGTGTCGGTCGCCAGCCTGCCGTCGGTATTCGCCTCGCGCTCGCGATGGCCCTCCAAGAAGCGATCGTCCCAGGCGGCCACGGTCTGCCGCGGATGCGTCAGCAGGTTCCGGCCGAACAGCTCCACCTGGCCCTGGTCGCGCATCGCGAGCGTCATGGGCCGCGTGTGTTCCAGGAAGCCTCCCGTGGTCAGTGTCAGCCGATAGACATAGTTGGTGCCACCGCGAAACTGGATGCTCGTGTCGGGAGTTGCGGGGAAAGCGAAGACGCGCACTACATACGTACCGGCACGTCGCGGCGTGAACGCCAGACGCGGATCGAGGCCCACTTCGTCGTGGTTCTCGGCAAGCACCGTGCCTTCGGGCGTGACCACCTGCAGAATCGCGTCCATCGGCGCGCCGAGCCGTGTATTCGCATCGAGGGCGACGACCAGGGTCTGCCAGGCCTGCAGCGAAACGGCGAACGCATCGACATCGCCGTTTTCCTTGAGCAGCCCGTTCACGGTGACTGGCATTTCCTGCACCACCTGGGCCGCTCGCGCGCTGTTGTTCGGCTCCTGCTCCACGACCTCGCGCAGGCCGCCAATCAACAAGGGCATCGAAGCGGACGCGCCTTCGGAGTTGTAGAGTCGCAACCAGATTCGATCTGCGGGCAGGTCGGCGGGCACCGTCAACTCCACCTGCCCCGCTTCCTTGCCGGGAATCGCGCTCACGCCGGGGGCCCAGAGGGCGACGGGCCAGGCGAAGTCGCCCTGGCAGGTCACGACGACGGTCGAGCCCCGTTGGGCTCCCGCCGGAAAGACCTGCGTCAACGTGGGCGCCGCCGCGAAGGCGTGCGCCGCAATCACCAGGCAGGCCGCCGGCGCCAGGTAGACCATCGCGCAACGCACGATTCCAGGAACACGATTGCTTACCCGGTTCGCTGACACAGGGACTCCGCTTACATGATTTCCGAAATGGGGCGTGAATCGCTCACCAGATGGGTCGGCCGGCCCGCGCTGTTGTAGATGATCTTGTCCGGGTCGATGCCGAGCTTCCGGTAGACGCTCGACACGAGATTCTCCGGAGCGTACACATTCTCGACGGCCGCGTATCCGCTGCGATCGGTAGCGCCGACCACACATCCGCGCGGCGTGCCGCAACCGGCAATGAGCACCGACATGGCGTTGGACCAATGGTCGCGCCCGGGCGTGGTGCTGCCGGGCAGGGTCGTGATGGCCGGCGTGCGGCCGAACTCGCCCATGACCAGGACCAGCGTCGTTTCGAGCAGCCCGCGTTGGTCGAGATCCTCGATCAGGGCCGCGACCACCGATTCAAACTGCTGCCCCTGCTTGCGGAAGGCGGGGAAGATGCTGGAGTGATGGTCCCAGCCGCCATCGTTGAGCGTAACAAACGGCACGCCTGCCTCCACCAGGCGACGCGCCAGCAGGGCCCGCTGGCCCAGCGGATTCCGCCCGTATGCATCGCGAACGCTGTCGGGCTCACGATGGATCTCAAATGCCTTCTGGGCCTCGGTCGAGGTGATCAGCGCCATGGCCTGCTGGAAGTTTTCGTCCACGCCCAGCACCGGATCGCCGGCGGAACGATCCCGGAAACGAAGCATGGCGTCGAGGTTCTTCCGCAGGTCGCGTCGCGCGACGGCGCGGCCATCCTCCAGCCCCTTGGGAATGGTGACATCGCGCACCTGGAAGGCGGCCTGGTTGGGATCGTCGGCGACTTGGAACGGAGCGTGCCGAGCGCCGAGGAAGTTCGGTCCACCCGACCGTGTCATCGACGGCATCGTGAAGTAGGGAGGCAACCCGTTCTGCGCGCCGCGTTCGTACGAAACCACGGAGCCCATGCTGGGATGGAAACTCACGAACGCGCCACAGCTGACCGGAATGCGCGTCGGAGCGCCCGTCATCATGTAGTGGTTGCCCGCTCCATGGTTATTCTGGTCATGGCGGACCGACCGGATGATCGTGAGCTTGTCGCTGATCGCCGCCAGCCGCTGCATGTTCTCGGAGAAGTGCATCCCCGGCACCTTCGTCGCGATCGGCCGGAACTCGCCGCGGATCTCGGCGGGCGCCTCGGGCTTCGGATCGAACGTCTCGAAATGACTCGGACCGCCATCCAGCCAGATCAGGATGCAGCTCGTCCGCGGCTTGGCCGCCAGCGGCGTAGGCGTGGCCTCGGCGCGCATCCGCAGGGCGTCGACGAACCCGCCGCCCAGCAGCGCGCCCAATCCCAGCTTCAGGCAGTCCCGGCGTTTCACTCCCTCGCAGTTGCGGTGAATGGCCATCGTTCCATCCTTTAGTCAATAAACAGGAATTCCGGAGTGTTCAGCAGGGCCCAGAACAGATCCTCGACCGCCGCGCGACGTTGATCGCGTGCTGGCAGCGTCGCCACCGCCGTGGCAAGCTCCTCGGACGATGGCGGGCGACAGTAGGTGCGAAGGAATGCCTCCTCCACCAACTGCTCGTTTGTCAACTCGCTGGCCGCCAGCTTCGCCGGCAACGCCGTGTCGAGTGACAGTTTGCGATTGAGTTCGGGGGAGTTCATCAGGTGCAGGACCTGCGGTGTCGTTGAATCGCTGGTTCGTTCGCAGGGTGGATCCTGGTTCGGGTCGGGACGTCCGAAAGTATCGAGGAACAGCGACGAGGCTCGGTGGGTCCAGAGCTGCGTGGCCCGCGAACCGGGCGGCATGGCCGAGAACTCCTCCTCGGTTTCCAGCACATCGTTGACCGCGTCCAACAGCACTTCCGCGCGCATCCG
The DNA here is from genome assembly GCA_964620405.1 of uncultured Pirellulaceae bacterium. Classification (GTDB taxonomy): domain Bacteria; phylum Planctomycetota; class Planctomycetia; order Pirellulales; family Pirellulaceae; genus CAZUJM01. Next base: position 23,260 of record CAZUJM010000039.1, on the reverse strand, counting down.
CTGTCGATAGTAGCGGCTGAAGTTCTTCACATCCGACACGTTCCGCTCGCCGGGCTGCGACGAGAGGCGGAAGACGTGCGACCGCGCGATGGTGCGAATCAGATGCTTGATGTCATACCCGTGCGTCCGGAAATCCTCCGCCAGGTAGCCGAGCAGTCCTTCATTGGTCGCGGGGTTGGTCGCGCGGATGTCATCGACCGGCTCCACGATCCCCTGCCCCATCATCTCGGACCAGACTCGATTGGCCATGACCTTGGCAAAGTAAGGATTGGACGGGTCGGTCATCCAGTCGACCAGCACCTCGCGCGGCTCGTCCTCGGCCGCGATCGACAGCGGCTCGCCCGTCAACGTCTTCGGCTGCACCGGCGCTCCGGTGCGGCCGTGGTTCAACTGACCGCTGGCCGCCGTGAAGATCGCTTCCTCGCTGCCCGAGATGGGGGGCGAGAGCCCGCCGTTGTGGCCGACGCGCGCGAAGAACGACGCGAACCCATAGAAGTCATCTTGGCTCCAGACTTCGAACGGATGGTGATGGCACTTCGCGCACTCCAGCCGCACGCCGAGGAACAGCTGGCTCGCCATCGAACCGATCTCAATCGTCTCGGGGCGGTCCCGGAAGATCACGGTCGCGCCGTTTCGCCAGGTGGTGCCCTGCGCCGTCAGCAGTTCGCGCACGAACTGGTCGTAGGGCATGTTCTGCCGGAAGGCATCGCGGAGCCAGGTGTCGAGCGTTCGCACGGCCTTCATGCCCACGCGATAGGGATTGGGCCGCAGCAGATCGGCCCACTTGTTCGCCCAGAAATCGGCGTACTCGGGTCGCTCCAGTAGCTGATCGATCAACGCCTCGTGCTTATCCGCACGCGGGTCGGCAAGGTACGCGCGCGTCTCGGCCGACGTCGGCAACCGACCGATGATCCGCAGGTAGGCTCGGCGATGGAAGGTCGTCTCGGATGCCGGCGCCGAGGGCAACATGCCCAGCAGTTGGAGCTTGTCCCACACCAGGGAGTCCAGCCGCTGCTCGCGCGGAAGTTGCTCGTACGCCGCCGTCGGCACCTCGCCAGGCAGCGGGATCGTGATGGTGCAGACGGCGATATGATTCATGTAGCGGGCCATGATCGCCGTCTCGCCGGGTACAGGCCCCGCCTGCACAAGCCCTTGCGGGTCGATCGCCGCGATCGTACGGTCGTTCGACTGGAAGGCCGCGCCGTCGGTCACATCGCGACGTTCGCCGTCGGAGTACTCGGCGATCGCCCGCAACGCGACGCGTTCCTCCGTCCGGAGACTGCGTGCCGCAGGCTCCACGACCACACGCAGCAACTGGGGCGCATCGGCGGGCGTCCGCGGCGATCCGGCCTGGATCCAGCGCGCGATCAGCTCGTAGGGAGGACTCCCCGCGGGGAAACGGACACCTCCTCCATGGGGAACCGCGCCCACGGCCTTCTGCAGCAGCAGGCTCTCCTGCGGAGCCGCCGGAAACACCCTTCGGCCGCGCGCCTGACGCACCAGCGAGTCATGGTCGAAGTCCGAATCGAATCCCAGCAGCGAAAGCGCGAAACCATTTTGGCCGCGTGACTTTCCATGACAGGGTCCGGAGTTGCAACCGTAGCGAGTGAGCAGCGGCTGCACGTCGCGTTCAAACGTGACCGGCTGCGTCGCCACCTCCGCCGCGGTAACGGTCCCAGCGGCCAAGCCAACGAGGAGGCCCAGTAAAGCTGTTGCCCACGCCAGCCGGCCCGCGCGCGTTCTCTTCGGGGTGGGCATGAGGACAACACTCCATCCAAAACCAACGACATAGCGCGCCACAGCAGGCGGCAAGGCGGGATACGGCGACGTCCGTCAAGGACACGACGCGGCCGCGGGAAGGCAGGCGGGTCCGCAGGCTTGGACGCAACGCTCCGCGCGTCCTCAAGCCCTTGCAGATGACACCGTTATGACAAGACCGGCGTCGAAAATCAACTCGAAACCCCCGCCAGGGCGGGACCTGCCGCCCGAACGGCGGCCGGGGGCGTCTCGTTGCGTAGAGAGAGACGCTTCAAACGTCCAGACGGGTGCTAGAGCCCGCAGGTCGCGTAACCCGCAGGACGTACCGAATCCGAAACACCCGGTCCAAGCTTTCGGCGAGTGGATTAGACAGGCGTCGTGCCCACCCGGATGGCCATGTTGCCGGGCGGATGGACGTTGTCGTGCATCATCTGGTGGGCCCGCCCCACTTCCGACAGCGGAAAGACCTGCGAGAGGCAGGGATCAACGCGTCCGCGCATCACCATCTGGTTCAACTGCTGGCACTGTTCGGCGTTCGCGAAGTGCGATCCTTGGAACCGTTTCTGCCGCATCCACAGATATCGCAGGTCGACATCGCCGGCGTAGCCCGTGGTGCCCGCGCACGTCACGACCATGCCTCCATTGTCACAGACGAAGATCGAAGTCGGCAGCGTATCCTGGCCCGGATGCTCGAAGACAATTCGCGGATTGCGTCGTTCGCCCAGCGCCTCCCAGAACTTCTTCCCAAAAGCCCGCGCTCCATTCACCCAGCGGCCGTACGCCTCCGCATCCTGCAGATCGGGCATGCGTCCCCAATGCGAGAACTCCTTGCGGTTGATGCACGCGCGAGCTCCCAGTTGCAGGCAGTATTCAAACTTCGCCTCATCCGAGACCACGGCGATCGGAATGCCGCCGAACTCGCGGACAATCTGGATCGCCATGCAACCCAATCCGCCGGCGCCGCCCCAGACGAGCACGGGGTCGCCAGGCCGCACCACATGCGGCGCCCAGCCCATGAGCTGTCGGTAGGCGGTAGCTGCGACCAGCATGTAGGCGGCGGAAGCCTCCCAGGACAGGTTTTGCGGCCGCGGCAGGCACTGGTACGAATCCACCAGGGTGAACTGCGCGAACGAACCCCAGTTCTCCTCGAAGCCCCAGATCTTGCAGCTCGTCGAGGTCGTCGGGTCCGCGCCGGCCTGGACGTCCGGAGCCTGCGGATCCCACATCGCGCACGACAGCACCACCTGGTCGCCCACCTTGACGTTGCGAACATTCTTGCCGACGGCCCAGACGATGCCGGACGCATCCGAGCCGCCGATATGGAAGTTCTCCTCCGCACCCGCCTTCCTGCGCGCGGCCACGACATCCAGCGGCTTGCCCAAAGACGCCCAGACGTTGTTGTAATTGACGCCCGCAGCCATCACGTAGACCAGCACCTGCGCGTCGCCCACGGCCGGCACGTCGATGACCTCCATCTGGAAGGCGTCCTGCGGCTCGCCATACCGTTCGGGACGGATCACCGACGCGTGCATCTTCTTCGGTACCACTCCCAGGGGCGGCGCCTCGCCCAGTGGATAGAGGTCCCGGGAAGCGGTCGGCGATGGCGTCATCATCTTGTTGCCTTCGATTCTCACGATCATTGGTCATTCTCCTCGGCCGGCAAAGGCCGTCAGGGACGAGGGTGCATCAGAGGAGTCATCCAGGTGCTGCTGGTCGGACGTGACGGTCGCCCCGTTCAGGGCGTAGGAAGAGAGGGCCAGCGCGGCGACAACGTTTCCTTCGCGGACCCGCCATCGCCCCGCGAGCGGATGGTCTTCAAGCCAGGGCAGGCGTGCATGCGTCACGCGTGCTTCGTAGTCGCCGCCGTGCAGCGTCCCCGCGATGGAACGCAACGTGACCTGGACATCGTGGAAGCCGAAAGCGACGCGTGTCAGCGGAAACAGCCCCTTGTAGACTGCTTCCTTCACCGTAAACAGGATACGCGCCCACAGACCGCGTTCCGCTTCGGGGTACATGCAGAGCCAATCGGTCTCCTGAGGCGTAAGGATCGACGGCCAGAGCGACATGTCCAGCGGCTCCCAGGGCTCCGAGTCGATGCCGAGCACCCGCAGTTCGCTGGCGGGCGCGACGGCGACGACACACAACTGTCGACTGTGGGTGATGGACCCCACGACGCCCCCAGGCCAGGTCGGCACGCGATCCCTGTCGGAGAGCAGCGGTCCCGCGTCTTTGCCGAGCTGCGCCAGCAGCTGCCGAGCGGCAACCCGTCCGGCGCGGAATTCGCGCCGACGCACGCCCACGGCCCGCGTCATCAGTTCCCGTTCCTCCGCGCGCAACTGGCCCAGCGCGTGCGAGGGATCCACGGCTTTCCAGAGTACCTGCGCTGGAAACAGGTCCGACAGGTCGGGCAGCGTCTGGGGGCGGAGGTGTCGCGACGACGACCAGGGCGCGCCCGTGGCAGCGGCCTGCGTCCTGTCGAGGCAAGCGCGGAGCTTTTGCGCCAGGACGCGCACGTGGGGTTCGAGCACCATGGAATCATGATCACCCGTCACCAAGTGCACTTCCACGCCCTCCGTGAAATACGGAATCCAGTGGTTGTGTGAATCGCGCACCGTTCGCTGATGGTCCACGATGCGTCCGTTCCACAACCGGTACGTCTCTTCCAGGGGAGGACGGAACAGGTCCAGTCGCCCGGGGTAGACGCGCGTCTCGTAACGGGCAAGCGAGCGCCGGAACGCGGCCTCGATCTGGTCCGAACGAAACTCGGCCGGCGTCAATTCGCGCGACAACGGGTGACGCGTGCGATATTCCCACTCCCAGCGATCGCGCGCCCACTTGGCAAAGTACCGCCAGCCGTGCCGTCGCAGGTTCTGCCACTGCATCTGCAGGCGGTCCATCCTGGTCAATTCCGGCAGCTTCGAGGGAATCGAATCGAGCATCGCCAGTAGCGCCACGTCCTCGCCCGCCTGTCGCAGCTGCCGCGCCATCTCCAGCGCGGTGATGCCGCCACCCGAGAACCCGCCCAGGTAGTAGGGCCCCAGGGGCTGCACCGTACGAATGGCCCGCAGGTAGTCGGCCGCCGCTTCCTCGAAGGTTTCGTGGGGCTGGTCGTCGCCATACAGGCCACGTGCCTGCAGCGCGTAGACCGGCTGGTCCTTCCCGAGGTGCGTGCCCAGGTGACGCAGGTTCAGCACATTGCCGAACATGCCCGCCACCACGAAGAACGGTGGCCGCGACGATCCACCGGGCACATGCAAGGGCACCAGGTGCCTGCGCGCCAGTTCCTGGTTCGCGGGATCGACCTCCAAACCGTCGGCGGCCCCGTTTGCGTTCCCCCAGGAGGACACCTGCGTACCCTCGGCCGCGCCCTCGACGGACGAAACGACCTCATCCCCCAGTTCGCGGCGCAGGAGTTCAGCGCAACGAGCGATCGTGGGCGCTTCGAAGAGCACCGAAATCGGATACTCCACATGCCAGGTCTTCTTGATTCGCGCGAAGAGCCGCACGGCGATCAACGAGTGGCCGCCCAGTTCAAAGAAGTCGTCATGGATGCCCACTGCATCGACACCGAGAAGATCCTGCCAGATCGCGGCCAGTTGTTCCTCCAGCGCGTCCCTCGGCGCTTCGAAGGAACTGCCCAGGGTCGGACGGCTGAAACGCACGCCTGAATCCGTGGGGACACTGGCGGCCTGGGCCGTCTTGCGAAGCAGGCGTTTCAGCGAGACCGGCGACACGACCACGCGCGTCGGCGCGTCGCTCGCCAGGGCCTTCTCCAGCGCCTGCATCCCTTCGGCGGGCCGAATCCCCGCTTCGTAGGCCTGCAGGAAGAGACGCGTGCTGGCGGTCGCCGGCAGGTCGCGTCCCGCAATCTCCCCCGCGGGTCGGCGTTCAAAGTCGAAGCCGGCGGTCGAAGCCAGACGCTTCACGACCAACCCCTCGACCTCCATCGCCACGCGCCCGCTGTCATCCATGATGGTCACATGGAACGACGCAGTCTCCTGCGACACCGAAGTACCCGGCTCACATCGCAGGTGGCTCCATACCCGGGCGGGCATCGGCCCCAGGATGCGAATACGCTTGTAGCGAAGCGGCACGTAAAGCACTTCCGACTCGTCGTAACCCTGGACCAGCGACAGCCCGCATCCGGTGGCCATATCGAGCACCGCCGGATGCCAGCCATACTGCTCGAGGTCCGCGAGGAACGAGGCGTCGAGTTCCACGAGTGCGAGCGCCTCGTGGGTGCCCAGCCGCAGTTTTCGCAGGCAGTTCCAGCGTGCGCCGAAACGCACGTAACTCGACTGGCGCGTCCGGATGAAGCCTTCCTCCGTGGGAGCCACCGAACGGTCACACTGCCCCAGCAGCGCGGAAAGGTCCCGCTGCAGTGGCAACAACGTGTCATCCAACGCCAGGGCCGTGCCCTGCAGGTGGACCTGCCAGTCGGAAAGCGTTGGCTCCAAAGAACGACTGCTGGCCTCCACGGCCCAACCGTCCTCGGCCCGCGCCAGCGACAGGCGCACTTCGCGGGTTTCCCCGTCGTCGACCTTCAAGGGTGCCAGGAACGTCAGGTCACGGATGTCGACCTGGTCGGTGCGGAGCACCAGTTCCAGCGCGCCGCGCACCATCTCGACATAGCCCGTGCCCGGCAGGACCGCTTCGCCGCCGCGCATCCGGTGTTCATCCAGCACCCAGCGTTCGTCGGTCCGCAGGCGACTGCTGAACTCCACGCGTCCTTCCTCGTCGACCAGCCATTCGTCCAGGAGCGGATGGTCCGTGCGCTCGTGCAGCAATCCCTGGTCGCGCACCTCCCCCCGCAGTCGACGCTGCAGCTCCACGGCGCGCCCGACATCCTTCCACACGCCCCAGTTCACCGTTCGGATCGGCAGCTGCTCGAAGCGTCGCGAGGTGGTGAGCGCGTCGAGGAAGCAGTTGGCGGCGGCGTAGTCGACCTGGCCCGCGGGCCCCAACACGGCGCTGCTCGATGAAAACAGCAGCACGAAGTCCAAGTCCCTGCCCGACAGCAGTTCCAGCAGCAACTGCGTGCCGTGGACCTTGGGCGTGAAGATCCGTTCCATGTCCTCGGGCGTCTTTTCCTGGAGCAGTCCGTCCCCCATGACGCCTGCCGCGTGGAATACGCCGTGAATGCCGCCAAAACGCAGGGTCGCCTCCTGCAGCACCGCACGCATCTGTTCGACGTTCGCCACATCCGCGGCGGCGACAAGCACCTCGGCCCCCATGGCCTCCAGACGGCGCACCAGTTGGATCCGTTGGCTGGTCAGGTTTTCTTCCGTGTGTCGCGCCAGCCAGGCGGTCCAGGCGTCGCGCGCGGGCAGGCCCGTCTGGCCGACCAGCACAAGCCGCGCGCGATACTGCGACGCGAGATGCTCGGCAACCGTGGCGCCGATGCCCCCCAGCCCGCCCGTCACCAGGTAGACGCCCGACGGTCGCAGCGGCGCACTCGCCCGCGTCCCGGGCTGACGTGCTCGATCGTAGTGCAACGCATAACGCTGGTCACCGCGCCAGGCCACCGTCTCCGAATCGCTGTCGGCGCCCAGTTCCTCCAGCAACCTCGCCACGCGGCCGGCCACGTATTCCGCGGGCCAGTCGGGAGCAACGCTTGCCGACCCCGGATCGTCCGTGTTCCCCGCACACGGGGCCAGGCCATCCGGTGACAGGTCCAGGTCTATGCTGCGGCAGACCAGTCCGGGCAGTTCGCGAGGCAGCACCCGCACCGGGCCCAGCACGGTGGCCTTCTCCGGATACGCGCTGCGTTCGCGACCGATCGCCTGCATGCCATTGGACACCACGTCCACGCGCAGACGGTCGGTCGCTTGGTCGATTTCGGCCAGCGCCTGCATCAGGAACACCAGGCTGTAGAACCCGCGTTCCTGGTTGCGATGGAAGAAGCTGGATCCAGGACGACAGGTCTCATCCCTCGTGACCAGCCATGCGTGCACGATCCGTTGCGGCAGCAGTCCCGCCGCGGATAGCTCGGCGACGAGCATGTCATAGTGCTCACGTCCGTTCTCGGGCGTCAAGGCGTAGTCATCTTCCGCGAAGCGATAGAACGTGTCCGCTTCACGCACGGTCACCACGCGATGACCTTGTTCGCGCAGCCGGGCGGCCAGGGCGTGGCCAATTCCCGCCGAGTCGACAAACACCAGCCAAGTGCACGGCGCGGCGGCATCGCCTTGGACGTCGTCGAGGTCCACGCGTTTCCAGGCGGGCTTCGAGAACCATTCGGCAAACTCCAGGCGCGTGCCAAGCCCCTCGTCGTCGACCTCTTCGCCGGCAGACGCCGCCCGCGGCTCGATCCAGTAACGCTGCCGTTCGAATGGATAGGTGGGCAACGGGACTCGGAGGCGGCGTGAATCGCCATGCACACGGCGCCAGTCGACGGCGCAACCAACTCCCCACAGACGGCCCAGCGCGTCGTGCAGGAACCGATCATCGGGCGTCTTGTCGTCAGGATGGGGCAGCGACGCGAGGATGGCCCATGGCTTCGTCGCCTGCTGGCGTGCCAGCGATCCCAAGGTCCGGCCGGGGCCGACTTCGAGCAGCACCTGGTGCGGGTCGTTCAGCAGTTCCGCGAGTCCCGCGGCGAAACGCACCGGTTCGCGGAAATGCCGCACCCAGTAGTCCGGATCGATGGCGTCCGCGGGCCGCACCCAGGTGCCCGTGACGTTCGAGATGTATCGGATCCTCGGCTCATGCAGCCGCACCGAAGCCATCGCGGCCCGGAATTCGGGGAGCACCGGATCGAGCAGTCGGCAGTGGCTCGCCCCGGCCACATGCAGTCGACGACAATCGACGTCTTGCGCGGCGAGCCGAGCCTGCAGCGCATCGAGTTCAGCCGAGGGACCGGAGACGAGGCACATGCCGGGTCCATTGATGGCGGACAGGTCGAGCGACGCGTCCAGCAACGGCCGCAGCTCCGCCTCCGACAGCGGGACACTCATCATCGCCGCGTTCTTGACGGAAGCTACCAGGCGTCCACGAAGGGCGACGATTCGCAGCGCGTCGTCCAGCGAAAAGACACCGGCCAGGCAGGCGGCGGTGTACTCGCCCAGACTGTGGCCCGTCAAGGCAACCGGTTCGACCCCCCAAGCCAGCCATTGCTGCGCGAGCGCGTATTCGACGAGGAAGATCGAGCAGATCGACGGGCCGACGGCGCGGAGCGATTCGGCGGCGGTCGCCTCTTCTCCGGGAGCGGGAAACAGCAGGCTGCGAAGGTCGAAGTCCACAAAGGGTCGCAGGCGAGCGAGGCCGTCGTCGAGCGTGCGTCGGAAGACGGGCAGCGTCTCGTAACAGCGCCGCGCCATGTTCGGATACTGCGTGCCTCCCCCGGGGAACATGAACACCACGCCCGGCCGGCGCGATCCAGCCCGACCCGTTGCCATGCGATTGGCCTCGCGCGACCGCAGCGCCGCCACCGCATCCTCCAGCCCCTGCACGGCCAGCGAACGACGATGCTCGAACGACTCGCGCCCCTCCTGCAGCGTGTGGGCCACGTCGGCCAGGTTGAGCGATGGGTTCGCCGCCAGGAAATCGGCGAGCCGCGTCGTCATCGCATCCAGCGCGCTCGCCGTCTTCGCGGACAGCACCAGCACCTGATTGGGTCCCGCCGCATCCGAGGCGACCGTGACCGGAGCCTCCTCGACCACCACATGCGCGTTGGTGCCACCCACTCCGAGGGAGCTGATGCCCGCTCGTCGAGGTACGGGCCCGGGGTTCCAGTCGCGAAGGCGATCGTTGACGAAGAACGGACTGTTCGCAAAATCGATCGTGGGGTTGGGAGCGGTGTAGTTGAGGCTGGCCGGGATCTTGCGATGCTTGAGGCTCTCGACGACCTTGATCAGCCCGGCCACTCCGGCCGCCGTGTCGGTGTGGCCAATGGAAGGTTTCGCCGATCCGATCGGGCAGAACTGTTTCTTGTCGGTCGTCCGGCGGAAGGCCTGCGTGAGCGCGGCGATCTCGATCGGATCCCCGACGGCCGTTCCGGTGCCGTGGGCCTCCAGGTACGAGATCGTGTCCGCCGGGACACCGGCCACCGCGAGCGCTTCGGCCACCACCGCGGCGTGCCCGTCAACGCTGGGCGCAAGGTAGCCCACCTTGTTCGCGCCATCGTTGTTGATCGCCGAACCGCGGATCACCGCGTGGATGGTATCGCCATCCGCGAGCGCGTCCTCCAGCCGCCGCAGCAGGACCACGCCAACGCCATTGGTCAGCACCGTGCCAGCGGCTCGCGCGTCGAAAGCACGGCAGTGACCGTCGGGCGACAGCACTTCGTTCTCGCGATAAGGATACCCCTGTCCATGCGGCACCATGATCGTCACACCGCCTGCCAACGCCATGTCACACTCGCCCGCGAGTAGACTCTGGCACGCCATGTGGATCGCGACGAGCGATGTCGAACAGGCCGTCTGCACCGCGACACTCGGACCGCGCAGGTTCAGCTTGTAGGAGATGCCCGTGGGCAGGAAGTCGCGGTCGTTGCCCGTGTGTCGCAGCAGGAAGTGGCCAACCGAACGCACCAGTTCAGGATTGCCCAGGACGTTCCGCATGAAGTAGCCGTTCATGCCGCAGCCGGCAAAGACACCGATGGAGCCTGGAAAACGGCTCGGCACATGCCCCGCCGTCTCCAGCGCCTCCCAGCAGCACTCATAGAAATGCCGATGCTGGGGATCGAGAATCGCCGCGTCCTTGGGACTGTACCCAAAGAATCCCGCGTCGAACCCAGCGACCTCCTCCAGCGGACCACTGGCGCGTACATACGCCGGATCGCGTAGTTCCTCGGCCGTGACGCCCGCGGCCAACAACTCGTCGTCCGACAGTTGCCGTATGCATTCACGGCCCAGTTCCAGGTTTCGCCAAAAGGTCGACACGTCCGGACAGCCTGTGAAGCGGCCGGCGAGTCCCACCACGGCGATATCGTTGGGATTGGTTTCCATGGTCGTTCAGGGTTTGCTCAAGGAACTCATGAGGGCAACATGGATGCGTGCGGAGCGCGGCGCGCAGCGCAGACCGGTCCCTTTCGGTCCGCCCGCTTCGCCCGACCATCTCTCTGGAATAATTTGGGTTCCGGATTAGCCCTTCGTACGCGATGCAGCAGAAATCCTTTGCGGGCCACCACCGGTTACCGAGCCTCGGGCAGCGACAACCGGGAGATCCGGCCAATCGGAAGCACTGGACGCTCGACGTTGCTTTTCGGCAACGGAACGTCCGGGAACTTTCTACGCGTTAGAGTCGCGGCGTTCCCGGGAAAGCCCGGCCCCGGTCTTGCAGACGGGGCTGGGCAAGGGACGGGCCTGTCGGCCCCGCGCCGAAGGCCGGGAAGGTATCCCCGCAATCCACCTCGCGCGACTTTCTCGCGCGATCATGGATCAGCGGCAGACCCAAGCCTCACAGCCTCGGCGTTCCAGCGATGGCCTGCCGGAGAATCAGGCGACGACGGCGTCGGCTTCGATTTCGATCAACGCGGCGTCGTCAATCAGGCGGGCTACCTCCACGATGGTCGTCGCGGGACGGATCTCGCCAAACACCTGCCCATGCGCCCGCGCCACCTCCTCCCAACGACTCACGTCCGTCACATAGATCCGCGTGCGGATCACCTGCTCCATCTTGCCACCGAGTGCCTCGATGGCGGACTGGATGATGGCCAGCGATCGCGACGTCTGTTCGGCCAGCGACTTGCTGTAGGAACCATCGGCGTTGACGCCCACCGAGCCGGTGACGGCGATCAGGTTGCCACTGCGAACCGCACGGCTATACCCCAGGATCGGCTCCCACTTGGAACCGCTGCTGGCACACTGTCGACCGGCGCGAGCGTGCACCGAGATCTGTACATCGGACATGGGAAACTCCTGGTCACCGAAGGGATGGGCCGCCCGCCTGTCGGGGAATGTTTATAATGTCGGCCACGGGAAACGGCGAGCCTTTCTCCGTGGATTGTGGCCATTGCACCGCGGCGGGCGGTGGCGGCGCGGACCACGCTAGAGGTTATCATCGGCCCCCGGTGCCTGTCCATCGACGGCAGCAGGCGATCCCTGGAAAACGAGCCTCGAGGGCCTCCGACGACCATGACTTCCCGCAGCATCCTGTCGCATCGCCGACGTGCCTCGCGTGCCAGCCCGCGACTTGGGTCCACAGCAAGTCGCGCGACGTGTTCCGCGGCGTTCCTCTTCGCGCCTGCACTGGCCTCGGTGCGACTGCGGGGAACGCCATCGCGGCTGTTTTGCGCGGCTGCACTGCTTCTCGTCGTCGCCCCTTGGCTGGCATTGGGTTTGGTGGCCGATGCTTCCCAGCCGGCACCTTCGGCATCCGTACCGTGCGCGGCGCCCGAGGGATTTGAAGTGGTCCGCGTCGCCGGTCCGCCCCTGGTGGAACGGCCACTGTTCGCGACCTTCGACGACGCCGGCCGCCTTTACGTGCTCGATTCGGGTGGCGTCAACGGCGATGACCGCCAGGCCAAGCCGCCCGATGTGCTGCGGGTCCTCGAGGACCTCGATGGCGACGGCATCTTCGATCGCTCCACCCTGTGCGCCGACCAGATCGTCTTCGGCACCGGGCTCGCGTGGCACGGCGGTTCGCTCTATGTCACCTCTCCACCCAGCCTGTGGAAGTTCACCGATCGCGACGGCGACCTGCGCATCGACGAGCGACAGGAACTTGTCACGGGCTTTGCCTTCAACCAAAGCTGCTCGGACGACCTCCACGGCGCCTGCGTCGGCCCCGATGGGCGGATCTATTTCCTGCCCGGCCGCTTCGGGCATCGGATCCACGCGCCGGGCGGCCCGGTGCTGCGCGAGGGGATCGGGCCCTGGCTGATGCGTTGTCGCCCGGATGGCACCGACATCGAATTGGTCAGTGGCGCCGTCGGGAATCCGGTGGAAGTCGACTTCCTGCCGAACGGCGATGCGTTCCTGCAAGGCACCTACTGGGCGAAGCCATCATTCGGCGGCGGGCTGCGCGATGCGGTGGTGCATGCGGTCGAGGGTGGTGAATATTCGGTGCGCGACCGCGACTACACCGATCGGATCCGCACCGGCCCGCTGCTTCCCGCGCTCGTCCCCATGACGGCCACCGCGCCGTCGGGATGTGTGATCTATCGCGGCGACGCGTTCGGCCCGTCGTTCGAGGGCAATCTGTTCGGCGCGTACTTCAATACGGGCAGCATCCTGCGTCATCGGCTGCGGCCGGCGGGTTCGAGCTACTCGGCCGAGACGGAACCGTTCCTCCGCGCCGTCCAGCCCGATGTCCACTTCACGGACGTGCTCGAGGACGCTGACGGCAGCCTGCTGGCGATCGATACGGGAGGCTGGTTCCGGCGCTGCTGCCCGACGTCGCAGATCGCGAAGCCCGAGATCGCGGGCGGCATCTATCGTGTGCGGCGCGTGGCCTCGGCGGATGATCGCGTAACCACCGAGATTCTCGCCGATCCGCGCGGACTGCGGCTGGAATGGACGCGCGCCACGAACTCGGAGCTAGTGGAACGGCTGGACGATCCACGCTTTATCGTGCGCCAGCGAGCCGCCGACGCGTTAGCACAACACGGCGACGCGGCCGTCGAGGCGTTGGCCGTGCTCTTTTCGCCCGCTGCCGAGACGAGCCCTGACGAGGTGGCCACCGCGCATTCGCCGCGCCAGCGCCTCGCGGCCACCTGGGTGCTGGCGCGGCTGGACGTTCCCGCCGCGCGTAGCAGAACACTCCTCGCCACGCACGACCCCGACGCCCACGTGCGGCAGGCGGCCGTGGCAGGCATCGCCCTGCATCGCGACGCAACGGCCGCGGAGGCTCTCTGCGCACTGCTGCTCCACGATCCGTCCCCCGGCGTGCGGCGTGAAGCGGCCAACGCGTTGGGACGCATCGGCGACGCCAAGGCCGTACCTGCCCTGCTGGCCGCCGCCGCACGCGGCGCGAATACCGATGCGCAAACCCACGGTGACGATCCGTTCCTGGAGCACGCACTGGTGCTGGCCTTGATTCGCATCGGCGACTCGCGCGCGACGCGCGAGGGGTTAGCTTCCGCATCTGAATCCTCGCGTCGCGCAGCCCTGCTTGCACTGGACCAGTTGCCTGGCGATCCCCTGCGGTCCGACGACCTCCGCGCCGCTCTCACCTCCAACTCCCCCCGTCTGCGCGACGACTGCCTGCCAATCCTGCGACGTCATCCGGCCTGGGCGGCCGAGTTCACGGATCTGTTCGCGGCGTGGCTGCGGATTCCACAACTGCCGTCGTCGCAGATCACCTTCCTGCGGGAAACAGTCCGCGCCGCACGCGACCAGCCCGCACTGATCGACTGGATCACCAACCAGCTTAGTGATCCCGACGATCTTTCGAGTCAAGGATTGGTGACGTTGCTGCAAGCCGCTTCATCCAGCGGTCTCGAACAGGTCCCGCCGCAGTGGACAACGGCGCTCGGACGCCTGGCCAGCCATGCGAACGACGAAGTCGCGTTGGCGGCCATCCAAGCCATCGCGGCGCTGCGTCTGGAAAGAGAAGAGACTACGCTGCGTGCCCTGGCCGCCGTCGAAGAGACGGCCCCCGTGCGCCGCGTGGCCGCCCTACATGCACTGGCCGCGATGAAGAAGCCGGTCAGTGCCGCAGAGTTTTCCACGCTGCTGGAACTGCTGCAAGGCTCGCCCCCCCTGCCCGTGCGTCTCTCGGCCCTCGAAACGGTCGCACTCCTGCAACCCAACCGCCAGCAACTGCTGCAGGTCGTGCCGATGTTGCGTGAAGCCGGTCCAGTCGACGCTCCCGCGCTTCTCCGAGTCTTCGCCTCGAACGCCGATGAAGCGGTCGGCTTGGCACTGGTCGAGGCCTTGCGGGAGTCGACACTGCCCTGGTCGCTCGATCTGCTGCAAACCGCCTTCTCGCGCTATCCGGAGACCGTGCAGCAGGCCGCCGAGCCGCTGATGCGCCGTGCCCAGGAGGAAGCAGCGCAACGGGCCGATCGCTTGGCGAAGCACGAGCAGTCCATCGCGGCGGCCGCTGCGCGCAACGCCTCCAGCGCGGAACGCGGCCACGCCCTGTTTTTCGGCAAGGCAAACTGCCATCTCTGTCATCGCCTGCAGGGCGAGGGTGGCCAGGTCGGCCCCGACCTCACCGGCATCGGCAGCCTCCGCAGTCGCCGCGACCTGCTGGAGGCGATCGTCTATCCGAGCGCGAGTTTCGCGCGCGGATTTGAGCCGGTGAACGTCACCCTCGAAGATGGACGACTGATCCAGGGACTGATGGGGCGGGAGGCGGGCGACGAAGTAATCCTGGTGACCGTCGAAGGCAATCGCCCGCGGGAGATCCCCGTCCCACGCACGGCCATCGACGACTTCGAGGTGGGACGCGTCAGCGTCATGCCCGAGGGACTCGAACGCCAGCTGTCGGAATCCGAGTTCGCTGACTTAGTGGCGTTTCTGGAAACGCAGAGATCGCAAGACGCCAATAGCCAGCAGCCGCCACGCGACGCCACGCGCTGAGGAGCCAGCCAACCCGCACGCTGTAGTCGGCACACGCCGTGTGCCGAACTGAACTGCCCAACGCCCTGGTTCCCCAAGCACGCAACACCGAATCGCAGCCCTAGCCCGCGCGGCGTTCCCGTGCGGCACACGGCGTGTGCCGCCTACAAAATGCCCGCACGCTGTAGTCGGCACACGCCGTGTGCCGAACCGAACTGCCCAACGCCCTGATTCCCCAAGCACGCAACACTGAATCGCAGCCCTAGCCCACGCGCCGCTCCCGTGCGGCACACGGCGTGTGCCGCCTACGAGATACCCGCGCTGAGTCAGTAACGCTCGATGGGGGCGGATAACTCGATATGGTAGAATCGCCGTCCACCCCAAGACTTGGTCCTCGGCCGATAGCGTTTAGGCACACACAGAAGCCCCTATCGCCAGTCGTTGGGCGGTGGCAGAGCACGGCACAGGGGGGGCTGCTTCCGCATTGCGTGCCTCGGATCGTTTCGGGCTCAACATCCCTTCCCCATCGTGGAACATTCACCGATGACCCCAACACCGAAAACGAACTTCGCGCCTTCCTCGAACCAGCCTATCGGCGTCATTGGCCTGGGGTTACTGGGAAGCGCGTTGGCCGAACGCCTGTTAGAGGCCGGTTATGCGCTGCGAGTGCACAACCGCACGCGTGAGAAGGCGGCGCCGCTGGAAGAACGCGGGGCGATCTGGTCCGACAACCCGCTCCTCGACTGCCAACAAGTGGTCATCTGCCTCTACACGACAGAGATCGTCGAGGCCACGCTGGAACAGCTGGGCGGCTTGAGTGCGGGGCAGGTGCTGGTGGACACGACGACGGGCGATCCATGCCAGACCGAGGCCCTGGGGAGGCGACTGGCGGCGCAAGGAGTCCACTACCTGGAGACGCCCATCGCGGCCTCCAGCGACCAGACGCGGCGGGGCGAAGCCCTGGCCATGGTGGCCGGGCAACGTGAAGCATTCGAAGCAGCGCGCGGCGTGCTCCAGGCCATCGCCCCCCGGTCGTTTTACGTCGGGGCCTGGGGCAACGCGGGACGAATGAAGCTGGTCAACAACCTCATCATCGGACTCAACCGTGTCGCGCTCGCCGAAGGCCTCGCCTTCGCCCAGTCGATCGGGATCCAGAAAGCCGACGCGCTGGCGGTACTACGCGAAGGCAACGCGCACTCGGTCGCCATGGACGTCAAAGGACGCAAGATGGTCGAGGAGGATTTCTCGACCCAGGCGAAACTCTCCCAGCACCTCAAGGATGTCCGCCTGATCCTGGAGCAGGCCGCCCAGAACGCCTGCCCGCTGCCGTTCTCGGAACTGCATCGCAGAATCCTCGAGCAGCTTGAGGAAGCGGGCCATGGCGAGCTGGACAACTCGGCCATCATCAAGGCCTACGACCAGCGGCGGTGACTCACGAGCCAATTCCAGGTGGACTGGCAGGCGGAGACGAGGAGATCCAGCGTCCCACGATCGGTCGCATGCGAAGAGACGCGCCTGGCGGCGGCAACTGGGATGCGCGGAACTTGGGTGCCCGCCAGCGTCGACGAGTCCCCGCCGCCGGCGGGGACGCAGCGTCCACGCCCTCAGTGGCGGACCTGCTTGCCGTTCATGAAGTGCCGGACCATGCGTCGAATCCCTTCCTCGGAACTCACCGGCTGCACGAATCCGGCATCACGGATCTTCTGGGCGTTCATCCGCGTGGAAAGCGCCAGCTTCTTGACACGGGCCGTCGAAACAGGCAGCGGTCGGCGGAGGATCAAGGAGAGCAGGTCAAACGGCTTGGCCGCCAGCACGCCGACCCAGAGCGGCATGCGCCAGGGTGAGCCCTTTCGGCCGAGCGTATCGCGGATCGTCTTGACGACCAGCTTGACGGGCAGGTCGGGCTTGTCGGCGTAGTTGTAGACCTGCACGCCCGGCTCCATCGCCTGCATGCGTCCCACCAGAGCCTGCACGAGATTACCGACGTAGGCCGTCGCCTTCACGTGGTCCCCGGAGCCGAACATCATGAAGAGTCCGGAGTCGATCTGCTTGATCAGGTTCATCATGTTGGCGACGTTCCGTTCGCCGTAGACCACGCAGGGACGGATGACCACGGCCGCGCGGGACGGATCCTCGTTCACCCAGGCCCGCACCACCTGCTCGGCCGCCGCCTTCGACTCGCCGTACACCGACGTCGGCTTCAGATCCGAACTCTCATTCGGTTCGTCCGGACGATCCCCGTACACGGCCATCGAACTCACGAACACCAGCCGCTTATTGCCGAAGTCGGACATGACCTTGGCCAGCGTCTTCGCACCGGTCTCGTTCGTGTCCCAGTACTCGTGGGGCTTGTGCCCCGCGTCGGCGTGTACCGCGGCCAGGTTGATCACCGTGTCGATTCCCTCCATGGCCGCGCGCAACGACCCCTCGTCCATCACGTCGCCCCGCAGGAACTTCGCGACGCCAAACGGCTCCGCAGGCGGCCGCTTGTCCAGCCCCACCACCGTGTGGCCTTGGTCCGCCAGCAGTTGCGTCAGATGAGATCCGATAAAGCCCGAACTGCCGATTACCAGGATGTTTTGACCAGCCATGCAAGCTTCCCTCCCAGGACGCTCTCTCAATCTAAATGCCTTCCACACAGCCCGCGGGCCGCGTGATCGTTCGATATTCCAGCGGCGGCGATCGGCAGGTCATGCCTTCCCGCCAGCGCGACGAGATACATCATATGCGTGTCCACGGGGAGTGTAGGTCAAAGCCTGCGGCAGGGACCAGACATCCTGGGTTACGGAAGTTCCGACAGACCGACCCTGGAGTCGCCTCGGCGGTCACCGGGCCGTCGCCCGCGAGGGCGGCCGGGAACGCAATCGAGTAGATCCCCTTATGGCTCAGCAGCAGCGACGCCGCCAGGCCAGCGCCAAGCCGCCTAGCAGCGACCAGATGACCCCCGAGGAGGACTCGGGAATCGGCAGGAACTGCAAGCCACCGTCGAAGAAGAGACGGTTCCCCACGTTCGCCATCAGGCCCGTCGCCCGCAAGTAGAGATTCATGGCGAATAGGGAGTTCGAGGCCACGACGGTGTCGTCGGAGAACGAGGCCACGGAAGCAGCTGCCGTGGACGCATTGCCGTCGATGTAGCCGCTGGCCGGAGCACTGACAAGGGTGCCCTGCGGCTGGGTGCTCAGACGGTTCAAGTTGTCGACGTAGGCGCCGTACTCCACGGTGGCTGTATTGCATACCTTCAAGGGCGTCACAAAGGAGATCGCGGCGTTGCTGGAAACTATCCCCTGGGGCTGGCTGGTGGAGATGTCGTTCATGCTCGCCAAGATCGAGATGCTGCCAGCACCCCATCCCGTCACCATCGTCCCCGTGCTGATGAAGTTGATGCCGCCAGCCTGGCCCGCATACGCCATGTGGGTGCGAAAGGTGTACCCGTTCAGTACCAGGGGCGTCCCGCCCACACCGCCCACCCGGATGCTGCCGACCATCGGGTCCTCGTCGCGAAACCCGTTGTCCACCACGGTGGCCGTGCCACCATAGTTGCTGCGGAACGTGATCTGGAACGACGCCTCCGCGCAAGGCGTCAACAGGGTGATCAAGGCCCAAGCCAACAGAAGGTACGCGCGCATGTCCGAATCTCCGAGCAACGAAAGGTCGCGGTGCCGTTCGAAGTGCCTTGCCTTGGCGTGCAGTGCCTTGGCTTGAAGGGGCGTGAATGGGGCCGAGCGACGATCTGCGGTCTCACGCAGGTTGCTGGAAGCCTAGCCCACGATCGGAGAAGAAGAGACGATCGCGGCGAAAGAGGGAGGCGGGAAGGCCGAACCGCCTGAGGGCGGACAGAGCGCCGGCAGGTGTGACCGAGCGTTGTGCCACGATGTGGGTGCGGAACGGGCCGAAACGAAAAAAGGCGAGGCGACTGCCACTCTCGTGACAATCGCCCCGCCCGAATCTTACCGTCTGCTCAGGCCGTTTCCGGCCCCAGGCTTAGGCGTAGCGGCGACGGACGGCCAGTCCGAGCAGGCCACCCAGGCCCCAGACCGACAGCGAAGCCGGTTCCGGCACCGGGGACAGGGCCAGCGAGCCGTTGAACTGCACGCGGTGGTTGGCGGCAGAGCCCGCATTGATCCGCGAGAAGTCGGCCATGACCAACAGGTTCATGGTCACGTTCGTGGCACCGCCCAGGGCGACCGAACCAACTCCCGACTCGAACCAGCTGTCGTTGGGATTGCCCAGCGGGCTGGTGATGTTGCCCGACTTGTTGGTGACCAGCGTGCCGCCGTCGACCACATTCACGTTGCCACCCACATACGAGATCGAAGCGATCGAGTTGGCCGTGTTGACGTAGGCCGAGTACGAGACGGCCGATTGGCTGTTCGAAGCACCGGCGGCCGTGGCCACGCTGGCGTTGGACTGCAGCGAAGCGGTGGGGCCCGTTACCGGGGCGTTGTTCGAGCTCACCAGGATACCGACCTTGCCAGCGACGGTACCGGAAGCCGTCAGAACCGACATGTTCTGGATCGTCACCAAGCCCGTCGTGGTCGAGGTGGCGGCGGTCACCGAGAAGGTGTACCCACCCACCGTGCGGCTCAGGACTACCACGTTGCCAGCCGACTGGCCGGCGTCCGTGTCGTTGATTTCCACGGTCTGATTGTTCGGGGCGAACAGGGTCACCTTCAGCGACGCGAAGGCGTCCGAGGCAACGATCGAGCTGGCCAGCAGGGCGAAAACAAAGGTCAACTTACGCATAGGATGCTGCTCCAAGAGAAGTGAAACTGAACGTCTGTGAAGTGTGCGTTCGGAAGTGGGATCGACCGACAGGAGAAAGCCCCTTGAGGAGGCTCGTACTCCCCGTTCAACTCGCGAATCACCACCCGGCGGGTTGTGCTTCGAAGTCGAACAACTGAGTACTCACCTAACACTAATTGGACCCCTGCCCCCCTCAAGAGCCGACAGCCAAGAAACTTATCGCAACCCCCTGTTGCAGAAGCACTTACAGCCCAGAACGCCGTGGATCGGGCAGACCATACTGGATTGAGGTCCCTGGCGCCGAAAAGAGCCCGAAAGCCGGACTTTTTGGGCAGGATCAGGTGCCGTGACGGCGTTCTCGGGGCGGACCAAAAGGGGTTCTCATCCCCTAAGAGCTACTGCCAGGAGCTATCGCCCAGCGGACGGTCCGCAGCGCGACGCCTACTTCACGCTGGAAACGTAGCTTTCCAACGCCGGTCGGGCGGGAAGCGGGCGCGAAAGAGGTCCGATTCGCTGGCGATCCCGGCGTTCGGCGGCCTCAAAACCGCCCCGAGGCGCCAGAGCTCCCGAGAAAAGACGGCACGCAAGCGATGGCCCCTGGAGATAGAGAGGCCCCAGGCTGCGAGCAGTCCTGGAACCCAGGGACCTCTACAGAGAGAGCAGTACCGAAGGGAATGAAAACGAAAAAGGGCCGGTCACCGCACGCGGCGGCAACCGGCCCTCGGATTCGAAAAGCTATCCCCAGAGACCGGGGCAGCGACCATCCACTAGCAGTAGCGACGGCGAACGGCCAAGCCAACCAGACCGCCCATGGCCCAGATGGCCAGCGAAGCCGGTTCCGGCACGGGGCTCAGCTGGATCGAGCCATTCAGCTGGATCTTGTGATTGACGGAGCCCGCTCCCGCCACGTCCGAGAAGTCGGCCATGATGAGCAGGTTCATCGCCACGGACGTGGCACTCAGGCTGAGGTTCGCGACACCCGAGTCAACCCAACCGCTGTTCGGGTTCGAGATGGGCGAAGCGATCGAGCCCGAGCCGCTGCCCGCCGCGGTGCCGCCCGGAACAGCCGTCACGTTGCCACCGACATACGACACCGTGCTCAGTGCATTGGTCGTGTCCACGAAGCTCGAGTACGAGACAGCCGCGGTGCTGCGATTGCTGCCCGAAGCGTACGACACATTCGCGTTCGACTGGACCACCACGCCGACACCGTTCGTCGGAGCGTTGTTGGTGCTGGCCAGGATACCCACCTTGCCGGGCAGGGTGCCGGCGATCGTCAACACCGACGAGTTCGTCAGCGACAGCAGGCCAGTGGTGCTGGAGGTCGTCGCGTTCACGCTGAACACGTAACCGCCGACGGTCTTCGAAACCACCACGATGCTGCCCGTGGCCGGGTCCGCGTCGTCAGCGCCGTTGTCGGCGATCAACGAAGTGGAGTTGTTCGGAGCGAACAACGTCAGCTGGACCGTGGCGTAGCTGTTCGAGGCAACCAGCGAGCTGGCGAGCAGAGAGAGAGCAAAAAAGATCTTACGCATAGGAAACTTCTCCAAAGAAACGGAACTTACAGATTGGTTGAAAACAGGCTGCTAACTCAAGGAACTCTGTAACTTCATGAACTCAGGCGGCCGGAGAAGCCCGCGAGGATCCGCACTCATCAGGATGAGCTTGCACTCGCCCCGTATCCGATCTATCAACGGGTCTTGCTGCGGCAAGCCCGTAACGGCCGCCATCACATACTCCCCGTGGACTGTGCGAAAACTAGGAACTCCACCCGCCCCCTCCATGGCTCCCCCGTGGGCAGGCTGGTAAAGGCCCGGCCCTCTCGCAGGCACATGCGGCGCCGATCGTCGCTCCGGACGCCCGTCATCCAAGTGCCGAGACGCCGCCCCCGCTCCGGCCTCTGCGGCCAGCATCTCCGAGGAAATACCGGACATCTGCTGTACCGCTTGCCCCAGGTACCGCGTTGGCTGGAGCACGATACTGCCGCACGCGGAGCCACCGCAGGCGACGGTTATCGCGATCATTGCCAGTGCTTGGAACAGGCCGTTGTTCATGGGGACGCCGAAGCCGTGTACAGCGATTCCAATTTTGCCGATGATTTTGATTTTACTGCCTACCCAAATTTCCGCAAGTTCCCATTTCCCCATTTCCAGCCAACACGACACGAGTTCCAAGAAGGCCCGGGAGGCTAAGTCACCAAGCAGTCGGATCGGCCAAAGGTCTAAGGAGGACCAAGAGGTGTCCGAAGGAGAAGGTCTGGCGAAGAACCGTCCAGACACAGCCGTCCGAGGATTTCGGCGGCAAAGAAAACCGTGAAAGACCGTTGCAAGGGCCAGGAAGAGAGCTGCCCAAGACGTCACAAATCCTGAACAGGCCCCCGGACAACCTGAAGGCCATCGCCGAAACGAAAAAAGGCCGGCCATCGCTTGCGGCGACGACCGGCCCCTTGTTTACAGACCTCACCCCGGCGAGCCGGGGCTTTCTTCAACTAGCAGTAGCGACGGCGAACGGCCAGGCCGACCAGACCGCCCATGGCCCAGATGGCCAGCGAAGCCGGCTCCGGCACGGGGTTCATCTGGACCGAACCGTTCAGCTGGATCTTGTGGTTGTTTTTTAATGATACGGCGACCACCGAGAAGTCAGCCATGACGAGAAGGTTCAACGCCACC
>CAZUJM010000039.1:0-632 GCA_964620405.1 uncultured Pirellulaceae bacterium | reverse complement strand
GGTATCGGTCCAGCCGCTGTTCGGATTCGAGATCGGCGAAGCGATGGAACCCGAACCGCTGTCGACCACGGTGCCGCCCGGAACAGCCGTCACCACGCCACCGACGTAGGACACCGTGCTCAGGGCGTTCGACGAATCCACATAGGACGCGTACGACACAGCAGCGGTACTGCGATTGCTGCCCGAAGCATACGAGACGCTGGCGTTCGACTGCACCACCATGCTGCTGCCGGCCGTCGGAGCGCCGCTGGTGCTGGCCAGAATGCCAACCTTGCCGGGCGTGGTACCGGTGATCGTCAACACCGACGAGTTCTGGATCGTCAACAGACCCGTGGAGCTGGAGGTCGTGGCATTCACGGCGAACGTGTAGTTACCAACCGTCTTCGAAACAACCACGATGCTGCCCGTGGCGGGATCCGCATCGTCAGCGCCGTTGTCAGCGATCAGAGCGGTCGAGTTGTTCGGAGCGAACAGCGTCAACTGGAGCGCACCGTAGCTGCTCGAGGAAACCAGCGAACCAGCCAGCAGAGACAGAGCAAAGAAAATCTTACGCATGGGAAACTTCTCCAAAAATCAAGAACTTACAGATAAGTCGAACTCGTTGCTAACTCAGGAAACTCTGTAACTTCGAA
>CAZUJM010000038.1:20419-30863 GCA_964620405.1 uncultured Pirellulaceae bacterium | reverse complement strand
GCCGGCGGGCTCGCTCGGTTCGGCTCACTTCTCGTCGGGCGTCCAGTCCGCGGGGCTTCCAGCCGTCCTGCTCACGATGTGTCCAGCGATCTCCGGCTTCCGGCGCCGGGGGTTTTGTTTCCCACCACGCGAAGGAGAACCCGGCAGATGTCGAGCGGCAACAACTTCCCGAAGCTACACAACGCGGCCTGGCCAGGTGTCGTCGGCAAAGGGCCCGACTCCGAGCCGCCCATCGACCTCGACACGATGCTGGACCTGACGGCGGCGGCCGAGTTCCAGGGTCAGAAGTTTGACGGCGTCGACCTGTTCCTCTTCGCGCCGCATGTGGACATCGATTCGACTGAGGAGGACCTGAAGCGTCTGGCCGACAAGGTGCGGGCGCGGAACCTCGTCGTCGGCTCCGTCGTCGCTCCCGTCTGGCCGCCCACGGGCGGCGGCTCGTCGATGGGCAATGAGGCGGAGCGGGCGCAGTTCCTTACGCAGGTCCGCAAGGGCTGCCAGATCGCCAGGCGACTGCGCGAGATGGGCGTGCGTCCGCATGGCGTCGTCCGCATCGATTCGGCCGTCGATCCGGGCACGTGGTCTTCCGATCCGGACGGCAACACGCGAAAGATCGCCGAGACGTTCCAGAAGGCGGGCGAGATCGCGGCCGACCATGGCGAGCGTCTGGCGGCGGAAGGCGAGATCTGCTGGGGCGGCATGCACAGCTGGCGCCGCATGGTGCAGCTGCTGGAGACGGTCAATCGCCCGGGCGTCGTCGGCTTCCAAGCCGACATGGCGCACACGCTGCTCTACCTGCTCGGCTACAACGCGCCCGAGGATCGAATCGTGCCGGCCGGTTTCCAGTGGGAACCCGCGGCGCTCGACGAGGCGCTGGCGAAGCTGACGGCCGCGCTGCGCCCCTGGACCATCGACTTCCATGTGGCCCAGAACGACGCCACCGTCAAGGGCAGCGGCTCGCACGACAAGACGGGACGCCACTGCCTGCCGAACGATCCGAACGGCAAGCTGAACATCGCGCACCACGCCGGCTTCTGGCTCCGCGATGCCCAAGGCACCCCGACCAAGGCGTTCCGCCATATCTGCTGGGACGGCTGCATGTTCCCGAACGATGTGATGATGAAGGCCCAGACCTGGAACGACATCCTGCAGGCAATGGTTGCCGTGCGGGACGCCCACGGCTGGAAGGAATAACCCGCGAGGCCCGCGCGGCGGAGTCTGCTTCGCCGCCGCGCGCCCCGCCCGTCGAACACTTTACCTCCAGGAGACCCTCAGCAATGGGTGCCAAGAAACCCCTCAACATCGGCGTGATCGGCTGCGGCTTCATGGGCAAGACGCATTCGAACGCGTACAGCCAGGTCAGCCACTTCTTTGACCTCCAGCATCGCCCGGTGCTGAAGGCGATCTGCGCGCGGAACGAGGAGAACGCCCGCAAGTTCGCCGACACGTGGGGCTACGAGTCGGTGGAGACCGACTGGCGGAAGCTGCTGCAGCGTTCGGACATCGACGCGGTCGACATCTGCACGCCGAACAACCTGCACAAGGAGATCGCCGTGGCGGCCGCCGAGGCCGGCAAGATGATCCTCTGCGAGAAGCCGCTGGCGATGAACGTGGCCGAGGGCGAGGTGATGTGCGCGGCCGTCGAGAAGGCGGGCGTCGCCAACACGGTCTGGTACAACTACCGCCGCGTGCCCGCCGTGACGCTGGCCAAGCAGCTGATCGACGAAGGAAGGCTCGGCAAGATCTTCCACTACCGCGCCAACTTCCTGCAGGACTGGACGATCTCGGCCGACCTGCCGCAGGGTGGAGCGGCTCTGTGGCGCCTGGACTCGGCCGCCGCCGGCAGCGGCGTCACCGGCGACCTGCTGGCCCACTGCATCGACACGGCCATCTGGCTCAATGGCGGCATCCACGATGTGAATGCGATGACCGAGACGTTCATCAAGGAGCGGAAGCACAACCTGACGGGCAAGGTCGAGAAGGTGGGCATTGATGATGCCTGCGCATTCCTCTGCCATTTCCGCAACGGTTCGCTGGGGCTCTTCGAGTCCACGCGCTACGCTCGCGGCCACAAGGCGTTGTACACGTTCGAGATCAACGGCGAGCACGCGTCGATCGCCTGGGACCTGCACGACCTGCATCGACTCAGCTACTTCGATCATCGCGACAACTCGCTGGTCCGCGGCTGGCGTTCGATCCATGTGACCGATGGCGACATGCCGTACATGGGCAAGTGGTGGGTGCCGGGCCTGCAGATCGGTTACGAGCACAGTTTCATCCACCAGGTGGCCGACTTCCTGCTCGGCTTGGAAACCGGCAAGCCGGCTTCGCCGACCTTCCGCGACGCACTGGAGACGCAGAAGATCTGCGACGCGGTGCTGAAGAGCGCGGGCACCCGGCAGTGGGTGGACGTGGGGTAGACCTGCCGGTTGACGCGTCGATGAAAACCTCCGTGGTCCTCCGTGCAAACCTCCGAGTCCTCCGTGGTTAACTCCCCCCGGTATTTGAACGGTCGGGAGTTCGCGGCAGGGCTCTTTTCTTTCACCACGGAGAGCACGGAGGTTTGCACGGAGGGCCCTGCGTGCGGCCTTCGGCGTCAGACTCGCGACGGCGAGGTCGTTTCGAGCAGCCTGGCGAAGAGCGGCAGCAGCTGCTTCTTGCGGCTGACCACTCCCGCCAGCTCATACAGGTTGCGGTCGACGCGCGGGTAGTTGATATCCTCGAAGGCCGGCAGTTCGCGCGAAAGCAGCAGCAGGCTGCCGTTGGATGTGATGTCGGTGACCAGCAGGGCCGCGAAGTCCAGGCCGCGACTCAGCATCAACTCCTCCAGCGCCGCCTTCAACTCCTCCTTTCGCTTCCAGAACAGGTCGAATCCCATCTCTTCGATCTGCGAGATCGAGAAGTGGTGGCCGTTCTCGGTGAACTCCTTGCAGTCCTCGCGCACCACCTGGTGGGGCGAGCAGGTGCGGAGAGCCGAGCCGATGGCGAAGAAGTCGCGGGCGAAGGTTTCGAGGTCGACCTCGCAGAGGGGGCGGAGCCAGTCGATGACGGAGCGATCGACGTCGGTAGTGGTGGGGGAGCGGAGGAAGAGTGTGTCGGAGATGATGCCGGCGGCCATGCAGAGGGCGATGCCGGGGGTTGGCGTGATGCCGGCCGCGCGATACTGGCGGGCCACCAGCGTGCAGGTGGAACCGACGGGCTCGTTGATGAAGCGGATGGGCTGGGAGGAGCGGATGGAGCCGCCGAGCCGGTGGTGGTCCAGCACTTCGAGGATCTCCGACTGCTCGGCGCCCGCGACGGCCTGGGCCAGTTCGTTGTGGTCGACCAGCACCAGCTGTGACTTGGGCGGGCTCACCAGGTCGGACTTGGAGAGCACTCCGAAGATCTGGCCTTCGTCGTCGAGCACGGGAAACATGAATTGCTGGGCCCGCTGGACCTTCGCCCGCGCGTCCTCAGCAAGCTCCTTGGCCGACATCGTGATGAAGTCGCGGTTGACGGCCGATTCGATGGAGCGAGCCGACTTGATGCGCAGGACGGTGGTGGCCGTGTCGTGCGGGCTGCTGATGACGGTCACCCGATTGGCGATGGCCAGCTGCTGGAGTCCCGGCGAGAGTTCATAGCCGCCGGTGATCACCAGGCCGCGCACGCCGCGTTCCAGCGCCGACAGGTGGATCGTGGGGCGATCGCCGCTCACCACCAGCAACTGCTCGGCCGGGAACCGGTTCAATCGCTGGGCGAAGTTGCCGGCGCTCATCGCGCCCACCATGACCAGCACCTTCTCGCGTCGCTCGCTCTCGCCGGGAATCTCATGCGCGAAGCGACCGCCGACCGCCGCGCAGATCTTCGACAGGCTGCTGTGCACCTTCCGCGACTGCAGCGGATCATGGTCGTCCACATGGAAGACCAGTTCCAGCAGGTCCAGCAGCGAGAGGATGCCGGTGAGGCTGCCGTCTTCGGACACGATGGGGATGGCGCGGAGCTTATGGCGGGACAGACGCTCGTAGACCTCGAAGAACACTTCGTCTTCCGAAGCCGTGACGGCGTCGCAACGGCAGATGTCCTGGATCTCCGGACGCACGTCCATCATGATCCGCGGCGCGGGCACGCCCGCCTGCTTGAGGACGAACTCCGTCCGCGCGTTGATGTGTCCGCAGCAGGCGGGCACGGCGTCGGGCCGCGAGGTCTGCTGCAGGTAGTCGGCGTAGGTGATGGCCGAGCAGATGGCGTCTGTGTCGGGGTTGCGATGTCCGAATACGTAGACCGTCATGGGAGGGACCGCTGGGGGAGAACGGAAGTTGCCTGGGGCGGGAGGTAGCATCGCGGAGCCGCGGCGCGGGTGGTCCCGCGGGGACCTCGGGTAGGGACCGCCGCCACGTTCGTTACAATTTACCTCAGGAACCGATTCTTGGGATGTTTCCAGCCGCGAACTTCGACGGTTCCCGGTCGATGCGGGCGTTCCCGCGAAAAAAAACACTCCGGGATCGCAACGGGCCGACGTGGAGCCGGCGAACGACCCCCGGGGAATGTGCCATGCGGCAAATCGGGCGGGAAGTCCCGGCAGATGCGTCAGGGGAGATCGGTTGGATCGGGGCACTGCTGGTCGGGAAGGGGTCGATCAGAGGCCCAGGTTGCCCAGGTCGAGGTAGCGTGCGTCGTCGACATCCACGCGTCCCGTGCCGGGCCAGTAGAGGATCTTGCGGGCCACCTGTTCGGAGCGGGCGGCGCCGACGCGGGCTTGGTGCGAGAGGACGGCGTCGGTCCGCTCCGTCCCCTCCAGCACCAGCAGGTCCTTGGCCTGCTCGTAGGAAACCCGTTCGCCGCGCGCCGTGAACGTCTGGCCCTCGACATAGGTGTTCCCCTGGGCCTGCAGGTCGAAGGTGGCGCGGCCGTCGCTCCCCGGCTGCCCCTGGGCCAGCGTCAGACGCTGGCAGGAAAGGAGCACATCGTTTTTGCGGAGGGCTCCCTGCGGCTGCAGCGTCTCGTTCCAGCTCATCACCGGACCGTAGACCACATGGACGTGGTCCTGGAAGTGGACGATCCGCTCATTCAGGTTGCCCTCGATGCGTCCCTGGTAGTCGACCTGCAGGAAGGTCTTCTCGCCGCCATCCGCCTGCTGGGAACGCAGTCGCGGCAGCGCGGGGGAAGCCACGGGTGACAAGGAGTTGTCCGGGGCGGTAGGCCCCGCGGGGCGTGCACCCGGCATGCTGAGGCCGTTATGGAAGCCGTTCCGCACGGTGACCAGTCGTCCAGGCCCGCCGGCGCGCACCTGGCCATTCAAGCGGTTGATCTGCGCGAAAGGCACCTGCAGGGACGTCTGCGCGTTGAGCGCGCCGTCGACGTACTGGTCGGTCTGCACCCGCACGTTGCCATCCGCCGTCACCTCCTCGATCGTCACGGGGCCCGAGCGGCTTTGGTTCGGGCCGTCGAACCGCACATCGCGATCCAGCCGGATTTCCAGCAGTTCGCTGCGCACACGCTGGTCGGGCGAACGGACGTCGATCTGTCCGCCGAACCGGACGAAGCGACCGTTGAAGTCCATGTGACGCTGCCACGTCACAGAAACCTTCTGCGGTTCAACTAGCGGCTGTCCGTTGGCATCGCGGTCGACCATCACGAACATCCGGCCGGGCTTCTCGGTGGACACGAGGTTCGCGGAGCGATCCAGTTCCAGGCGCGTCGTCTGCAGCAGCATCTGCGGCGACTCGATTTCGACCGCCGAGCCTTCGGCGACCATCACCGGATGCGCGGGGTCGCGCGACGGCGCCATGAAGACGCGGTCGGCGCGCAGCTGGAAGGCCGGCTGGGACGGGGAGGCGCCGGGGGAGGAGTCGCGCGCGGGGAACTGCGCGATCTCCACGCGATTCTGCAGTTTGATGTCCTCCAATTCCATCCGCGATCCGTCCATCCGCAGCACCGCTTGCATTTGCTGGCTGGAGATGCGGACCGGGTCGCCTCCGGAACCCACCCGATTGCGCGCCAGCAGCGGGCTGCTCGAGTCGCGTGCGTTGGGGAACTGGTCACGACCGGCACGGGCAAGTCCGTTGGGCCGCGACTGCGAGGCGGGGCGAGTCTTGGGAGAGGCGACCGATGGACGATCCTGGCGAGCCTGGGGCGAGGGCCGATCGAGGGGGGCCGGATCGATGTGGTGGAACGTGGCGTCGAGCCGCTCGGTGACGGCCGTCGTCGATTCCGAACGCAGGAAGACCGGCTGCTTGGAGGGGTCGGTCGGATCGGCCAGCGCGATCAACTGCCGCGGACGGAACTGCGGGCGTTCCCCGGTGAGGTTCCCCGAGAGATCCTCGGAAGCGCGGTTGGCGGGACCGTCGATGGGAAGATCGGTTTCCTGGTTCGCGAGCGGTTCGAGCCAGAGGTGCAGCATGTGCGCGCGAATCTGGTGCGTGTCCGCCAGTTCCACATCGGCCTCGTCGGCCAGCGTCAGGCGATAGAGGCTCTGCTCCCGCTCCAGCAGCATCTCCGACTTCCACTGGGCCCGCAGCGGCTGGGCTTCCTCGCCCGTCAACTGTCCGTGGAACGCTCCGGGACCGATCGCGCGCACGCGGCGAATGGTGCGGGGGCCTTCCAGCTGGCAGTCCAGTTCGCGCGCCGCGATCTGCTGCTGCTGGAACTGCAGCCAAGCCTGGTCCGAGGGCAGGTCGGCGTCGGCCCAGACGCGATAGCGGCCGGCCTTGAGGTCGTAGAGCAGTTTGCGGCCGCGCACCTGCGCCCGCCGTGACACCGCGTCGAGAATCACCGGATTGCCTTCGGCCACTACGCGCTGCAGTTCGAGTTTCGGCAGCGAACGCGGTGCCGGCGAACGCTTCTCGCCCGCCGGATCCTGCCCGCTGGCGGGCGGAGTGTTCGTCGGAGTCTGCGCAATGGCGGCCGGCGTTTCTTTATCGCCCGCACCGGCGGCGGACTGGGGATGCGCGAGGTACAGCATGAGACGCTGGCAGTCGAGCGTGTCGATCGCGCCGCCTTCGTCCTGGCGTCGCAGATGGACGTCGTCTTCGAAAGTCATCAGGTTCTCAAGGAAGTTCACCCGCACGGGACCCTGGCAGGCGACATCCACGGGAGTGCTCTTGGCAGGGGCCGGATCCTTGGTGGAAGCGGCGTCGACGATGTCGAGATGCAGTTCGTCGAGGTGAATGAGTTCGACGGAGCGGATGCCTGCCCAGCCCTGCGGCAGGCCCGGGTCCCGATTGCGATCGGTCGGCATCAGTTTGATCATCAGGTCGCGGCCACGCGCGCGGCTGCGTTCGAACTGCCAGTCGACTTCGTTCGGAGTCCACAGTCGCTGCTCGTTGATGCGCACATCCGAACATAGCAGTTGCATGCGGCCCGTGCCGTCGGGTTTGCCGGGACAGGAGATATGGATCTTGCCCAGCAGGTGTCCCTTGACCGGCTCACCCAGCTGGATGTTCTGCGAGTCGACCGGTTTGCTCAACTGCAGGATCGCGCCTTCGGGCGCTTGCAGGACCAGCGTAGAGGACTGGTCGCGGAGGTCCGGATTGCCCTGGCGTGGATTGCGGAACACGATCGTGCACGGCTGGATGCGCAGCGTGCCGTCCTCCTGCGGGCGGTAGTCGCGAAACAGCAGGATCGTGTTGCGGTGGCGCAGGATCTTCGGGGACGTGTTCTCCCACGCGCCTTCCGGGAAAAGTCCGGCGAGTTCGGCCTGGAAGCGGTCCGTGGCGCGCGGCGTGCTGGGCTTCGCATGGCCCAGTTGCTCCAAGGACTGCGGAGCCGGCGGTTCGATGCGCGGGACGACGAACAGCGCGTACAACCAGTACGTGGCCAACACGATGGCCAGGCTGGTGGCGGTTCGTTTCCACGGGATCGATCGCATATCGGGTCCGAGCCGGAAGGGCGAGGGAAAGTCGGAACGTCACAGGTTGGCGGGCCGCGCGAATGGATCGCGGGCCGCTGCGTCCCCGATCAAGCCTGGTACTTCAAGATCAGGTCTCCCCAACGCTGCTTGGCCTTGAGGATGAATTCGATCGCCTCCCGCACGGCACCGCTGCCGCCGGGGAGCTTCGTCACGTAGTGGGCGCTCGTGCGCACCTCCGTCGCCGCGTCCGCCACGGCCACGCCCAGTCCCACCGTCTGGATCGCGGCCAAGTCGGTCAGGTCGTCGCCGATGTAACACACCTGCTCCGGCATCAGCCGCAGCTGCTGCATGATCTCGCGGATCGTCGGCAGCTTCTGCTCAAACCCCTGGCGTATGATGTCGATTCCCAACTCCGCGGCACGCACCTTGACGATATGCGAGTTCCGCGCGGTGACCACGCCGAATCGGTAGCCGGCTCGCTGCCAGAGCTTGATTCCCAGGCCGTCGCGGATGTGGAACCGCTTGATCTCGATTCCCTGGTTGTCAAAAATCACGCCGCCGTCGGTCAGGACGCCGTCGACGTCGGACAGGATCAGTTCAATAGACTGGCATCGTTGTTCTGGTTTCATGTACGCGCCGTCATCCTGCGTGGTTCATGAAGCGGTCGTGCGAGGCATTGGGAGTCGCGAAACTCACAGGGAAATGCTGCGTAG
Source organism: uncultured Pirellulaceae bacterium (assembly GCA_964620405.1). Taxonomy (GTDB): domain Bacteria; phylum Planctomycetota; class Planctomycetia; order Pirellulales; family Pirellulaceae; genus CAZUJM01. The sequence continues at coordinate 22,322 of CAZUJM010000038.1, read as the reverse complement.
CCGGCATACTCCACAGCGGGCACACGCCGTGTGCCCTGTAGTCGTCCCCTGTTCGAAGCTGGCCAACAAGCAAGCTGCCTCAGGGGGCGGGGGACCAAGCTACTCGGTGGGCGGGAACACTCGCAAGTTTTCCGCGGCAGTGGAAGTCGAGATTGCACGATTCGTCAAAGTCGCCGAATTATTCCCATGTCCCCTGTCTTCTCTGGTTGTTTCAGGGAGAAAGCCCACGACATCGGTGACGTCGATCAGGCCCAGGGGATGCTGGCACTCGTCGATGACGGGCAGCTCGCTGATCTTGTGTTGGACCATGAGTTCGATGGCGGCGGTGACCAGCTGTCCGCTGGCAATCGTCTTGGGGGAGCGCGTCATGACGCGGGCGATGGGTTCATCGAGGAGCGAGTCCTGCTGGCGTTCGAGCAGCCGGGCGAGATCGCTGTCGGTGAAGATCCCCGCGAGGCGGCCATCGGTTTCGGTGAGCAGGACGGCTCCCGTGCGACGACCGGGGCGGCTGACGGAGACGACCGTTTCACGCACGGTTCGGGTCGGCGCTCCGACGCGGCATTCGGACAGGGGCCGCATGACCTCCTCGACCCGGGCCAGTTTCCGACCGAGTGAACCGCCCGGATGATAGCGGGCGAAGTCGGCGGGGGTGAATCCTCGATGCTGGCTGGCTGTGAGGGCCAGGGCGTCGCCCAGCGCGAGCATGGCGGTGGTGCTGGCACTGGGCGCGAGGCGCAGCGTGCCGGCTTCCTCGACGTCCCCCAGCTCCAGTACCACGGTCGCGCGCCGCGCCAAGCGGCTCAGCGGTCGACCCGTCATGGCGATGACGGGCACACGCAGGGTTTCCAGCGGGCCCAGCAACCGCAGGACTTCCTCGGTTTCACCGCTGTAGCTGAGGACCAGCATCACATCGTCGCGGTGGATGCGACCCAGGTCGCCGTGGACCGCTTCCGCCGGATGCAGGAAATGGCTGCGCGTGCCTGTGGAGCAGAGCGTCGCGGCGATCTTCTGGCCGACCAGTCCCGCCTTGCCCATGCCGCTGACCATGACACTGCCCGAGCAACGCAGCAGCAACTGCACGGCGGCGCAGAAGCGATGGTCGAGTCGAAGGGCGAGACCCGCGACGGCCGACTGTTCCTGCTGGAGGATCAAGCGGCCGGCTGACAGGATCTCGTCCTCTCCACACTCGTCGTCCGTGCGGCGCGCGGGAACGTTCATCGTCTCTCTCCTGCTGACGAAAGGGCGACGCGGCCCATCGTATCCCCAAGGTCGCCGCGAGGCGGCGGGGATTGTAGGAGAGGGTGGCAGAAGCGGCAACGCGGATGCCGCTATTTCATGGACGCCGTCGTGGCCGGTTTCGTTGCGGATTTTTCACCACGGAGCACACCGAGGTTGGCCACGGGGACACGGAGGTTCAGGCGAATCTCCGTGCCCTCCGTGCTCTCCGTGGTTCAAAAAGCACAAACCACGAAGGCAAAATGGCGAGTTGGCCAGAGGGGCCGTTAGAACTTCATCTTGCTGGCATTGCCAGCTTGGCCGAAGGCAACCATGCGGTCGATGCAGACCTTCTTCATCGCGTCGCGAGCCGGCTTCATGTAGTCGCGCGGATCGAACTTCTCGGGGCTTTCCATCAGCACCTTGCGGATGGCGCCGGTCATGGCCAGGCGGTTGTCGGTATCGACGTTGATCTTTCGCACGCCGTACTTGATGCCCCGCTGGATCTCTTCCACGGGGACGCCCCACGTCTGGCGGATGCTGCCGCCGTACTTGTTGATGACGTCCTGCAGTTCCTGGGGCACCGAGCTGCTACCGTGCATGACGAGGTGCGTGTTGGGCAGCTTCTTGTGGATGGCGATGATGCGATCCATGGCGAGGATCTCGCCGTCGGGCTTGCGCGTGAACT
>CAZUJM010000038.1:12726-20409 GCA_964620405.1 uncultured Pirellulaceae bacterium | reverse complement strand
GAACTTGTAAGCGCCGGGGCTGGTGCCGATCGCGACTGCCAGGGCGTCACAGCCGGTGGCGGCGACGAAGTCGGCGGCCTGGTCGGGGTCGGTCAGCAGCTGGTCGTGTGACAGCTCGCCCACCGCTCCGTGGCCGTCCTCCTGCTCGCCCTCGCCCGATTCCAGCGAACCGAGACAGCCGAGCTCGCCTTCGACGGAGACGTTCTTGGCATGCGCCAGCTCGACCACCTTGCGGGTGACATCGACGTTGTATTCGTAGGAGGCCGGAGTCTTGCCATCTTCCTTCAGCGATCCGTCCATCATCACGGACGTGAAGCCGTTTTCGATGGCGCTCAAGCAGGTGGCCACGCTGTTGCCGTGGTCCTGGTGCATCGTGACGGGGATCTGCGGATAGAGTTCCGCGGCGGCCAGCATGAGGTGCCGGAGGTAGTTGTCCTGCGAGTAGCTGCGAGCTCCGCGCGAGGCCTGGATAATGACCGGCGAATCGGTCTCCTTGGCCGCCTCCATGATGGCCTGGATCTGTTCCATGTTGTTGACATTGAAGGCCGCCACGCCATAGTTGTGTTCGGCGGCGTGGTCCAGCAGCAGGCGCAACGGCACCAGGGGCATCGCAAATCTCCTCGAAACGCTGGGGGGATCGCTCCGCGAGAAAAAGCGATCCCCGTAAGATCCAATCTGAAAGCCGATCGCAGTCTTGGGCGGGCTTCACTCCGAAAAGGCCGCTCGCCCGAACCAGGGAAGCACCGCGCCTCCGCCTGGGAGCCAGGCAGGCGACCCGACGGATGTGCCCGACTGTGTGAGCGACCTCTGCGGGCCGCTCGGTTGGCTACAAGCAAAGGATTATGAAAGTTCGGACACCCCGTGGCAATCCCCAATGGGTTTCCGTGCCGCCTCCTCGGCTGCCCAGACCGGGCCCGGCGGACGCCCGGACGCTGCCGAGGTCTTCCGGACGCCGCGTCGACCGCGTCAGCCTGTTCAGGGAGAACCGGCCAGTTCCGCCGCCTGCCCGGGCTTCTGCTCCTGCGGCGCATCGAACAGCTCGTCACGCTGGGTCTGGCTGAGTCGCACCAGGAAGATCTTCTGCTGCGTCGCGCCACGACCGGATTCGATGAAGAAGTTCTGCCCCAGCCCTTTGGTTTCCGGCGTGCTGCTGAGCACCAGCGTCTGGCCACGCTGCAGGGTCAGTTGCATCTTCAACTCCGCGAACACTTCACGCTCTCGTCCCGACAGCAGATGGAACGTGCCCTCGCCCGCCACCCATTGCTTGCGAGGCTCGCCATGGTGCACCTCGGGAATCAATTCCATGCGCACGCTGCCGTCGTTCTGCGGAAAGCATCGCGTGGCCAGGATGCATTGCGCATCGCGGAAGGTTTTCCCCGTGATCTTCGCCTGCTGCTCGGCCTTGTACAGGGCAACCATTTCCGGCTGGGGAGGCCCCGCCACGATTTCGCTGCGCTGGCCGGAGCGGTTCTGCAACTGCCGGTTCTGGGCGAGCACATCGGTTTCGGAACTGACCAGGCGGTCGAGCTGGTTCTGCTGCTTCTGTTCGTCGAGAAGTCGGCGGAGCGATTCGGGGAGTTGCGATCCGACGAGTCCGGCGCGGAAGCCGTTGCGATTCAGTTCCATCCGCGACTTCGCGTCGACGCACTGTTCATCCACACGCTCCCAAAGTTCGTCGGTCATCGAGCTGTTGCCTGCGGGCACGCGCACGAAGGTGATTTCGAGGCCGACGCTGTCGGGAGACAGTCGATGGGCGGGCAGTTGCAAGGGAGGCGACGTCGGGTCCTTCCATGCGGAACAGCCACAGGCGGCCAGCAGCCAGAAAAGCGAGCCCACGAGGCAGCGACGACGGTTCGCATCGACGCGCCGGCGCATCGCAAACGGATGCCCCTCGGCGGCCGCGGTTCCGGGCATCCCTGCACTGCGTGGCATGAGTGGGGCTTCCGTGGAAGTGAATGGTGGGCGATATGGCGGAGTGACCAAGACCCAAGATAAGACGTCGACACCCTCGCCGCGCGGAACGGTAACGGCACGGTGCTGTCGTGTCAATCCATGCCCAGTTCGCGCGATGCCATCCGGATCGCACTGGTCTGCTTCCTCCAGGGGAAAAAAAGAGACGGTGTCTGCTTTCCCGGGGACCGACATGCGACTGCTAGCGTCGCGAAAAAGGCTTGTTTTGCAGGCCAATCTGGTTTTCGCGGCCAGCGCGACAAACGGTCTTGACCCTCTGTCGCGAATGCCATATCCTCCCGCCTCGTCAGCCATGCGGATGCGTGCCCATCAGCACGAAGCGATGGTGAAGACGGGTTGGAAATCGAGCTTTCCACGATCGCGGGTTTCGGCTACAAACCGATTCGACGCCGCGACGGTTCTGATGACGGTCAGACGTCCTGAACCGAATCGTCGGAGAGATAAGAACAAGCATGAGAGCACGTGATGAGTCCGCATCTGGGATCTTCGGATCCTGCGGACCACGGAGCGCACGTTCGGCATGGAGGCCGTCGTCCGCTTCGAAACTACAGGCAGTACGTCGAACCCCGACGCACCGGCCAATCGCTCCCGGAAAAGGAACGGAGTCCTTGCCCCCCTGGGTCTCCTGAGCTTTCCGGGGGCTTTTTTTTGCGCCGTTCGAAAGTGCTGGCACCGCCAGCAGCCCTCGTCCCCTCTTGGTTTCCTGAGCAGCGTCCTTGGCGCCTGATCGGCCGCGGGCGGAACGGCAGTCGGGCGATCCGTGTTCTCGCGAAGCGACGTGTTTCCGTAGCGTCGGTCGAGTGGTCCACGGACGCAGGTCGCTGCACGTTCGGTTGCCGGGAGGCGTGTTGCGTGCTCCCGGGCAGCCTGCTTCCGTGGCGCGATGGCTTATGGTCTGATGTTTCGCCGATGGCGTGGTGGCTTGTGTGACGTCATCTTGTCGTTTCCCTGTTTCGCGTGGATGCCTGCCATGACGACGACTGCCCAAACGGTGATCAGCGATCTTCTGGTCGAGGATGTTCGTTTTCCGACTTCACTGGGCCAGCATGGCTCTGATGCCATGAATCCGGACCCGGACTATTCGGCTGCGTATGTGCGGTTGCTGACGAACGGAACGCACGAAGGCAACGGGCTGGCGTTCACGCTGGGTCGGGGTACGGAGTTGTGCGCGGCGGCGGCGCGGATCCATCGGCGGCACGTGGTCGGCCGCCCGTTGTCTTCGATCGTGACGGAGTTCGGCCAGTTCTGGCGCGAAGTGACCAGTGACAGCCAGTTGCGCTGGCTGGGACCGGACAAAGGCGTAACGCACATGGCGGCGGCCGCGGTGGTGAACGCGGTGTGGGACCTGTGGGCCAAGGTGGAGGGCAAGCCGATCTGGCGACTGCTGGCCGATCTTTCGCCCGAGGACCTGGTCCGTTGCCTCGACCTGCGTTACCTGTCCGATGTGCTGACCGCGGAGGATGCGCTCGGGATCCTCCGCGCGCTGGCACCGACGCGCGAGCAGCGCGTGGCCGAGTTGCGGCGCGTGGGCTACCCGGCCTACACGACCAGCGCCGGCTGGCTCGGCTACGACGACCAGCGGTTGAAGCAGCTGTGTCGCGCGGCGGTTGAGGGAGGCTGGCGGGCGATCAAACTAAAGGTGGGCGCGAACTTGGAGCGGGACCGGGAGCGGCTGGCGATTGCGCGGCAGGAGATTGGGCCCGACACGCTGCTGATGGTCGACGCCAACCAGGTCTGGGAGGTGGACGAGGCGATCGTGTGGATGAAGGCGTTGGCGGAGTTTGGGCCGTACTGGATCGAGGAGCCAACGAGTCCGGACGATGTGCTGGGGCATGCGGCGATCGCGCGGGCGATCGCGCCGATCGGGGTGGCGACAGGAGAGATGGCGCAGAACCGCGTGATCTTCAAGCAGCTGCTGCAGTCGCGTGCCATCCGCTTCTGCCAGGTCGACAGCTGCCGCCTGGGAGGACTCAACGAAGTGCTGGCCGTGATGCTGATGGCCCGGAAGTGCGGCGTGGCCGTCTGCCCGCACGGGGGCGGGGTGGGGCTCTGTGAACACATCCAGCACCTGAGCATCTTCGACTATGTGGCCATCTCCGGGGAACTCGACGACCGCTGGTGCGAGTATGTGGATCATCTACACGAGCACTTCGTGCATCCTGTGGTCATGGACGGCGGCCGCTACCGCGTACCCGAGTCGCCCGGCTATGGCGTCCAGTTGAAAGCGGACTCGATCGGCCGCTATAAATACCCCGACGGCGAGTACTGGCAATCCGTAAAGTGAGCATGAATCGATGATGCATTCGCACGAACCCGTGCCGGCGAACTCCACTGACCGTTCGTATCGCTGGTGGAAAGACCTGAATGGATATCACTGGTTCGTGCTGGCCGTGGCTGCCTTGGGGTGGCTCTTCGACTGCCTCGACCAGCAGCTCTTCATCCTCGCGCGACCGGCCGCGATGGGCGAGCTGCTGAGCCACATCAAGGATCCCGCGCAGCTCAAGCAGGCGGTGCAGAACTACGGCGACATCTCGACCAGCGTGTTCATCGCCGGCTGGGCCACGGGCGGCCTGATCTTCGGCATGCTGGGCGATCGCATTGGCCGCGCCAAGACGATGCTGATAACGATCCTGATCTATTCGCTGTGCACGGGCCTGAGCGCCCTGTCCGTCAGCGTGTACGACTTCGCGTTCTACCGGTTCCTGACGGGCCTGGGCGTGGGCGGTGAGTTCGCGGTGGGGGTGGCGCTGGTGGCGGAGGTGATGCCGTCGGCCGCGCGGCCCCACGCCCTGGGGCTGCTGCAGGCGTTCTCCGCCGTCGGCAACATCAGCGCCGCGCTGATCAACATGGGGCTGGGGCTGGCCGAGGGCGAGGGGTATGTGCAGAGTCCATGGCGGATCATGTTCTGCATCGGCGCGCTGCCGGCGCTGTTGAGCCTCGTGATTCGCCGACGGCTGAAGGAGCCGGAGGTGTGGCAGAAGAAGTCGCACGAGGGCGTGGTCGCGCGGCAACTGGGATCGTACAGCGAACTGTTCAGCCATCCGACGTGGCGACGGCATGCCATCTTCGGACTGCTGCTGGCCTGCTCCGGCGTCATCGGCCTGTGGGCCGTCGGTTTCTACACGCCCGACCTGATTCGCAACGTGCAGGAGAAGCCCGTGACGGAAAGCGTCTATGCGGCGCTGACGCAGGAGGCGAAGGCGGCTGGCGACAGCGAGCGGGTGGCGCACCTGGAGACGCTGCTGGCGGCTTTTCGCGAGAAAAAGGCACCGGAGCTTACGCCGGAACTGCAGGAGTCAAAGACGCTGGTGGATCGCCGCGTCAAGGGACGGCTGGCGATCTACGCGGGCCTGACATCGATCGCGATCAACGCGGGAGCGTTCCTGGGCATGTTTGGATTCGGGGGCGTGTCGCAGAAGCTGGGCCGCAAGCCCACGTTCGCGATCGCCCTGCTGGCCGCCTTCGTCAGCACGGTGATGGTCTTCTGGAAGCTGACCGAAGTGTGGCAGATCTTCCTGATGGTTCCCATCATGGGGTTCTGTCAGCTGTCGCTCTTCGCCGGCTACGCGATCTACTTCCCGGAACTCTTTCCCACGCACCTGCGTTCGACCGGCACGAGCTTCTGCTACAACGTCGGTCGTTTCGTGGCCGCGTTTGGCCCGCTGGTCAAGATGTGGCTCAACCAGGTGTTCGCCAGCCAGGCCGAGCCGCTGCGTTACGCCGGCATGACGATGTGCAGCGTCTTTCTCATCGGCCTGTTCGTGCTGCCGTTCCTTCCCGAGACGCGTGGGAAGCCGCTGCCGGAGTGATTGGCGGGGCAGAGGGCAATGCGGCAGGGGCCCAGGTGGCCGCCGCTATTCGGGCAGCGGCATCAGTTCCATGCCGTTGCGGGTCGAGGCCGCTCGCCAGACTTGGATGTCGACATCGTTGCTGATGGACCGCGTCGAGCCGTCCATGAGGGCGACGTTCACGAGGCCCACGTGGTGGCTGCGGGCGGTGACAGCGGCGTAGGTCACCACCGTGTCCGACTTGCCCTCCTGCATGTTCGTCCAGTCGATGCTGAACTTGGCGGCGCGGGAGGGGGACACGGCTTGGTTGGGTGTAAAGGTGGTCGTGAAACCGATCTGGTGCACCTTGCCATCCACCCACTCGGTGTGCCCCGTGTTCTGTTCGCGGAGTTCCCCGTACTTGGCCTGGCCGGCCTGCAGCGAATCGGCGTTGGTGGGAATCGGCAGTTCGCCCGTCGCGCCGGCGTTACGCTCGTAGGGCGTATACGCCTTGACCTCGGCGAGGCAAAGGGTCTTGCTGAGTCCATCCTTGAAGTGCTTGGTCTTCAGCCAGCTTTCGGGGAAGAACGCTCCCTCGCCGCCGCGGCGGGCCGCCGGATCCCAAACCTTCCAGACGCCCATGTTGACGGCATAGCTGAGCGGGTAGTGGGCGGGCACCTGGTTTTCCAGGCGGAGGATATCGTTTGTTTCCGACGGGCAGAGATAGGCGTTCACGCGGTAGGCGGCGATGGGCGTGCCGCTGCTGGTGGTCACCGTGTTGTAGGGGCGGTTGAGGTCGATCTGTTCGGCGAGCACGTCTTCTTCGAGGTAGCCCAGCAGTTGGGCCTGGGCTGACCAGCCGCCTTCTCCGGCGCGGGAGGCGGGGAAGCAGCCGCGGGCCGCTTCATAGTTTTGGATGGCGATGGCCACCTGTCGGATATTGTTGACGCAGGAGATGCGGCGAGCGGCCTCGCGAGCCGCGTTCACGGCCGGCAGCAGCAGCAGCACCAAGATCGCGATGATCGCAATCACGACCAGCAGCTCGACCAATGTAAAACCAGCGGAGCGGCGAGAGGCCATCGAGGAATCTCCTGGGGACGCCGTGATCTGGTGGGTGGGTTGAAGCGATAATGAGACTCTGTATCAACTCGGCACCGTGATTGTACCCGTCGCTGGAGCCTTGGCAAGGGGATTCCATGGGGCGGGCCGGTGAGAAAAATGCAGATCCGCCCGCCCTCCATCGGTCTATCGCTCCTCTCTCCCGGCTCTTCTCGGCTCCCTGCCTCCCCTCGGCATTCTTGCGTGTCGACGGGCGTCTTCCTATAGTCAAGCATTCTTCGGGAACTCTCGCGGCGACCGGGAGTTAGGGAGACGCCGTGCAGCGTCCGGCGGCGCGGGGGAGTGCATCCGGCCGCGCTGGTCGATCGGTCGCCGCTGCTGGTTCGCGTCGGGGTTCCCCCAGCGGCCAGTGTCCAGCGGCAGCCGTGCCCGGCGTGGAGTCGGCAGGCGGGCCTGAGGCCGGGCCAAGATCGCGGGCGCCCGGATCCAACTTCCGGACGGCCAGCGAACGAACCAGCCCTGCTGGCTAGGCGTACCACGAGCACACGGCGAGGTAGGGGCCCTGTTTTCGGCGGACGTCGCGGCGAGACGCTGCGGTCGTTTGCGGTCGAGACGGGGCGTGAGCATTCGGTGCGGGCTGGATTCGAGGGCGCCTGTGCGTCCGGTGGCAATCAACGTTGGAAACCAGAGGGATATATGGAAGCTGCCGCATCGCCAGCGACTTCCCGTGATCTGTCCGGGAACGAGATCGTGATCGAAGCCCGGGGGCTCACCAAGGACTACCGCGACTTCTGGGGACGCCAGAAGGTGCGGGCCCTCAAGGGACTGGACCTCGAAGTTCGCCGCGGTGAGATCGTTGCCCTTGCCGGCCTGGTCGGTTCGGGGC
>CAZUJM010000038.1:10260-12716 GCA_964620405.1 uncultured Pirellulaceae bacterium | reverse complement strand
GCTCCTCGGACCCAACGGTTCGGGCAAGACCACCACGATCAAACTCATCCTCGGACTTCTCTTCCCGACCAGCGGTGATGCCCTCGTCTTCGGTAAGAAGGCCACCGACGTCGCCAAGAACGAGCGGATCGGCTACCTGCCCGAGGAGTCGTATCTGTACAAGTTCTTGAATGCCGAGGAAACACTCGACTTCTACGGCCGCTTGTTCAACATGTCGCACGACCAGCGCCGTCGCCGGGTCGCGGAACTGATCGACATGGTGGGCCTCGGTTGGGCCAAACGCCGGCAGCTCAAGGAGTACTCCAAGGGCATGACGCGACGCATCGGCTTGGCGCAGGCCCTCATCAACGATCCGGACCTGATCGTGCTGGACGAGCCGACCACGGGCCTGGACCCGATCGGCACGCGGGAAATGAAGGACCTGATCATCCGCTTGAAGGAAGAGGGCAAGACGGTGCTCATGTGCAGCCACCTGCTGGCGGACGTGCAGGATGTCTGCGATCGCATCGCGATCCTCTACCAGGGCGACCTGAAGGAGATGGGCCGTGTCGATCGCCTGCTGTCGGTGCAGGACGTGACGCAGATTCGCGCTGAAAAGCTGAGCGACGCGGCGAAGGCCGAGATCCGGGCCGTGATCGAGCGGCATGGCGGGCAGCTGCTGGGCATTGAGAACCCGACGACGACGCTGGAGGAGCTGTTCCTGAGCATCGTGCGCGAGAGCGAGGCGCATCCGGGGCGGCGGTCGCGGATGTCGGAAGGCAACTGACACGGACACCAGTGCCTCGCTCGAGGCGAACGGACGAGACCAACCATGGTTCTGGAAAAACCGATCCTTCCCTTCATGGAATGGCTGGCGGTCAACACCGGCCCCTTCCTGGCGATCCTGCTGATCAGCACGCTGGCGGGCACCTTCCTGGGCTTCCTGGGCGCGGCGCTACGGCATGGCCCGGTGGAGGCCGCCCGCATGACCGCGCGGACCCTGGGCGTCGGCCTGCTCGAACTGGTGCAGCTTTCACCGCGCCGCCTGATGGCGATCGCGCGGCTGGCTTTCCAAGAGGCGATCCGCCGCCGCGTGCTGGTCGTGTTCATCCTCTTCGTCGTGGCCCTGCTGTTCGCCGGCTGGTTCCTCGATCGCCGCAGCCGCCACCCGGGCCAGCTGTACTTGAGCTTCGTGTTGACCGCCACGAACTACCTGGTGATGGTGCTGGCGATCTTCCTGAGCGCCTTCAGCCTGCCGAACGACGTCAAGAACAAGACCATCTACACCGTGGTGACCAAGCCGGTGCGAGGCTGGGAAATCGTCGTCGGACGCATGCTGGGCTTCATCGGCATCGGTACGCTGCTGCTGGCCCTCATGTGCCTGTTCAGCTACTTCTTCGTGCAGCGCGGCCTGCAGCACACGCACGAGCTGACCGCGGCGGAGCTGAAGGAGGTGCCGGCCGGCGAGGTGGGCGGGGACGCCGCCGCGCTGGTGCGCCGGGGCGAGACGTCCAGTCGACGCTTCCACCGTCATGAAGTCGAGGAGCGTGCCGACGGCAGCCTGGTCGCCGTGCCGACGCATGACCACACGCACGCCGTCACCCGGCGCGCGGACGGCAGCTTCGAAGTCGGCCCGGCCCAGGGCCAACTGCTGGCTCGCGTGCCGGTCCGTGGCGAACTGTGGTTCCTCGACCGCAACGGCCTTCCCAGCCTGCAGATCGACAAGACCACGGGCCAGCCGTTGGGACGCGGCGTCGGCATCAACGTGGGCAACGAATGGAAATACCGCAGCTACATCGAAGGCGGTACGCTCGCCGCCGCCGTCTGGCGCTTCAAGGGCCTCCGCGCCGAAGACTACCCGCAGGACTACCTGCCGCTGGAAATGACGATCCGCGTCTTCCGCACCTACAAGGGCATCATTGACAAGGGACTGACGGGGACGATCCAGCTGGTGAAGCCCGCGCCGTTCGGCGCCTTTGGCGTGCCCGATCCCACCCAGGGGCTGGATGGGGGTCTGCGAAGCGTCGAACTGAGTTTCACGGCGCAGGACTACGAGGTCTACCAGCCGCGGATTCCGCGGATGATCGAAGCCCGCGACGCGTCGGGGACGCTGCGGCAGGTCGACGTCTTCAAGGACCTCGTCGACCCGCAGACGGGGGAACTGGAAGTCTGGGTCCGGTGCCTCGACAAGGCCCAGTACTTCGGCATGGCTCCCGCCGACCTCTACCTGCGGGCTCGCAACCGGCCCTTCTGGATGAACTTCATCAAAGGCTACATCAGCATCTGGTTCCAGATGGTCGTCGTCACCTGCTTCGGTGTCGCCTACAGCACGTTCCTCAGCGGGCCCGTCGCCATGATCGCCACGGCCGCGTCGCTGGTCATGGGCTTCTTCAAGGGCTTCGTCTTCGATGTGGCCACGGGTGCCATGCCGGGTGGCGGGCCGCTGGAGTCGATGGTTCGGCTGGTCCGGCAGTGGA
>CAZUJM010000038.1:0-10220 GCA_964620405.1 uncultured Pirellulaceae bacterium | reverse complement strand
GTACTGATGCTGTTCGTGCAGGGCATCAGCTACTTGATGCCCGACAGCGGACAGTTCAACACCAGCAGCTTCGTCGCCCACGGTTTCGACATCCCGGCCGACCTGATGCTCCAGCACCTCGTGACGACGCTGGCCTACGGTCTGGTCGTGGCGGCCGCCGGATACTTCTTCTTCAAGACACGCGAGGTCGCGGCATGATCGGCAATTCTGCGTTCGCTCGTAAGATCGCCTACGGCCTGGCCATGGCCGCCCTGCTCATTCCCCTGTACATGATCAGCCGTCCCGCCATGCGCGGCCAGGACGGCCAGATCACCGAAGGCGGCGTGCTGGCGCAGTTGCGTTCCCGATACGAGCTCTCGGCGGCCGACCTGGGCGAGATCGACCCGGCCAGCGAATCCATGAAGCTCGCCACGCTCGGCATGCGCGGCGTGGCCGCCAACCTGCTCTGGGAACGCGCCAACAAGTACAAACGCGAACACGACTTCGATAACCTCACGGCCACCCTCAACCAGATCAGCAAGCTGCAGCCGAACTTCATCTCCGTCTGGCAGTTCCAAGGCTGGAACCTCGCCTACAACGTGTCGGTCGAGTTCGACGACTACCGCTCCAAGTATCTCTGGGTGAAACGCGGCATCGACTTCCTTCGCGACGGCATCCGCTATAACACCCAGGAGCCGGTGCTGCCTTGGGAAGTCGGTTGGACGTTTGGCCACAAGCTGGGCCGCGCCGACGAGTATGTGCAGTTCCGTCGCCTGTTCCGCGACGATCGCGACTACCATGAGGACCTCGCCCAGTCGATCAATGTCGACAACACGCGAGGTCCGGACAACAAACCGGACAACTGGCTTGTCGGACGCGAGTGGTTCCTGCGCGGCCAGCAGATGGTGGACGGCGGCGTGCCCATTCGCGGTCGTCTGGTCGACGACGCCAGCGGCATCCGCCGCGGCAAGACGCCCCTCATCTTCCACTCGCATCCCTCCAAGTGGCTCATCAGCCACGCGGTCGCCATCGAGGAGGAAGGCTTCCTCGATGAGAAAGCCCAATACGCCTGGCTCCGTGCCGGACGATCGTGGGACGAGTACGGCCAACGCGAGATCCCGACCACCTACGGCTTCTCCATCCGCCTGAACGACTACCAGCGCCTCGTCGAGGAAGCTGATCGCTGGGGCAAGCAGCTGGATGACCTGCTCCCCGGGGTGCGGGCGGCGATCGAAGCCGAGAAGCGCGCGGCGCTGACGGCCGACGAACGCCTGGCACTCGATACGCCCGCGGAGAAACGCACGCCCGAGCAGGAGGCGTTGGTCGATGTCGTGAAGGATAAGCTCATCGCCACCTATCCCGAAATCGCGGCACGCGCTCCCAGCGACAAACGGCGCGAAGCAAACCGGCTGGTGACGGGCGGCACCAACGCTCGCGACCGAGCCAACGCCGTCGTCAACTATCGCGACCAGGTCAACTACCTGTACTGGAAGATGCGTTGCGAAGTCGAACAGCAGGATACGGCCATCCGCGCCCGCAAGCTCGTCTACGAAGCCGACCAAGCATACAAGGCCGCCGACCTGGTCGCCATGAAAGATAAGTACGAGCAGGCCTGGGGCGAATGGGCCACCATCTTCGAGAAGTATCCCGAAATGATGGAAGATACGACGGCCGAGGAACTCGTGGATGCCATCAAACGCTACCGGTTCGTCCTCGGGCAACTCGACGAACCCTTCCCGCCTCCCGGATTCAAGCTGCAGAAGCTGATCGAAGTGCAGGCGCGGCTGATGGAGTCGGACGAGGAGTAAGCCAAGCCCGACCTCGTCGCCGACACACGCCGTCTCGTCGCCAGCACACGCTGTCTCGTAGCCAGCACACGCCGTGTGCTGGAATGGGTTTGCTTGGGATGCCCGTTCGCTGCGCGAAAACGCGGTGGAGGCGGGCGGGCATGATCTGGACCTGGTGGCAGGTTCGTTCGGCACACGGCGTGTGCCGACTACACGCAGGCGACTCGACCTCGCCGCCGACACACGCTGTCTCGTCGCCGAAACACGCCGTCTCGTAGCCAGCACACGCCGTGTGCTGGACATGGATTTGCTTGGGATGTCCATTCGCTGCGCGAAAACGCGGTGGAGGCGGGGCGGGCATGATCTGGACTTGGTGGCCGTTTCGTTCGGCACACGGCGTGTGCCGACTACGGCTGGGATCTTTATCGTCTTGGCTGGTACTTTTCGAAGACGTCGCATTCCAAGTCGTAGATCGACCAGGTGTTGCCATCCGGGCCCTGGAATGGCTTGATACGCAGCGTGCCTTCGACGGCCACCGCGTCGTCACGGTAGGTGGCCGTGGCGTCCTTCGCCATCAGCACGTTGATCAAGTGGTCCGCTTGGCCGCCCGGACCGAACTTGCATTCGGTGTTCTTCAGCAGCACGAACTGCTTGATGTTCTTGCTCTTCGAATCGGGCAGCATGTAGCCGCTGATGCGGATCCGCTGGCCGTCCAGCGACTTCGCCCGTTCGGTCAACATGATCGGCCGGAAGACCGTGTCCGCCTGCATCAGCAACTGAATGTCCTCAAAGATGATCTCGATTGCGCCCGAGGCCGTCCGCTTGTCCGCCTTACCCGTCAATGCACTGGTGGTCGTCGCCGCCGCTTCACCCTCCGCAGCGGGCGTCGCTGGCTGCGGCGCCGGCTGCGTTGCCCCGCCGGCCGGCTGTGCCACCCCGCCGGCCGGCTGTGCCACCCCGCCGTCGCTGCTTGCCGGCGGTGGTGTGGCTTCCACGGGCGACCCACTGGAGGATGCCTTCGTTTCCGCAGAAGGCGGCGCGTCGGCGGGACCGCATCCGGAGGCCATCAGCAGGCCACTCGCGACCCAGCCGCCGATCGCCAGGGGGAAGCCGCAGGAACGAACGCGTGCGCGGAGGGTCATGGTCAAGGCACCTTATGGGGAACCGGGGGTGAAGTCGTTACGGCGGGCAAGAAGGCCGATCCGGTTCGGCCGCGCGTCACGAGAGTGCGCGACGCGACCGCTGGCTTCACGCAGCCGCATGCACACCGCAGGGTTCACACGGAAATGCGCTTGCTCCCCGCGCGGAACGCCTTCCGCGTTTTCCCGCAGGAAACAGCTGCCTGGGTTTGCGGGACGCTCGCCTGACCAGGACGGCCTGTCGCCGGCCCTATTTTAGATAGTCCGCTTCCAGTTGGTAATAGACTCCATCCAGACCAGAAACGGGCTTTTTGTAGGGCGACACGCGGAGCACACCGGCCAGTTTGCGACGCGAGATCGAGTAGTCGATCCGCAGCGGATCCTTCAGCTGCACCTGGATCATGTCCGTCAGGGCGGGCTGGCCGCCGAAGCAGCAGGTCTTCATGTCCGGCACCAAGATAAACTGCTTGATGCCCGTCTGGCGGTCAACGCCCGGATGGACGTAGCCCTTCACGAAGATCCGTTGTCCATCCAATTGCATGGCCGACGCTGGAATTGGCAACTGGGGCGTGCGTTCGTCCGGTTGCAGCATTTCGAAAGTGATCGGCTGGCAGTTCTCGGGCACTTCGGTCGCCGCTTCATAGCCGGCGCGAGCGGCTCCGCCGAGCAATGCCAGTCCGCTGAGCGCCAGTCCGGCCACGGCCAGGCCATATCCGGTCAGTTCATCCCGGCGCTTGGCGATCCGCAGCACGGCGAACAGGCCCCAGGCCACGCCGAACGCGGCGACGAACAGCAGCCCGGCGAAGGCCAGGGCAGGTAACGACAGCAGGCCGAACAGCAGGGCGAAGACGCCCGCCATGCTCAAGGCTCGATACTGCAGATAGGCGTTCTCGTCAGCGGAAAACGTGTCGGCGGAGGCGTTCATGCCAGTATCCCTGGACAGCGTCTGGAAGGTCTTCAAACGATCGGTGTGCGGGCCCTGGAGATCGTCGGAAACGGATGCCCGGGCGCGACCAAGCACGGGCCCCAACGAAGCTCGCCGACCCGCCAAGGCACCCCTGAGTGTACTTCGCGTCGTCCGTTCGTGGCGATGCCGCAGCAGACCGAAGCTCCGGTGGGACGCGGCCGGAGCACCCTCCGCAGTGCCGTTTACCGGAACGCTCACTTTCCGCCAGACTTCTTTACCCGGAGACCTCGCGTTTACCCCGGGGTACTCTCGCCTGGCCTGGCGGCTGGGAAGCGTCCACGCGTGGCGATCGCTCGCCGGGAACTGCGTTCAAGGCCGAGGGCCTCACGGCTCGCTGCAGCTTAACCACGAACTCCCCAGAACCGCAGGCCCAGGATGCCTCGAAAGGTGCTCCACAGCGCCAGTCCCGCCAGCAGCGGTACGCTCCAGAAGTGTCGGTGGTTCACGATCTGCTGGCCGAGCGTAGGCTCGTAAGAACCCGTACTGCGGGCGGCGCTGCGAGCGAGCGGCCGACGGCCGGTTGCCTCGTTCTCCTGCCGGTCCTCGTCCGCCGAGGGAGCCGCGTTGGGCTGCGAGACGAGCGCGGAAGCGTTGGCGGAGGCGTCGGTCGCTTCGGACGTCTCCTCCAGCGGCTTGGGCTGCGGCAGGAACACCGCGGGCGGCATGGGGGGCACGAGGAACGACGACTGGTCCGGCTTCGGCTGTTCCGCCGGCTTCGGCTGTTCGCCCGCTGGCTGGCTGGCCTCGGTCGCCTTGCCCTGGTCCAGCGGGAAGAATGTCTGGGCGCGTTTGACCGCGTCGGGATCGATCTTCGCCAACTCCTCAATCGCCGCCTTGGCCTCCGGCTTCGGGCAGGCCCTCAAGTAGTTGACCACCGGCACGCGCACCCAACTGGACTTGTCATCCGCGTCCTTGAACAGCTGAATCAATCGCGGCATCACCTCCCAGTCTTCCCAGCGGGCAAGGTCGGGGATCACGAGGTCGGCGAGCTCCGGGCGTTCCAGCAGGTGACGCAGGGCTTGGATGAGGCGGGGCTTGGGGATGACCTGCGTCTCGGTGCCGTGGAATCGGATGGCCATGATCGCGGCGTACGTGTCGGCGTACTCGGCCTTCGGATTCTGCAGGAACTTCTCCTCGACCAGCGTCATGCCCTCGGGGCCTTTGAGCAGCAGGTAGCAGGCGATGAGGGCGTCGAGGCCGGCCTTCACCTTGCGGTCGTCGCTCAGCATCATGGTCTGCAGCAGCGGCACATCGTCGGCGGTGCCGCAGACTCCCAGCATCGTGTAGTACAGCCGTCGTCGGCTGGCCGGGACTTCCGTGTCCTTGATCCACTCGATCAAGCGGTCATGATGCATCTTCGGGCCCAGCGCGATCACGTCCTTGTACGGCGCCTTCGCGAACTCATCGTACGCATCGCGCGTCAGCATCTCGTCTTCGTCCTCCAGATGCTCCTGGAAGAACTCCAGGCGACTCGCGTCCGGGGCCAGCTTCGGCAGGTGCAGGATGTATTCCTGCGCGCGGGGCGACAGGCCGAGCGGAGTCGACCAGGCGATCTGCGGCGCATCCGTGCCCATCAGCAGGTACGCCCGATCACGATTCGCCTCGCCGAAATAGAGCACTTCGATGACGGCGTCCTTCTGCAGGAACTCCTGGCCCTTGATCACCTGCGTGACCTGGAACTTGGCCTTGGGCAGGGGAGCCGTCGGGTCGAGGGTGTTGGAGTCGGGCACGGGTGGCGCTTCGACCAGCGATCCGAGGGCCACGACCTGCATCGAGTTCATTTCCTCGGTGAACGTCTGGGCCACGGAGGTGCAGAAGGGGCAGGCCCGCGCGATCGAGGCGGATCCGACGAGCGCCAGCAGGGCCAGCGCGACCGTTGTCAGGGACCGGACGTTCATCAGGAGGTCCTCATGGGCAGGGGAGGAAACGAGCGAGGCCGGCTCTGCGAGCCTGGCCGTTTCACGGCGGGCTCGGCCGCCACGGGCTGGGGCTGCAAAGCGTTGCGGTTGCAGCAGGGGCCACGGCGAGCGTCCGTCATGCGGAACTCGCCGAACGGTTACGGGCATGTCAGGGCCGGCAGGTCAGGGATTGGAAGTCAGCGCGGCCGCCACGTCTGTCCGGTAAGCAGCGAGCGCGGGCAAAAAGCCCACGAGGATGGCCAGCAGAATCAGGGCGGGCACCAGGATCCACTCCGTGGAAATCTCAAGGCTGATTATCGGATCCTCGGCAAAATAAGCAAGCAGGTCCACCGGCGGGGCCAAGTCGAACGGACTGATGGCGACGCCGGTTTCGGCCTCAATCCAAGGGTTGGCACCGGCGATCAGCAGGTGTCCGGCGGCCCAGCCGACCAGCCCGCCGCCAACGGCCAAGATGACGGCTTCCAGCAGCACGATGGTCAGCACCGTGCGGCGGCCCGCGCCCAGCGACCGCATGATGGCGATCTCCCGCCGTCGATCGTTCATCGAATTGTAGATGCTTACGAGGATGCTGATGCCCGACACGACGCAGATCATCGCGGTCAGGCACAGCAGCAGGCGTTGGAACGGTGCGACGATCCGGTTGAACAGCGCGGTGATCTCCCCCACCGGGAACACGGCCTGCGCCACGTTGCCCTCGTTGATCATGTTGCTCAACCCTCGCGTGATGATCGGGCTCGTCTTGACCAGCAGCGCGGTGACTTCACGCTGCGCGTCGGGCAGCGGCGTCGTCTTGCGTCGGTAGAGCGGCAGGCTGTCGTCGGCCGATTCGCCTACAGCGTCGGGCTGTTTCTCCGCCGGACTGGTCTCCGTGTCGGCCGGCGAGTCGACCGGCTTAGCGTGTCCATCGAGCAAGTAGAAGCCCTCCATGTTCACGAAGACGGCGCGGTCGTTCGGCGTGCCGGTCGGAGCGAGGATGCCGACGACGTAAAACTGATCGCCATGCTTGCGGCCTTCGACGGCGCCGTGCGAGGCCGCGATGGCGTCGCCGAGCTGGAGTCCCGTTTCCCGCGCGACCTTCGCGCCGACAATCGCTTCGAAGTAACCATACTCCGAGCTGAAATGCTGGAAGTTCCGACCCTGCGCGAACTGGTAGCTTTCGCCGGTGTCCTCGTCGTACACATAGTTGTCGAACATCTTCGGCGTGGTGCCGACGAGTCGGAACTGCTGGTAGTAGTCGCCCAGGCAGACGGGCACGATCCGCTCCACGTAGTCCTTGAACCGGCCGTCCTTTCCGTCGCTGCGTTCGGAGGCGGGCAGGAAGTCCTGGTAGAAGTCGTAGGGGATGTTTTCGACCGGTTCGCTCAGGTAGAAGACCGTGTTGAGCACCAGCTGCAGTCGACCGCCCTTCGCGCCGAGGATCAGGTTGTATCCCAGGCTGGCGTTGTTGCGGAACGATTCGGAGACGATGCCGTGGATCAGCAGCACGGCGACGACCAGCGTGACGCCGAGCGCCATGGAGAGGGCCGTGAGTCCCGAGGCGAGGGCTCGACGCTGCACGCTGCGCCAGGCGATCTTCCAGAGCGACATGGTCAGGTTCCCGGGGAAGCGGCCGCGTTGTCGCGGGCGACGCGGTTGATCTGGTCCAGGCGGTCCACCCGCGCAAACTGCCCCGCCACCTCCATGGCGTGCGTCACCAGCAGCAAGCTCACTCGCTCCTCCTCGCACGTTCGGCGGATCAGGTCGATCACCTGCTGCTGGTTGCGCGGATCGACATTCGCCGTCGGCTCGTCGGCCAGCAGCAGCTTGGGACGGTTCGCCAGCGCCCGGGCAACGGCGACTCGCTGCTGTTCGCCCACGGACAGGGTCGTCGGGCGGTGCTGGAGTCGATGGCTCAGGCCAACGCGGTTCAGCAGCTCCTTGGCACGCTCGACATCCTTGCGGCCTCGCGCGAAGGTCATGCCAAGCTGGACGTTTTCGAGCGCGGTGAAACCGGGCATCAGGTTGAACGTCTGGAAGACATAGCCGATCTTTTCCGCGCGGAAGCGGTCCACGCCGGCTTCGGGAAGGCGGGTGATGTCGAGGCCATCGATGAGGACCTGGCCGGAGTCAGGTCGGCTGATGCCGGCGATGACATGCAGCAGCGTGGTCTTGCCGCCGCCGCTGGAACCGACCAGCACCGCCTGCTCCCCGGCCTCCAGGCGATAGTCCTCCAAGTCCAGCACCGGCAGTCGTTCGCCGTTGGGCTGGACGAAGGACTTCTTCACGGACGCCAGTTTCAGCATGGGCACGCGTTCCGGCATGGGGCTACTTCCGATGGCGCATCCGCGAGGCCCGCTGGATGTCGCGCTGCGTGTCGGCCTTCTTCATCGACTCCCGCTTGTCATGCAGCTTCTTGCCGCGGCAGAGTCCGAGCAGCACCTTGACGCGGCCTTCCTTGAAGTACAACCGCAGGGGCACCAGCGTCAGTCCCTTCTCGTGGGCCTTGCCGGCGAACTTGCGGATCTCGGTGCGGTGCAGCAGCAGCTTGCGGGGCCGTTTCGGCTGGTGGTTCATCGAGCTGGCTTCGAAGTATTCCGGGATGTCCATCCCCAGCAGCCAGACCTCGCTCTCCTTCACCCGCGCGTACGATTCCTCCAGGGACATCCGGCCCCCGCGCAGGCTCTTCACCTCGCTGCCCACCAGCACGATGCCGCATTCCAGCGTCTGCAGGATCTCGAAGTTGTGCCGGGCCTTGCGGTTCTCGGCTACGACCTTCTCCGCAGATTCGGCAGCGGGTTTTTTCTTGGAGTCTTTCTTGGCCATGCGATACCGGGGGTCCGTGCGGGCGCGCCAGCGAAGGTCGCGGATTCAGGAGAGCGGCGATTCCGGATTATAGTCGACCGACCGGTTGAAATGCAGCCGCAGGCGGGCCTGACCCCTTTGATTTGCCCTGCCATTGGGGACAATAACGAAGCCGTCGAGAAGTTGGTCCGCGATTTGTCCGCTGAGCAGGGTGCCCGTCGTGAGTTCCGCCGAGTCCTTCCCCGAACTGCCGATCGTCCAGCCCGCCGCTTCCGGCCCAGCTTCCGGTGAGGGGCCCGACGCGTTCCGTCGCCTGCCTCCATGGTTGCGCCGACAGGTGCCGCTGGGCAACGCCAATCACCAGACCGCGCGGCTGCTGGAGGAGCTCCAGCTGGAAACGGTCTGCGACAACGCTCGCTGTCCGAACCGAATGGAGTGCTACTCGCAGAAGACAGCCACCTTCATGGTGCTCGGCAACGTCTGCACCCGCGCCTGCAGTTTCTGTGCGGTCGACCGCGGCACGCCCGCCGCGCCCGCCGGGGACGAACCAGAACGGCTCGCCGAAGCGGCCGCTCGTCTGGGCCTGCGCCACGTCGTCATCACCTCCGTCACGCGCGACGACCTGCCGGATGGCGGAGCCGACCATTTCTATCGCTGCGTCCTCGCCGTCCGCCGCCGCACGGGGGCGGTGGTGGAGGTGCTGACGCCCGACTTCATTCACTGCCCGGAGGCGATTGCGCGCGTGGTGGAGGCGGAGCCGGAGGTGTTCAACCACAACACCGAGACCGTACCGCGGCTCTATCGCCAGGTCCGCGGCCCTCGCTCCGAATATCGCTGGACGCTGGAACTGCTGCGGCGCGTCAAGCAGTTGAACCCGCGCGTGAAGACCAAGAGCGGCCTGATGCTGGGTTTGGGGGAGACACGCGACGAGCTGATGCAGGTGCTCACCGACCTCCGTTCGGTCGGCGTCGACTTCCTGACTTTGGGACAGTACCTGCAGCCCGACATGCGCCGCTTCCTGCCCGTGGTTCGCTACCTGCCGCCCGAGGAGTTCCAGGAACTCGGCGCTGCCGCCCGCCAACTGGGCTTCGAACAGGTGGCCAGCGGCCCCTTCGTTCGCAGCAGCTACCACGCGCGCGATATGCTCGACGCCACTGAATAACCGGCTCTGAGTAACCGGCACTGAGTGACCGGCACTGAATGACCGGCATTCGGCCTCGTGACTCGTTGCTCACACGCTGCGTGCCTGCCTCGCTGCGCGGACAGCGCCCGACCGTTTCTCCAAGAGCGAGATCTGTCGCCCGGCGTTGCAGCGGGGCAGGTTTCGAGAGCGACTTTCGAGGGCCCCAGGCCCTGCGTCGGTCAGCCCGGGCCTGCAGGATGGGTCAACGATGCAGGGCCCGGACGATTCTCCCGCGCGGCGGCCGATCTTACGCCTGGATCGGCCAGGGGAACGTGGATCGCATGGCGATGCGCTGGCCGGTCGCCTGCGACTTGCGGGCGGCTTCCATGATCTCCAGCACGTGCAGCGCGTGTTCAGGGCGGATCATCAGCGGCTTGCCCGTGGCCAGCGATTCGGCCGCCAGCGAGGCGCCCTGCTGCCAGACATACCCTTGCGCGTCGGTGACGTGCCGCTGGTACTGCGGAG
>CAZUJM010000037.1:15961-31326 GCA_964620405.1 uncultured Pirellulaceae bacterium | reverse complement strand
CGGCGCATCCTTCTTGCCCCAGGCGGGAACCATTTTCTTGAACGACCACTTCGATTCCGCCTGGACCCGGCCGCTTGCCACAAGCGCCAAGCCCAGGACGAGCCATGCGAGACGTGCGGATCTCACGATGAAATCTCCTACGAAACATGCGAGTCGGAACGGTTGCTTTTGCCGGAAGCAGCCCGATCGGCGTACCCTGCTGGGCTCCGGGGCCGGCGCGGCGCGGGAGTGTTGCAGAATTGCCAGCCCCTGTCCAGGGCGAATCTGTCCCGCCAATCCGCCGTGAATTACAATTCGGTCGGCTCGGCGCGGCCCGTGCATCGAGCGGTGAAACGCGTCGAGTTGCACGGCAGACAGTGAGCCAGCTGGCTGGCCCAGCCTCCCGCTGGCATCCGCGACTCCGCCGCGTTGAATCGAAGGCGTCCTCGGTTTCCAGGAAAGGATTGCGTTGCATGAAGATCGGTTTCGTGGGAGCTGGCCAGATGGCCAGCGCGCTGGCTCGCGGTTTCGTGGCCAGTCGGGAAGTGGCCGTCGATGAGGTTTGGGCTTCGGACTGCTTCCCCGGATCGCGGGAAACCTTCGCGGCCGCCCTGCCCGGAGCCCATGTCGGGGCGGACAACCGGGCTGTTGTGCAGGCAGCGGAGGTGGTTTTCCTGGCGGTGAAACCCCAGTCGCTCCCCGGAGTCCTCACGGAACTGCGGCCGGTCCCTGCCGAGAAGCTCTTCGTGTCGATTGCCGCCGGGGTGAGCTTGGCGTCGCTGGTCGAAGGGCTTGGATCGAAGCGAGTGATTCGCGTCATGCCCAATACGCCCTGCCTCGTTGGCCACGGTGCCTCGGCTTTCGCGGCGGGTGCCGCCGTGACCGCCGAGGATCGGACCTGCGTGGAGCGACTGCTGAACACGGTGGGCCGCTGCTGGGAGGTGGCGGAGCCGTTACTGGACGCGGTCACCGGCCTGTCAGGCTCCGGCCCAGCCTACGTATTTCAATTCATCGAGGCGTTAAGCGACGGGGGCGTGCTGGCGGGATTGCCCCGCCCCCTCGCCACCGCCCTGGCGGCCCAGACCGTCCTCGGGGCGGCTCAAATGGTGATGGGCTCCTCGGACCACCCCGCCACGTTGAAGGACCGAGTGGCCAGCCCCGCCGGAACCACGATCGCCGGCCTGCTGGCGTTGGAAAACGGCGGCCTCCGCGGCACCGTCATGCAGGCCGTGCAAGCCGCCACCAATCGCTCCCGGGAACTGGGCCAGCCCCCCCCCACAGGCCCAACCGTTTCGCGGCCAGATGCTCCTCCCCGTGCCTGACAGGCCCGCCACCGTTCGGGCATCGGCCCGCGCGGGCCGGTCTTCTAGATCGCGGAGCCCCCTTGCCGAGGTTCTTTCCCGAGGACTCTGGGGGGCGTCCGGAGGATGCATCCCCCCGGTGTCGACCGACGGCCCCCGGTGCCAGCGACGAGGGAAACGTATACACTACCAAGGGATTGCGGACCCCTTGCTTCGGCAGGAGGGGTTGAGCGGTCATTCACAGGCAGGCGGTCATCCACAGGCAGGCGGTCATTCACAGGCAGGTAGAGTCCCGGCGATACGCAGGAAGAAGGATCCGTCCCTTGACTTCGATTCTTTGCACCGTTGACGACAAGTACGTGCCGCTCTATCGCGTCATGTGGATCTCGGCCGTGCCTCACTTCTGCGGACACGAGGACTGCCTCTACGAAGGCCGCTACGAGATCCGGTTGGAGCAGGACGAGTCGGTGTGGGCCAATCGCGAGGAGCGGGACAAACTGATTAGTGCCCTGGAGACGTGGCAGGGAGGCGACTGCATGCCCGAGGACTTCGAGGAATGATGTCCTGCGACGCACCGCAACTTCATCCGCAGCCTCCCGCGAGATAGGGACCTGAATGTCACTTTTCGAGAACGACGAGTACCAGTGGCGGGAGACCTACTTCATCCTGTTCCCCCAGGAGAAACTCCCCGCAGCCGAAATCGTCGTAAAAACGCTCCAGCGGATGAACTCCCGCTACCAGATCCGGGATCCCCGCGCGGACGAGTCGGGCAGGCTGGAGTCGCTCACGCTGGAATCTCCCGATGACTACTCCGCCCTGGACCTCAGCCTGGTCCGTGGCGAGGAGGTTGCGGAGCAGTTGGCGGACCTGATCAAGGACCTGCTCCGTTCCGCGTCCTCATCGCGTGAAAAGCAGCGGATCCGCGATCTCGCGAAACTGGACTGCCGCTTCGACGTGTACCACTTCGAACAGTTGGTGTTCACCGGGCGCGACGAGGAGGACGATGGCGAAGACGATTTCATGGATCCCGGAGCGCTGCTCGCCGTCATGGAGCGAATCGCGGATCTGTGCGGCGGCGTCATCATCGACCCCCAGGCCAACGTGATCCTCGACGGCGACCAGTGACCTTCCGGTCGGCGCCGGAAACCGCTCCAAGCAGAAGCGGCCTTCGCCCGATTGCTCGGGCGGCTCATGAGTTTTCCCCATCCGTCCATTCACCCCAGACAAGACCGATCCATGCTTGCCAAGGAAATCAAGACCGGCACTGTGGTCAACTACAACGGTGCCCCCGTGCTCATCCTCACGATCAATGTCCAAAGCCCCTCCGCGCGGGGTGCCGCGACGCTCTATAAGTTCCGAGGTCGCGACCTGGTCACGAAGTCCAAGGTCGACATCACGCTCAAAGGCACCGATTCGCTCGACGAAGCCGATTTCGAGCGTCGGCCGGTGAAGATGATGTACACGGACGCGACCGAGATGCACCTGCTCGACCAAGCCGACTACAACCAGTTCTCCATCTCGTTGGACCAGATCGAAGAGGAACGGCCCTACATCACCGAAAACCTCGAAGGGTTGCTGGCGTTGATCTACAACGACGAATGCGTGGGCGTCCAGGTGCCGACGACGGTGGAACTGCGGGTCGTGCAGTGTGACCCGGCCGTCAAAGGCGATTCGGCCACCAAGCGCACGAAGTCGGCCACCCTGGAGACGGGACTGATCGTGCAGGTGCCGGAGTACTTGAGCGAGGGCGAGATGATCAAGGTCGACTCGCGGACCGCGCTGTATATCTCGCGAGCCTGATCCCCAGATGTCATCACGGTCGCGGCCATGAACTCGGCTGTCCCGTTCCAGGAGCCTCGCTTCCGGTCCGGGCGGCGCGGGAATCGTTGATCCCACGGTCCCGCGCACTCCTGGCATCGTCGACAGCGCGTCCCTGTCGACAGCGCGTCCCTGTCGACAGCGCGTCCCTGTCGAGACCGCGTCCCTGTCGACTGCGCGTCCCACGACCCCGGGACGCTCACTTCCAGCGGATGTCGACCACGGCGTAGACGAGAAACGCGGGGACTTCCAGCAGCAACCGGGAGCCCTGGCGAGTGAAGGGCAGCTCGATCGGTCCGCTCTCGTGTTCCGGAGTCAGCAGCGTCACCGACTGCACCTCGCGTCCTTCCGGCAAGCGGACATCGGCGCGAAAGGCCTCGGTGGCGATCGGCTTCTCATCCTCAATCCCCGCCCCTGGACTCTGCAAATCGGCCGGCTCCTCCCGGCGATAGTTCACAAAATGCAGGTCGATACCGGCCGCGTCAGCAGGCAGCGAAGCAGACACGCGCACCTGGGGCGGCGCGTCGAAACGATGGCGGTTCTCCGGGAGTTTCGCCAGCAGTTCGTCCCTGGTCCAGCGAGGATCGGACGGATCCACGACAAGCGAGCAGGCCGAGGATCGCGCGGCGTCTTCCCGGTCGTCGGGAAGCACCTCGAAGAGCACCTGGGCGTCGAGCAGGATCCGGCCGAGCGTCTTGAAGCGATCCAGCGCCGTGAGATCCGCTTCCTGGACGCTTCGTCGTGGATAGAGCAACAGCACGTCCGCCGAGGAACGGTTGCCGCGAAACACGCGATCGTGGTCGGCCAGGAACCGATAGTAGCGGGCGATCTCTCGACGAGCGACCGGGTTCTTGAAGGGCGTGTAGAAGCCCATCGGCGCGCCGCCGTTGGCCGCCAGTTCCGCGATGGCGGAACGGAGCCGCGTGTGCTCGTAACGCCCGATCGTGAACGGCTTGTCCGAGAACGCTCCGCGGATGAAACGAATCGGCAGCGTCGCCTCACCGAGGTTCCCCGCTTTCAGGTCCGTGAGGTTGGTGGCGCCGCCCGTGCTGTACCACAAGTAGTCCTCCCCCCGGCCCCACAGGTCGTCGGGCAGCATGCAGCGTTCATCGCCACTGATCTGGTTTAGATCCCCGAGGTGGTTCCACTGCGCCACGATCAAGTCGGGTTTCAGGGATCGGCCGTACTCCACGAACACGGCATCGAACGCTCGCTTGTTCGCCACTTGGGAGTAACGCAACGCCTCCCGCTTCCGGGGAGTCGACTGCGCCGGGTCGTGCCACGAGCCGATCTCGTCGAAGACATGGTGGTCCAAGTCTGCAATGCCGAACCTCGTTCGCAATTCTTCATCGCTGAATCGGTCGCGCAGGTGCTGGCGAAAACCGTCCACACAATGGCGGCAGTGGCAGTCGTGGCGATAGAAGTAGTTGGCGACAAAGCCGTCCACTCCCTGCTCGATTCCAAATCGCACCCAGGCCTTGAGCACCGACTGCCAGTGGGGATTGTTCAGGCAAGCCCAGTACTCTCGCATGCCTCCGATCGAGTAGCCCTTCTGCGAGAGGGGCTGGCCGTCACGACCGCGTTCCAGCAGTTCCAGCGCATCCACCGGCGGTTTGGGCCCCAGGACCGCCTCATCCCATTCCTCACGATAGAACTTGAAGAACCCTCGAGGGCCTTCGGGGCCGGAGGGATCACCGACGAGGAATTTCACGTTCAGGTGCCCGATGACCTTGGCATTCCGAGCGTGCAGTTCCCGATTCAGTCGAGCGAACCACGCCGCGCAGTCCCGGTGTCCCTGCACGGGGAGATGAGCTGGATAGCCACCGCCATGGGGCGTGTTGGCGAGGCTCCAGAAGTGGGCTCCATAAAACCCGACCTGCACCAGCTCCGGCCTTGCCTCCTCCACGAACGGAAGGTAGTCGGGATCGGCGTAGTCAGCCCAGTGCGCGATCAAGCGCGTGAACTCCAGCGGCGGACGTTCGTCTCCCTGGACCGTCACCGCAGCCAGCAGCAGGATGGATCCCAGCAGGACAACGGCGAGGCGGCTGGTTGCTCGGACCGTTGGAACGCATCCGGGCGTCGACGAAGACATCGGGGGCCTCCTGTTCTCCTGGCGGTGATGCCCGCCCGCGAACGGGTTCAGCATGGCTAGCCGAGCAGTTCACGGACGACGTTGCCATGCACATCGGTCAGGCGATAGTCACGTCCCTGGAAGCGGTAGGTCAGTCGCGTGTGGTCGAACCCCAACAGGTGCAGCATGGTCGCGTTGAGGTCATGCACATGGACGGGATCCCGCGCGACTCCGAAGCCGAACGGATCCGATTCGCCGTGCGTATGCCCTGCCCTCACCCCTCCGCCCGCCAGCCACATGCTGAAGCAGCGATTGTGGTGATCCCGCCCGTCGCTTCCTCCCTGGACCATGGGCGTCCTACCGAACTCGCCGCCCCAGACCACCAGGGTGTCCTGCAGCAACCCGCGACGCTTCAGGTCGCGGACCAGCGCGGCACTCGGACGATCCGTTGCCTCGGCGTTTTTCTTGATGTCCGCCGTGAGGTTTCCATGCTGGTCCCAGGCTTCGTGGAACAGCTGCACGAAGCGAACACCACGTTCCACCAGCCTCCGCGCGATGAGGCAGTTGCGGGCGAATCCAGGTTCCTGGGGATCCTGGATGCCGTAGAGGTCCAGCACGTCCTTCGGTTCACTCGCGAGGTCCAGCAGTTCTGGCGCGCTCGTCTGCAGCCGGTAGGCCATTTCGTAGCTCTGGATCCTCGCGTCGATGGCCGGGTCGCGCGTCGCCAGGGCAGACAGTTCGTTCAAGCGTCGAAGCGAATCGAGGGAGGCACGCTGCGTCTCGTCGTCCACGCCCGGCGGGTTGGACAGATAGAGCACCGGGTCGCCGACACTGCGGAAAGGCACTCCGCCATACATGGTCGGCAGGAAACCGCATCCATAGTTGCTGGCCCCGCCACTCGTGCCCTTCGCGCTCGTCAGGACGACGAATCCGGGGAGATTCTCGGAGTCGCTTCCGAGTCCATAGACGGTCCAGGCGCCGAGACTGGGGCGGCCAAACTGCTGGGAGCCGGTGTTCATCATGATCTGGCCCGGCGCGTGGTTCACGGCATCGGTGTGGAGCGTCCGGACAAGGCAGAGGTCATCGGCGATGTCGGCCGTATGCGGCAACAGTTCGCTCAGTTCCATCCCGCACTGGCCATGGCGAGAGAACTTGTAGCGGGGCCCCATCAGCGCGGAGTTGGGGTTGATGAAGGCGGACCGATAGCCCTGGAGCAGTTCTGCGGGCGGAAGCTGGCCGTCGCGTTGCGTGAGTTCCTGCTTGTTGTCGAACAGTTCCAGATGGCTGGGCGCACCTGCCTGGAAGATGAAGATGACGCGGCGGGCCTTGGGCGGAAAATGCGGACTGCGAGGCGCCAGCGGATTGACAGACGCCCCAGCGGGCGACTCAGCGGCCACCGCTTCCCGTTGCCACCAAGACTGCAGCGCCATGCCCGCCAATCCGATTCCGCATTCCCCCAGGAACCAGCGTCGACAGGCGAGGCGATGGGCCGCGTCGGACAGGAATTTACCGTCGTTCATCGTCGTGATCCCGCTTAGTTTTTGGTGAGGGTTTCGTCGAGATTCAGCAGCACGCGGGCAACCAGGGTCCAGGCGGCCGCGTCCTGCGGCGTCGAGCCGGACGGCAGCTCCGGCAGCCGCGACGCATCCCCCGTGGTGATCGCTCGCACATTCAACCAGCCATCCGCGATCCGCGCGCGCCGTGATTGCAGCAGCGCGAGAAGCTCCCGGCTTTCTGCCTCCGTGGGAGTTCGCGAGGTGCACAAACGGAACGCGTAGGCGGCCCGTTCATCGTCGCTTGCCCCGCCCTCCCGCAGCACGCGCAGCGCCAACGCCTGGGCCGCCTCAAAAAAGATCGGCTCATTCAACGAAGTCAACGCCGCCAGCGGTGTATTCGACCGCACCCGCCGCACGCAGGCCGTATCGCCGTTGGGCGCGTCGAAGTTCGACATCACCGGGTCGGGCATCGATCGCTTGCGGAAACCGTAGAGCGTGCGACGATACCGGTCGGCTCCCTGCGCCGGCGTCCAGTAGCTGGGATAGACGTAGTTGTAGTCCAGCACGTTCTGGGGCACGGGGGGAATCACGGGAGGCCCGCCGAGGCGATGGGTCAACAGTCCAGAGACGCTCAACGCCAGGTCGCGAATCACTTCCGCGTCCGCACGGAACCGAGGTCCACGCGTCAACCAGCGGTTCCGCGGGTCCAACTCCATCGACTCCGGCGTGAAGTTCGACGACCGCTGGTAGGTCGCACTGGTCACGATCGTGCGGATCACATGCTTCTGGCTCCAACCGTGTTCCATCATGTCCACGGCGAGCCAGTCGAGCAGTTCGAGGTGCTCCGGCACGGGAGCCCTGGTCCCGAAATCCTCGGAGGTCTCGACCAGCCCCTCCCCGAACAGCGCCTGCCATAGTCGATTCACGGCCACACGGGCCGCGAGGGGCGAGCGAGGACTCACCAGCCAGCGCGCGAAGGCCAGCCGATCGCGGGGCTGGCCGTCTTCCCAGGGATGCAGAGCCGCCGGCGTCTGCCGCGAGACCAGTTCCTGGGGGCGATCCCACTCGCCACGATCGAGCCGGTGTGTCTCACGAGCATGCGTCGCCGTTCGCTCGGCCAGGTGCAGCACCGACGTCATCGCCTCAGGATACTCCTGCCATGACGCCTCCACGCGATCCGTCCACGACTGGAGGTCGGCCTGCGATCGTCGCCAGGCCGCGAAGAGGGCCGCGTTCTCCGCGTCGCTCCGCTGGTCGCCTGCAACCTCCATTGCCTGCAAAGCGGCATAATCCACGGCCGGTATCTGCGGCTGGACGCTCGTGGTCAGGCTGAAGCGACAGCAGCCCACCATGTCTCCCATGCGCAGGACGATCTTCATCTTCGTGCCCGCCGGGAGTTCCAACGGGGCCTCGAACTGGGCCGCCGCGACGGAGGGCTGGTTGCGGCGTCCGCGTCCCCGATCGGCCTGCCACATCGTCTCCGCCACGCCGTCGACCAAGAAGGCCACGGGGCCGCTCGCCGTCTTTCCGTCCGCCTGACGAGACTCCGGCTGACCGTAGTCCGCCGTGGCATTCACCAGCTTCAAGCGTTCCCAATCCTTCGCCCCGGGGCGTTGGACGGAGACCTCCAGTTCGTTCGCCTGCCAGCCTCCGGTCGCTCGATTGCGTCCCGGCCCGCCGAATGGCAGGTCGCCGTGCGTCAGTACTTCCAGGCGAATCCCCGTGACTCCGCGCAACTCCGGCTCCGCCACCAGGAAGATGTTGCCGCTTGTATGCCCCAGGCTCAACACGGACAGGTCGGACAACTGCACCGGATGACATCCGCCGCCTTCGCTGTCCAGTTCCATGGCCTTCAGCGGCGTCCACGAGGCCTGCGTCTGCTGAACCTGGGACACCCAGCGATTCAACTCACTGCGCCACTCGGGACGCTGCTGTCGCAACTGCTCCTCCAACGATTGAATCGTCGCCTCGACCCGCGTCCTGGCCGCCTGCTGCGCTTCGTCGTAGACGTGCGACTGGGCCTCGTAGGAATTGTTGAGGAATGCGAACAGGCCATAGTATTCCTGATGCGTCAGGGGATCGTACTTGTGCGAATGACACTGGGCGCATTGGGTGGTCAATCCGAGCACCGACTTGCCGACGCAGTCCATGCGATCGAACATTTCCACCATGCGGAACTGCTCGGGCACGATCGCGCCTTCCTCGTTCAACATGCTGTTGCGTAAAAAGCCGGTCGCGACCAGTTGGTCCTGGGAGGCATTCGGCAACAGGTCGCCGGCGATCTGCTCGATGATGAAATCGTTGTACGGCAGGTCGCGATTCAGCGCGCGGACGACCCAGTCGCGCCACGCCCACTGGTCGCGGCGAAGATCTTTCTCGTAGCCGTTGGTGTCGGAATAACGGGCAGCATCGAGCCACAGTCGGGCCCACCGTTCGCCGAATCGCTCACTGGCAAGCAGTTTCTCCACCGTGGCTTCCCATCCTTCCCGTTCGAAGTCCGCCAGTTCCGCGGGCGTGGGAGGCAGGCCGATGAGGTCCAGGTACAGGCGGCGACAGAGCGTGTGCGGCGCAGCGGATGGAGCACTGGGG
Organism: uncultured Pirellulaceae bacterium; assembly: GCA_964620405.1. Classification (GTDB taxonomy): domain Bacteria; phylum Planctomycetota; class Planctomycetia; order Pirellulales; family Pirellulaceae; genus CAZUJM01. The sequence goes on along the minus strand of CAZUJM010000037.1, from coordinate 22,072 downwards.
AGCCCCTGAGCTCGCAGCTTCGCGGAAACCCAGGCGTCGACCGGGTGCGCCGGCCCGTCGGCGGGAGGAACACTCTTCTGAGGCGGGACAAAGGCCCAGTGCGTGGTCACCTTGGCTCCCTGCTCCACCCAGCGTTCCAGGATGGCAATCTGCTCCGCCGACAAACGCTTGTTCTCCGCGGGCGGCGGCATCACGAGGTCATCGTCCGAGGATCGGATCCGCGCGAGCAGTTCCCCTTGCGTCGCGTTTCCGGGGACGACCGCCGGTCCACCTGAATCGCCGCCCCGCAACATCGACTCCAGCGAATCGAGCCGAAGTCCCCCCTGACGATCGTTCTCGTCGACTCCGTGGCACCGCAGGCAGTGCTCCGCCAGAATCGGTGCCACTTCGCGTTGGTAGTCCACTGGGGGAGTTGCTGCCGAGGCCGCAACGGGCGGAATGCCCGCCATGAGGAAAACCAGAAGAGACCAGACGGAGGCGAACCAATCAGTTCGATGCGCGGTCGGGCGGGGTGACACGGTGGGACCTCTCGGCAGGGAGCCGCGGTGGGACGGAAGGAGGTCCCCCCATTTTAGACGGCCCAAACCGGAAACGCAGCCTCCGGTCTTCCCAGAAAAGGCGCAGAGCCCCACCGTTCACGGGTCAAGACGCGCCGCAGACCCAAGCCGCCCGGAAAAGACTCGGCAACGCCCGAGGCAGCCGAGTTCACATCCGACAACTCCCGGCCGCAAAAGGAACCCGGCGCGATAACCGCGGTGTCCGCCGGCAGAAACTATTTGGGACTATCCGCCCAGGAGCCCCATCACTTCGGTCTCGGTCGGAAACCGACCGGCCTGCAGCTTGGAGAAGACCAGCTTCCCATCCACAGTCAACTCAAAACAACCTCCCCTGCTAGGCTCAAGTTCGAGGGAGGTCACCTTGCCCTGCAGGGCATCCAGCAGTCGGTCCGCCAAACTGACGGCACGAGGTTGGTAGTTTCAAACGGCGCAGTAGCGCAAATGGATCTTCATCCGTGGTTCCTTGATCAACAGGGACTGCGTTCAACAGCGTCTGCGGTCGCCCCAGAACCAGCGAAGCGCCTTCGCTTTGCCCGCGGACCCCTTCGCGCAGGCGTTCCCCGAAGCGGCCAACGCCATGGCGGGAGCGGGAGACAGACGCCTTCAGGTCGTTTGTCCTGAACCACTCGCAGCCAGACGAAAACGGCCAGTCAAATCATCGCTGGGCCCGTGACGGCCTGGCGAGTACCAACCGGACTACCGCGACTGTTCGCCCAAGTTCCGGCGGGGAGGCCGATAGCTGGCAGTGCGTCGTTAACGCTTGGACGACTTCTTGGTCGTTTTCTTGGCCGACGCTTTCTTGACGGACGACTTCTTGGCGGCCTTCTTCGGCGCGGCCTTGGCCGTCACGGTTTTCTTGGCGGACTTCTTGGCGGCCTTCGCGGGAGCAGCCTTGGTTGCCTTTTTCGGAGCGGCGGCCGACCCGCTCTTGGCAGCCTTCTTTCCTGAAAAAGCGTTTTCCCATCCGTCCGCATACTTGCCCGTAGAACCAACTCGAACAATGGTCATGAACTCAACCTCTCATACAGACCCAAAGCTCTGGTAATGCCCATGCAGCCGACCAGCCGCTTACATTTTCTGGCGTGCTGGTGGCCACTAGGCTCGATTAAGTAACCGAAGGCCGTTCAAGGGTCAAGACGCCCCGACCCAAGTCGTCGGCGTGCGGCCGACCGATTCCGCGGACCAGCGGCAGTGCTACCGCCGCAACCGCCTGAAATCGCGTCCGAAATCTCGCCGGCGTGTCGCTAGGCGTGCAAGCGTTTGTAGCGAAAGCGTTTTGGTTCACTGGCATCCTTCCCCAACCTTTCCATCCGCTGCTGCTCGTAGGCCTGGAAATTGCCCTCGCACCAGTGAACGTACGCATCTCCCTCGAAGGCAAGGATGTGCGTGGCGATCCGATCCAGAAACCAGCGATCGTGCGAGATCACCACGACGCAGCCGGCGAAGTTCAGGATGGCCTCTTCCAGGGCTCGCAGCGTGTCGACATCCAAGTCGTTGGTGGGTTCGTCCAGCAGCAGGCAGTTACAGCCGGTGCGGAGCAGTTTCGCGAGATGCACGCGGTTGCGTTCACCTCCGGAGAGATCCCCCACCTTCTTTTCCTGGTCGGGGCCCTTGAAGTTGAAGCGAGCCACATAGGCTCGCGCGTTGACCTTTCTTCCGCCCATCTCCAGCGTGTCATGGCCTCCGGAAATCTCCTGGTAGATCGTCTTCTGGGGATCGAGGGAGTCTCGGGACTGGTCGACGTATCCCAGCTGGACCGTTTCACCGATCCGCAGCTTGCCAACATCGGGCGTCTCCTGGCCGGTGAGCATACGGAAGAGCGTCGTTTTGCCCGCGCCGTTGGGACCAATGACCCCGACGATTCCGCCGGGAGGCAAGCGGAACGTCAGATTGTCAATCAACAGTCGATCGCCGAACGACTTCTTGATGCCCTCGGCCTCGATCACCAGATCGCCCAGCGGCTTGCCCGGCGGAATCTGGATCTCCAATTCGTCCGGACGCTCCTCGAACTGCTCGCTCGACATTGCCTCGTAGGCCTTCAGACGGGCTTTGTTCTTTGCCTGCCGGGCGCGGGGAGCCATGCGGACCCACTCCAGTTCGCGTTCCAGCGACTTCCGGCGTGCTTCCGCCGACTTCTCTTCCTGGACCAAGCGTGCCTGCTTCTGTTCGAGCCAGGACGAGTAGTTGCCTTCCCAGGGGATTCCGCGACCGCGGTCGAGTTCCAAGATCCAGCCGGCGACGTTGTCGAGGAAGTAGCGGTCGTGGGTCACGGCCACCACGGTGCCCGGATACTCTGCCAGGTGCCGTTCGAGCCACGCCACGGATTCCGCATCCAGATGGTTCGTCGGTTCGTCCAGCAGCAGCAGGTCCGGCTGCTCCAGCAGGATCTTGCAGAGCGCCACTCGGCGGCGTTCGCCACCGGAAAGCTGGCCGACCTGGGCATCGCCCGGCGGCAGGTTCATGGCGCTCATGGCCACTTCTACCTGCCGGTCCAGATCCCAGAGGTTTTGGGCGTCGATCTGGTCCTGCACGCGGGCCAGTTCGTCGCACAACTTCTCCATTGCCTCCGGCTCCATCGGCTCCGCCAGCTTTTCGTTGATGGCATAGTAGCGTTCCAGCAGCTTGCGTTTGCCAGCAACCGCCTGCTGGACGTTGGCTTCGACGTCCAGCGACTCGTCCAGCCGGGGCTCCTGCGACAAGTATCCGGCCCGAAAACCGTCGGCCAGTTTGGCCTCGCCTTCGAAGTCGATGTCGGTGCCGGCCATGATTCGAAGCAGCGTGCTTTTTCCGGCACCGTTCCTACCCAGGACGCCGATTTTCGCGCCGGGGTAGAAAGAGAGCCAGATCTCCGACAGCACGGCCCGCGTGCCGTGTTTCTTGGTGAGGTTATGAATCGTGTAGATGTACTTCTCGCCCATGCTTTGATCCCTCGTCGAATCGGTGGCCGCCCGTTCCAGGGCGTATTAGTCAGTAGTGCGGTCGCGACTTGTAGCGGAATTCGAGTGTTCTGCTCGCGGATGAACGCAGTGAATTGGCGACTGTCGGGGGGCGCTGTGGCGGCATCCGTGCCACGGCGTCAACTTGTAACGGTTAGTCCGACCCTTCGCGTTGTGCCTGCCGTGCCGGGCCTGCCGGAAAGTCTCGACGGGGGCCCGGAGCCGCGTCGATGCTACCGGTACAACCCCGCCAACCCGTTCTTGCCAGCCTGGAGTCCGCCGCGTTCGAGCCCCTACTCCCGCCTCGGCTCGCCCCGCCTCCGCGGATGACTTCAGGTTCCAGCCCACCGGCGTACGGTCGTTCCCCACGGCCGTACGCCTTTTTTTGTTTCCTGAGGACGAGCGGCCGTTCCTCCCCGTGGCGAGGATAGGAGCGTCAGCCATCGTCCGGGATGGCGTCCGTCCCGAAGTCTGTTCTTCGGGAATCGTTGCCCCGCGTCCTCTGTCGATTCCCAGAGCTGACCAACGATCCCGGGACTGACGCTGGGCAGCTCACCAGCATCTCTGCCCAGCATCGGGGCGGGCTACTCCCACTCGATCGTGGCGGGCGGCTTGGAACTGATGTCGTAGGCGACGCGGTTGACACCCTTCACTTCGTTGATGACGCGTGTGGAGATCCTGGCCAGCAGGTCGTAGGGCAGGCGGGACCAGTCGGCCGTCATGAAGTCGTCGGAGTCGACGCAGCGAATCACGGCGGCGTTTTCGTAGGTCCTGGCGTCTCCCATGACGCCCACGCTCTGCACCGGCAGGAGCACGGCGAAGGCCTGGGCCGTCTTCTGGTAGAGGCCCGCCTTCTTGATCTCCTGCACGACGATTTCATCGGCATGCCGGAGCACCTCGAGGCGACTCTTGGTGATCGCTCCCAGGCATCTTACCGCCAGCCCAGGCCCCGGGAAGGGGTGCCGCCAGATCAGTTCGTCAGGGAGCCCCAGTTCCTTACCCAGTTGTCGAACTTCGTCCTTGAAGAGGTCACGAAGCGGCTCGATCAACTCGAAGCCCAAGTCCTCGGGAAGCCCACCGACATTGTGGTGTGTCTTGATGGTCGCTGCCGGTCCATCGACGGCCGCGCCGCTTTCAATCACATCGGGATAGAGGGTTCCTTGGGCCAAGAAGTGAGCGTCCTCGATTCGCTTGGCTTCCTCCCGAAAACAGTCGATGAAGGCGTGTCCGATACGACGACGCTTTTCCTGGGGATCCTCCACTCCCGCCAAGCGTTCCAGGAACAGCGATTCCGCATCCACGACGCGTAGGTCCGCGTGAAAGTGGTTCGTGAACTCGTCGATCACGGCCTGCGCCTCGTTGCGACGCAGCAGCCCGTTGTCGACCAGGATGCAAGACAACTGGCTGCCAATGGCCCGGTAGAGCAGCGCCGCGGTGACGGCGGAATCGACACCGCCCGAAAGCCCGCAGATCACCCGCCGGGCCCCGACCCGCTGACGAATCGACTCCTCAGCCTCCCGCGCGAAATCCCCGAGCTTCCAGGTGCCGTGGCAGCCGCAGATGTCCATCAGGAAGTTCCGCAGGACCGTCTTGCCCTCGGGCGTGTGCGTCACTTCCGGGTGGAACTGCAGCCCGAACACCTGTCGATGGCGGTGCCGCACGGCGGCGATGGGACAAGTGTCGGTGCGTGCCAGCGGCACGAAGTCACTGGCCACCTGGCTCACCTGATCGCCATGGCTCATCCAGACCTCCGTGGCCCGGGACACCTGGGCGAACAGCGGATCGTCCGAGGTGATCTCGATGGAGGTGCGTCCGTACTCACGCGACGGCGCGCTGCGGACTTCACCCCCGAGCGCATCGCACGCCAACTGCATTCCGTAGCAGATGCCGAGAATGGGGATATCCAGTTCGAACAGCCGCGGATCACAACGGGGCGCGTCGGCGGCATAGACGCTGGAAGGTCCACCCGACAGGATGATGCCCTTGGGCGCATGTTCGCGGATGCGCTCGACGCGGATGTCATGGCGCACGATTTCGCAGTATACATGCTGCTCTCGCACGCGACGGGCGATCAGTTGGGCGTACTGTGACCCGAAGTCCAGTACCAGAATGCGTTCGTCGGCCAAGCGGGACTTCGCAACGTCGGAGGCAGTGGACTTTTGCGACATGGACAATCCTTCGCGTTGGGCCTGCCGGGGACTCCCGCGCGGTCCGATCCTGGGGCTCGTCCCCGCCGCGGGCTCTCTCCGATCGATCGATGGGCGATTCAGGGAAACCACGGATTATAAGAGGACCTCGCGCAGGTTGCCAACCACCGTACCGTCGCCTCGCGTCCAGGAGAATCGCTCCCGCCACGGCACAACCGGTTCCCACCACCAACACGCTCCCGCCCTCGATAGCTTGGCAGGCTCCACGCCTGGCAGGTTCCGTCCACTCCACCTTTGAACCCGAAGCCCGCTGGCGTATAACTCGGGCTCACACTTCGAACTCTCCCAAGCCATGGATCGCCTTCAAGCCGGGCCGGCCCCGGAAGTCTTTCACCAAGAAGCCGGCCCGCCGGTCGGCATTCTGGCTGTCCCGATGAACCGCACCCAAGGAAGTTCCGCGTGCAGATCCTG
>CAZUJM010000037.1:0-15951 GCA_964620405.1 uncultured Pirellulaceae bacterium | reverse complement strand
GACGGCATCTACGCCCCTGGCCTCGCGGCCATGGAGCGGGAGTTGCGGAAGATGGGCGACGTCTGCGTCGTCGCTCCGGCCACCGAACAGAGCGGCGTCGGCCACTCCATCACCTTCCTGCGTCCCCTGATAGCCAAGGAGGTCTTCAGCGGCGATCAGCACCGAGGCTGGGCCGTGGAAGGCAGTCCGGCGGACTGCGTGAAGATTGGGGTCTTCGAGTTCTGTGCCCGCCGCCCGGACCTCATCGTCAGCGGCATCAACGGCGGCCTGAATGCCGGCATCAACGTGCTCTATTCGGGCACGGTGGCGGCGGCGCTGGAGGGAGCCTTCTTCGGGATCACCAGCGTCGCGGTTTCGCTCGAATATGACGAACACGCGGACTTCGAGACGGCGGCCATCATGGCCCGGCAGCTCATCGAGCAGATCCTTGCTCGCCCCGACTCCGGACAGCAGCTGTACAACATCAACTTCCCGACCGCGGCGATGCGGTCCCCGCAGGGCGTCCGCGTAGTCCCCATGGGCGTGGCCCGCTACGGCGAACACTACATCAAGCGGCAGGATCCGAAAGGTCGTTACTACTACTGGGCCACCGGCGATCCGCCGCCCGCCAGTGAAGGCCACGAAACCGACCTCACCGCACTCCGACAGGGCTATGTGACGGTCACGCCGTTGCAGTACGACCTGACCAAACGTCCCATGCTCGACACCATGGCCAACTGGCCGCTGCAAGTCGCCAAACCGGCCCGCTGACGAAGACATAATCGGAGCCATCGGGCCGGAATCCGCGTCAGGGAAACGCCGGCCGGCGCCCTCCAATCGGCTCCTGCATCGTGTAACTCGCCACCCGCCAGCCGTTGTCCTCGCGCACCCACTGCACCACGAAGAACCGTGGCACGGTGTAGCTCTCGCCGGCTCCACGACGATCCCGCACCACCGCTACCGCATTGAACTGCGTCTCCGCCGTCTTCGGCGGTCGCCCCACTCCGACGTTCACGCGCAAGTTCGACTTGATCGAGATCGACTCGACGCGAACCGACTGCAACCTCCCCCGCACCTCGCTGCGCAGCGACTCATTCGAGTCGGCAAGGAACTCCGCCACTCGCTCGGGATCGTTCTGCTCCAGGGTATCGGCCAGAGCGTGCAGGGTCACCTCGACTTCTTCCGCGGGCGTCACCCAGAGATAGTCCGTTCCCAACGCTCCCACGGCGATCGCGGCTCCCACGGCCATGGCAATCACCGCCGCTCGCGTCTGCGTTCCCACCCAGGCCATGGCGGCGACCGCCACGAGGACCACGCCCAGGACCGCCACCGCCATCAGGCCGGCCTGACCGATCACAACCATCACCGCACCTCCCGTCCCCAAGACGAAATCCCTGCTGAACGGGCGGCAGAAGCGGCCAGCTGAATCGCCGATCCGCCGCCAGGCTACTCCGGTTGGTTTCCCCTGGAGAAGGAAGCCCCGGTGGATCCCTGGGCGATCGAGCCTCGCAGGTGTCGCCGTTGATACCAGAAGACCATCCAAGCGACGCAGAGGATCAGCGTCATCAGCAGTGCGAGCGGCCAGATCGGAATGATTTTCCCGCCGCCATCGGGGCGTTCGAGCGGCTGGTCCTGCCGCGCCACCACCTGCCCTGCCCGCTGCCTCGCCAGGTACTGGCGTTCGATCTGCTCCTGGCGGTCTTCGTACTTCGAAGTTCCCAGCAGGAGCGCCACGACGCCGCCCGTGGCGAAAACGTAGGCCCAGAACCACGGCGATTCCGTGATCGAAGGCCGCGGCTCCGACGAGGCCGCCTGCGGCGTGGGTGGCGAGGAGTCTGAATTCATCGAGCTACCCTTCGCGGATCCGGATCTGCGGCGATCGCAAGAAGGAAAGCGAACTCGTCGTTAAGCCCCGAGCAGCTCGGGGCTTAACGACCGGGCGTTACTTCTTCGGGAACAACGGTCCCCCGTACAGCGCCAGATCCCCCAGTGCCTCTTCAATTCGCAGCAGCTGGTTGTACTTCGCCATGCGGTCCGTGCGTGACGCCGAACCGGTCTTGATCTGGCCGGTTCCGAGGGCCACCGCGAGATCCGCGATCGTGGAATCCTCCGTCTCCCCGCTGCGGTGGCTGGAGATGCTGCTGTAACCGTGGCGGTGGGCCAGATGGATGGCGTTGATCGTCTCGGTCACGGTACCGATCTGGTTGACCTTGATCAGGATGCTGTTGGCAATGCCCTCGCGGATGCCGCGGGCGAGCCGTTCGGTGTTGGTCACGAACAGGTCGTCGCCGACCAACTGCACCTTGCTGCCGAGGCGATCGGTGAGCATCTTCCAGCCGGCCCAGTCGTCCTCGCTGCAGCCATCTTCAATCGAGCAGATCGGATACTTGTCCACCCAGTTGGCGAGGAAGTCGACCATGCCGGCCGAATCCAGCTGCTTGCCGTCGATGGTGTACTTGCCCGTCTTGGAGTCGTAGAACTCCGTGGCCGCGACATCCAAGGCGATGCGTACCTGCTCTCCCGGCTTGTACCCGGCCTTCTCGATGGCTTCCAGGATCAGGTCGAGCGCCTCGACATTGCTGCCGAGGTCGGGAGCGAAACCGCCCTCGTCGCCAACCGACGTGGCCAGCTTCTTGGAGTGCAGCACCTTCTTGAGATGGTGGAAGATTTCCACACCGCAGCGGAGGGCCTCCGAGAACGAGTCAAAGCCCAGGGGCATCACCATGAACTCCTGGACGTCCACGGAGTTGTCGGCGTGCTGACCGCCGTTGACGATATTCATCATGGGAGCCGGCAGGATTCGGGCGCCCACGCCGCCCAGGTAGCGGTACAGCGGCTGATCGGTGAACTTGGCCGCAGCCTTGGCGACGGCCATCGAAACGCCCAGGATGGCGTTCGCGCCCAGATTCTTCTTGTTGGGCGTGCCGTCCAGCTCACACAGCAGGTGGTCGACTCCCGCCTGGTCGATCGCTTCTTCGCCTTCGAGTGCGTCGGCGATCTGCGTGTTGATGTTTTCGACGGCCTTCTCCACGCCTTTGCCCAGAAAACGCTTGGCGTCGCCATCACGCAGTTCCCAGGCTTCGTGAGCCCCCGTGCTGGCTCCGCTCGGCACGGCGGCACGTCCCAGCGAGCCGTCTGCGAGGACGACATCCACCTCGACCGTAGGATTGCCACGACTGTCCAGAATCTGCCGACCGTGCACGCTGACAATGGTACTCATGCGATTAATGCCACCCAACCAAAGAGATCCGTGGAAATGAAAAGACGAATGGCGCCGCCGGCTGGTCCCTTGCCTGAGCAAGTCGACGCGGCCAGCCCGTTCCTCGGGCCGGCCCATTTCGGCCACTCGCCCGCAGAACCGACGCGTCCTCGCGGACACCACAACGACGGGCGTATTCTGACCGATCGGGATCGCTTTTTCTAGGTGACGCCACAGCAGCGGTTGCGAAAACCGCACCGCGAGCCCACAATCCTTCGAGTCGACGGCGGGGCTATGGGATCGACGGCGGGGCCATCGGGACAACCGAGGGCGCCAGCCGACGCAGGTCCGGCCCTGCCCAGCGAATCATTCGCCGATGTATCCGTCGAGTTCTGTATCCGTCGAGTTCTGTATCCGTCGTGTGCTGTGACTGTGCTGTCATATGTCTGTCGAGTTCTGCGTCCGTCGAATTCCGCGGGATCGGATGACTGATGACCGGGAGGCTGGTGTGTTTGCTGGACTCGTAGAAGAGGTCGGACGCGTGCTCGCCGTGCACGCGCGACCACCGGGCATCCGCCTCGTGGTCTCCGCTTGCGCCACCCGGGCGGACGCCCAGATCGGGGACAGCATCTGCGTCAGCGGCTGCTGCCTCACCGTGGTCGCGATGGGCGCGGGAAGCCTGGAGTTCGACCTGGGCCCGGAGACACTGGCCCGCACCACGCACGGACAGCTATCTGACGAGGCCGTCGCGATCGGCGCGCCGGTGAACTTGGAGCGTTCGCTGCAGGTGGGCCAGCGACTGGGTGGCCACTTCGTGACGGGACACGTTGACGCCGTTGGCGAGGTCTTGGAGCGAATCGACGAAAACGAGTGGGCAACGTTTCGCTTCTCCGTTCCCCGGGGGCTCGCGAAGCAGCTCGCCAGCAAAGGTTCCATCGCGGTGGACGGAGTCAGCCTGACCCTGGTCGATGTCGTCGAGGACGCATTCAGTGTGGCGTTGATCCCGCACACGCTCGCGGCCACCACCTTGGGCGCCAAGCAGTGCGGAGACCGCGTCAACCTCGAGACCGACCTGCTCGCGAAGTACGTGCAGCGACAACTGACGGGCGACGCCCCAGCCGTGCCCGACTGAAGCTCCACCGGCGGACCTTTGCCCGGACGCTTCGCGGCCCGCCCCGTCGGCTCGCCAAGCCACCCGCGGCCCCAGGAACCTTGCGAGGCTCCGCCGATGGCTCGCCTGCGGACAGGTCACGCACGCGTTCCCAGTCATGCGAATCGACTGGCTTGACTCAACCTCTTACCCAGGAAACCCGCTGCCGATGTCCTCGAAGAAGCAGACTCTCACCTTCCTGCAGCGACGATTCCGCGAGGTCGGTTTCGGCCCCCAATCCCGCCATGGCCAAAACTTCCTCATCGACCTGAACCTTCTGGACATGATCGCGCGGACGGCCGATATCCACGCCAACGATGTGGTGCTGGAGGTCGGCACCGGCACCGGTTCGCTGACCGTGCGACTGGCCGAGTTTGCCGGCCATGTAGTCACCGTGGAACTGGATCCCTACCTGGCGCAGATGGCCCTGGAGCAGTTCGCGCCGGACGCGCGAATCACCCTGCTCCAGCAGGACGCCCTCTACAACAAAAACATCCTGCATCCGACGGTGCTGGCGACCCTCCGCGAGCACCTGTCGGCGATTCCCGGTTCGCGTCTGAAACTGGTCGCCAACCTCCCCTACAGCGTGGCCACGCCCATCATCTCGAACCTCATCCTCTGCGACACGCCACCTGCCTCCATGACCGTCACGATCCAGAAGGAACTGGCGGAACGCATCGTGGCTCCGCCTCGAACCAAGGACTACAGCAGCCTCAGCGTCTGGGTGCAAAGCCAGTACCGGGCGGAGATCGTGCGCGAGATGGCGCCCAGCGTGTTCTGGCCGCGTCCGAAGGTCTATTCCGCGATCCTGCACGCTGAACTGCAACCCGAGAGCCGGGCGAGCCTCGGCAACCTCCACTGGTTTCACTTCTTCGTCAGGCACCTGTTCCTCCATCGGCGCAAGTTCCTGCGTGGGTCGCTGCTGAGTTCTTTCAAGGATCTCGAGAAGCCGCAGGTGGACCAGATCATGCGGGAGCTGGAGATGGGGCCGGAAACGAGGGCCGAGGAACTGCCCGTGGAGACGATCCGGCAACTGGCCCTGGCCGTGGGGCGAGTGCTCCCCGCCGAAACGGTCGAGGAAGCTAGCCAGCCACCAACGATCCGCGACAAGCGGCGCGGAAGAACGTCCGCAGAGGAGCACCCAGAGGAACCGGAAATCGCCGGCGACGTCTCGAACTGAGCTCGAGCCTGGACGCGGCCCGCATCGCGGATGTGTATCTGCCCGCACTCCCATCCTGGGCGCGCGGGCTCCGGGATTCGTCCCCGCTCCGGGTGATCCCCACCGTCGTTCCCGGTACGCCGTGCCACTAGCTGCGTACCCCGCGCCGCCGGCTGCGTCCCCCGGGCCTCTGGCTGAGCGAGCCATGTTTCTTTGCCCTGCTCCGGCGCTTATGCTAGATTGCGTCCGGCTTTTTGATACCAGATGCCCGCGGGGGCGGAGACGCACATGAAGTTCGTGGAGATGACGGGGCACACGCTGGAGCGTCTGCTTCAAGAAGACGATTCGTTGGACCTCGACCTGAAAGCTGCCGGCGTGCGGGAGCACAGTGTGGTTCGCGTCAACGAACAGGGAGACATCGAACTGCGGAGGCCCGAGGGCTGGGATGTGATCGGCGGCCTGCTCGGTGACTTTCGAGCGCGGATCCGACGTTTCACGGGCATGGATTGGGCCTGACGCTCGTCCCGCGGTTCGTCGTGGTCTCCCTCCTTGTCGCTGGCAACGCCCCCACAGTCGCTGGCAAAGCCCACAGTCGGAGAGGCTCGCCTGCTGGCAGGTCCTGCGGCGGATTTTTCCCGCCCGGGGTTTCACAGCGTCGTAGATACCGCTGGCGTCAGTCGGGCGAGTCAGCCGGTCGAAGCGGCGCCGCTTGCCGACGCGTCCCCGGCTTTTTAGGACAGGGTGCCCGCGTCGCGCCGCCGTCTGCGTTCCGGAATCCCGCCAGCGCCGCGGCCATTCATCTGCTAAACTGAGGTCGTGGAAGTGCTTGGTGTGCTGGTGCACCCCCCGGTCTTCAAAACCGGTGGGCCTCATGGCAACATGGGGTTGGTGGGTTCGATTCCCATGCACTTCCGCCATTTTTCTTGACCGGCCATGTCACCGAGTTCGCCAACGATTCTGCAGGCCGCAGCGCTTCGCCATCCCCAGGGCTCGTCACAGCCCGTTTGATCATCAAGCCTTGACATGTTAGGCTGACGGGGCATTTTGGAGCACTCTGGGATTGGTAGCCTTCCGATAAGTCACCATGAACGAGCTGCCGCGGAGCGGCCTCGTCCCGGTGGAGCCCTGCCCGTTTTGGGAGCAGGCGACTTCGGGAGGAGGACCTGACTCGGTCCCGGGATGCACCGGCCCCCGGACTGACGAAGGGCAGTTTGGGTTCGATGCGGCGTCCGTTCGGTTCGGTCGGCAGCAACCACTGCGAGCGAGCGGCGGCGGAATGCGGACCGCTCGACCAGACCAAGGATGCGTGCTGGCTGAAGAATCCTTCGTGACGACGAGTTGGAAAGAGAGCGACGGTGAGCCTCGAGACGCAGCTAGGCCCCTTCCGGCCTCCGACGACCGACCTGGTGGAACGTCTTCGCTATTGGGCGGAATCGACGCCCAACCAGATGGCGTACGCCTTCCTGGCGGATGGTGAACAGACCGAGGTTTCCTGGACCTACGCGGAACTGGACGCGCGTGCCCGGGCCATTGCCGTACGGCTGCAGGCCCTGGGGCTGGCGGGCGAGCGGGCACTGCTTCTGTATCCTCCTGGCTTGGACTTCTTGGCCGGCCTTTTCGGCTGTCTCTACGCCGGCGTGGTGGCCGTACCGGCCTATCCGCCGCGACGTAATCGCAACATGAAGCGGATCGAGTCGATCTGCTCCGACGCGGGCGCCGCCATCGCCTTGACGCACTCCGATGTCGAATCCCGCATGGAGTCAGTGCTGGAAGGCGACTCCGAACTGCACGGGCTGGCGTGGCTCTCTACCGACCAGGTGGCGGAGGGCGACGCCGATCAGTGGCGGCCCCACACTCCCGCGCCGCGGGATCTGGCCATCCTGCAATACACCTCGGGATCCACGGGGATTCCCAAGGGGGTCATGCTGACGCACGCCAACGTCATGCACAACTGCTTCCTGATCACTACCGCCTTCGAGGTCGGACGCGACTCGGTCGGACTCTCCTGGCTCCCCACCTACCACGACATGGGCTTGGTGGGAGGCGTGCTGAACCCGCTTTTCTGCGGCTGTCCCGCCTATCTCATGTCTCCCATGCTGTTCCTGCAAAAGCCAGTACGCTGGCTGAAGGCCGTATCGAAGTACCGCGTCACCACCTCGGGCGGCCCGAACTTCGCCTACGACCTCTGCACGAACAAGATCGAGGACCACCAGTTGGAGGATCTCGACCTGAGTTCATGGAGCCTAGCCTTCAATGGGGCGGAACCGGTTCGCCGGGAGACGCTGGAGCGGTTCTACCGACGTTTCTCCGCGTACGGATTCCGGCGAGAGGCGTTCTATCCGTGCTACGGGATGGCCGAAACGACGTTGATCGCCACCGGCGGCTCGCGGCGGAAGAGTCCCGTGGTCCGTTGCCTGGACGGAACGGCGTTGGACGAGGGGCGAGTGGTAGCGGCAGCGCCGGACGGCGACCGAGGCCGTTACGTTGTCGGCTGCGGCCGGGTCCTGACGGGCGAGAAGATCCAGATCGTCAACCCGGATACCTGCGTGCCGCAGCCCGAGGGCAAGGTGGGCGAGATCTGGCTGCACAGTGCCAGCGTGGGCCAGGGATACTGGAACAAGCCGGAGGAGTCCCGGACGACGTTCCAGGCCGAAGTGGCCGGCGACAGCAGCACTCGGTATCTTCGCAGCGGCGACCTCGGGTTCTTCCACGAGGGAGAGCTTTTCGTCACCGGGCGCATCAAGGACCTGATCATCGTCCGCGGCGTGAACCGCTATCCGCAGGACATTGAGATGACGGCGGAGCGAGCCGATCGACGGGTGCGCAGCGGCGCGACAGCGGCTTTCGCCGTCGACATCGAAGGCCGCGAGCGTCTGGTGATCGTGGCGGAAGTGGAGCGGACGGGCGAGGACAACTCCGAGGAGATCATCCAGGCCATCCGCCGCGAAGTGACGGCCGAACACGAACTGCCGCCCGACGGCGTGATCCTAGTCCGCTCCGGCTCGATCCCCAAGACGTCCAGCGGCAAGATCCAGCGTCACGCCTGCCGGCAGGCCTTCCTCGACAACGCGCTGCTAGTGACCGCCCGGCGATGCTTGTGGGAACTCTCGGAGGACGGCGAAGCGCCGGCCCCCACGCCGACCGCGACGGGCCCGGATTCCGGCACCCGCACCTCCTCGGCTTCGGAGGACGAGGGCGTGCTGCGGATTGTCATCCAGCAGGTCCGCGCCGTCGCCAAGGAACGTGCCCGGGAGCTTGACGCGTCCACCAACATCGTGGAACTGGGTCTGGATTCGCTGGAGCGAATGGAGATCATCAACGCGTTGGAGGAGACGTTCGGCGGGCAGTTGCCGGAAGAGGTGCTGCCCCAGATCGAAACCTGCCAGGAGGTCGCCGACGCGATCATCAAGTACCTCGGCACCCGGACGGTCGACAAACGCGGCCGCGGCCGCTACGGCGTGATCTCCCCCGAACACTACAACTTCGCGCTCATGTCCGAGTACGCGCAGCTGCAGCGAAACAAGCAACTGCTGCAGGCGACGGGACTGCCAAACCCCTACTTCCAGGAACACGAAGGGATCACCCGCGACACGACGCGGATTGCAGGTCGCGAACTGATCAACTTCTCCAGCTACAACTACCTGGGCATGTCGGGCGATCCGGTGGTGACACAGGCGGCCTGCGAGGCGGTGCAGCGATTTGGCACCAGCGTTTCGGCCAGTCGCCTCGTGGCAGGCCAGAAGACGATCCACTCGGAACTGGAGCGATCCATCGCCGCGTTCATCGGCGTCGAGGACGCGATCGCCTTCGTGGGGGGACACTCCACCAACGAATCGACCATCGGCCACCTGTTCGGGGCGGGGGACCTGATCCTCCACGATGCGTTGGCGCACAACAGCATCATCCAGGGGGCGATCCTCTCGGGGGCTCGGCGGCGTCCTTTCCCGCACAACGACTGGGCCGCCCTCGACCAACTGCTCAATGAACTCCGGCACGACTACCGGCGCGTCCTGGTCGTGATCGAGGGTGTCTACAGCATGGACGGGGACTTCCCCGAGCTGCCGCACTTCATCGCGGTCAAGAAGAAGCACAAGTGCCTGCTGATGGTCGACGAGGCCCATTCGATCGGAACCATGGGCGCGACCGGTCGGGGAATCGGGGAGTTCTACGGCGTCAATCCGGCCGACGTGGACATCTGGATGGGAACGCTCAGCAAGTCGTTCGGCAGCTGCGGTGGCTACATCGCCGGGTGCCGGGAGCTGGTGGAGTATCTCCGCTACACGGCGCCGGGATTCGTCTACAGCGTGGGGCTCTCCCCGTCCAATGCGGCAGCCGCCCTGGCGGCCCTTCGCCTGCTGCAGGCCGAGCCCGAGCGGGCGGGACGCTGCATCCGTCAGGGAACGCTGTTCCTTCAAGAGGCCCAGAAGCAGGGTCTCTGCACGGGCTTGAGCAAGAATACGCCTGTCGTCCCCATCGTCGTCGGCAACTCGGCCAACACCCTGCGGCTCTCCCGACGGCTCTTCGAGCGGGGCATTAACGTGCTGCCGATCCTCTACCCAGCGGTGGAGGAGACCGGAGCCCGCCTGCGGTTCTTCGTCACGGCCGTCCATTCGGATGAGCAGATCCGGTCCGCGGCTGCGGCCACCGCCGAGGAGTTGTACCGCATCCAGCCCAGCTATTTCCGCTCTCCACCACCCGCAGTAAGACAGGAACAGGCGGTCTAGCTTCGCCATCCGGCCCGCGGGGACAGAGGAAACAGGAGTTGCGGGTCCCGCGAAAACGGGACACAATGTCGACGGTCGTTCGAGGTCGGTTTCGGGCGTTTTGGAATTTTTCTGTTCGTTCTTGGGGGATGAGCCGTGCTCACCGAGGATCAGGTTCAGCGTAGTTTTCGCAAGTTGTTTCAGAGCGGGGAGATCAATGTGGAGGTCATCGAGAAGGCGGAGCAGCTGATCGACCGGCTGCGGCTGGAGAGCCCGCTGCGTCATCGCCTGACCGAGGAACTGGATGAACTCCGCGAGATCTGCGTCGCGGAAAACAGCTAGTCCGCCACGCCCGCCTCCCGCCCGGAGCATCCAGTCTCCGCGACGGTCGAGGCAAGTTCCCATTTTGAAGCCGTGGCCTGAAACGCGAGAGGCACGTCTCCAGTTTGCACCGGAGACGTGCCTCTTCTGTTTTCACCGCGATCAGGACCGGGCTTCGGGTTAGCGATTGATCTCAAACCCGAAGTTGACGCCGTTGGCGAAGAAGTGCTGGGTGTCGATGTCATCCAGGCTTCGCAGCGTCAGGCCAGGCAGGGTGTAGTTCACCATGTTGCTGCCGTAGCCCATGTTCGAGGCGTAGGTGCCCGTGTAGCCCACCTTGAGGGCGAACTTCTGGGTCACGTTGAAGACCGCTTCCAGCCGTCCCTCGCCGAGCGGACTGAAGGCGATGTCCGAATCGTACTGGGCGAAGCTGGTGGGGTTGAAGTAGAGCGGATTGTTCACTCGGGAGGGCTGGAGCAGGGAGCCCATGGTGCCTTCGAGCGAAGCATCGCGGATGTTCATGGCGGCGGTGAAGCGACCTTCGGTGCGGATCGCCCAGCGGCCCTTCGTCCGCTGCCATCGCATGCCCACCTGCGGGCCCCACATCTTGTTCTCGACCTCGGAAGCCCAGTTGCTGTCGGCCAGTAGACCGCCCACGCCCAGGGCCCGCATCTCGTTGTCTACCCGCAGGAAGCGAAGCCCGTAGAGGAACTCCACCGTCGTCTGGCGGAAGTAGAAGTTGTCGCGTCGCACCGTCCGCATCAACTCCACGCCGTTCGCCTCGGTGCGGTGGTCGATCTGGAGGGCGTTGAAGCTGGGAACGAAGGCCACCAGGTCGCCGAAGTCCGTCGGATTCTGCAGCGGGCCGGCCTGGCCGTTGGAGTTCACATCGGTCGGCGCGGAGTTGGTGTCCGGATCGACGAACCCGAGCAGCAGGTTCTCCGGGATCTGGAACATCACAGCCACGGAACCGGTGAACGTCTGCGGATCCTCGATAAGGAAGTTTCCATCCTCGTCGACCAGGTCGCGGACATCGACGCCGTAGGTCTTGGTGTCGCCCGCATCGAGGTTCGCCAGCACGCCGACCGTCCAGCCGACGTTGTCCTGGCTGTAGCCAAACTCGAACCGATTGCCCCATCCGAACTCGGAGTCCGGTTGCGACACATCAATGGCGTTACTGACCTCCGTCGGCGTCGGTGCCTGAAGGAAGGGCGTCGGCGACTCGAACAGCGGGTCGTTATCGACCAGCACCGACGACGAAACCCTCAGGCCACCCTGGCCCACGGGATAGCGAGGAGCCGACATGACGGCCCAATTGACCCGCTCGTAGGTGAAGAACATCCCCTGGTGCGACTCGTAGTCGTCCGAGCAATCGCAGTGGATTGGCTCGAACCACTCATAGTCGGCATCCAGTTCGCAGCAGTCCGGGATCAGCGGCCCGTGGTGTTCCTGGCCGTTCCCGTTCTTCGCCACGCCCAAAGCAAAGAGCGTGGCACACATACCCAGCGTTCGAAAAGCTTTCCACATGTTTCCAAGACCTCACATTAGAGTGATGGCTAACGGAGGAGTGTGCCCAATCCGTCGCGGTTAGCGGTAGTATCGGACGGTCCTGTCGGGCAAGTTGAGAAACAACGGTAACCCTTGCCGAAAAGTCGGAACAATCCACGACGCCGCTAGCAGCCCAATTCCAGCGAAGAGCCCGCGCAAAAGCCGCCCGAAGATTGCCCTGGCCACCAAGTCTCTCTATATTGCGAGCTCAGGAATCTTCTCGATCCGCGTTCCGCCTGGCGGGACGTCTCGCGCACCCAACTCCAGTTGCAGGGACTCTTGGATGGCCCCCTTCTTCACTCGCCCGCTGCTTGCCTCCTGGATGGTGCTGCTGGCCGTCGTGCTCCAGGCCCAGGAGCCGGCTTCCCGTCCACAACCGCCGGCTTCCGCGCGGGAGTGGTTGCGGCAGTTCGACCGTGACGCCGACCAGAAGCTCGACGAAAAAGAACTTCGCGAAGCCCTCCGGCAGTTCGCGGCGGCGCAGCACCAGGAGGACCTGCAGTTCGTGCGTGTGCAGCGGGAGCGAGGCAAGACGCCCGTGTCGCTCGACACGTCGCTGATCGAGTTCGCATCGGCGGATGATTCGGTGCGTGTGGCGTTGATTGGCGCGGTGCATGTCGCGGACGAGGGCTACTACAAGGAGCTGAATCGCCGTTTCCAGGACTTCGATGTGGTGCTCTATGAACTGGTTGCCCCGGAGGGCACGCGAGTACCGGCGGGGGGAGTGCGTTCGCAGCATCCGGTCGGTCATGTGCAGCAGTCGATCAAGTCTGTCCTTGGACTTTCCTTCCAGCTCGAACAGATCGACTACAACGCGGCGAATCTCGTGCATGCGGACATGTCCCCCGAGGAGTTCGCGGCGAGCATGGAGAAGCGGGGCGAGAGCTTCCTGCAGATTGTCTTCCGGGCGATGGGACAGACGTCGACATCCGGCAAGAACGGCGAAGCGGCAAGCGACCTGTCGATCCTGCGGGCGATGTTCGCCAAAGATCGGCCCCTGCGTCTCAAACGCCTCATGGCCCCGCAGTTCGAAAACCTCGAAGGGCAGATGAAGATCATCGAGGGCCCTGATGGTTCCACGCTGATCAGCGAAAGAAACAAGATCGCCCTCGGCAAACTGCGGGAGGAGATGAAGAAGGGCCATGATCGAATGGCGATCTTCTACGGAGCGGGCCACCTGCCCGACATGGCGAGGCGACTGCAGGAGGAGTTCCAGATGAGTCCCGTGAAGACGGAATGGCTCACCGCCTGGGACATGCGTTCCGCGGCCGACGCCCCTGCCAAGTAACTTCGCAACGCGGCACATCCTGGGGCCCGAGGCCTCGCGTCGGTGCGAAAAGAGCGAACGTCGAGAACCCGCGGCTGGCTTGGCGTGTGTGTGCGCGAGCTGGCGTGCCAGCCAGGGTTCGGGACGCTCCGAGCACGCTTCTGCCAACTCGGGGATGGTACGCAGCGTTGACGCGTCGATCGAACCTTGCCTGCTGTAGCCGTCGACTCGCAACCGGCCTCCTCGTTCCAGCGAAGGCAAACGTTTTCGTCGCACCGCGCGTGGGAGCAAGGACGGGAACCCTTTGAATTTCAAGCCCCGAGAAGCGGGTTTCGAGAACTTTTCCCAGAGCCAACTTTTTGGTCCGTCAAGGCGGCCAAGTTTCTTTACATCGCGGGGGGAATTTCGCATACTGTGGCTCCCCGACAGGCACGGGATGCAAAGGGCCGACTACGGGCTCTTCGCAAGACCGGGGGCCAGCGTCCCTGTGGCGACGCGTCGTCGTCCCCCTCGTCGCGAGTAGCAAGAGACCGTTCTGGTTACCTGGATCCCGGGTGGCCTAGCTCGTAATGGAGTGCCTCCATGATCCGAATGTCGATGAACGAGTTGTCGACGTATTCGTGGACCTTCGAGGAAGATGTCCTCCGCTACGCGGCAGCAGGATTCGACGCCATCGGAGTCTGGCGCCCCAAGGTGAGCGATTTCGGCGAACTGCGGGCCGTGGAACTGCTGCAGGAGACGGGCCTCTCGGTATCCAACCTGCTGTGGGCCGGCGGGTTCACGGGCAGTGATGGGCGTGGATTCGGCGAGAGCGTCGAGGACGCCATGGAGGCGATTCTACTGGCCCGAGACCTGCAGACGGACTGCCTGGTGGTCTACAGCGGCTCGCGTTCCGGACATACGCGCAATCATGCCCGACGTCTGACAAGGCAGGCGCTGACGGAGTTGCTGCCGGTGGCGGCCGAATGCGGTGTCACGCTGGCCCTGGAGCCGGTCCATGCGGATATCGGCGGCGAATGGACGTTCCTGAACGAACTGGAAGACACGCTCGAATTCCTGCGATCGGTCCCTTCACCGCACCTCAAGATCGCCTTCGACGCGTACCATCTCGGGTTGGCGAAGCTCGATCTGCGAAAGATCGAGGCGATTGCTCCCCAGGTGGCGATTGTCCACCTGGCCGACGGTCGTCATCCCCCGCACGGCGAACCAAACCGCTGCCTGCTTGGCGAAGGCACCATCCCGCTGGCCGAAATCGCCAACGCGTTGATGGATGGAGGATACACGGGCTACTTCGATGTGGAACTGATGGGCGAGGACGTCGAGTTCGTCCAGTACGCCGACATCCTTGACCACTCTCGACAGGCGCTCCAACGCATGCTCGGCGAATACCGCACGAGCGCGAAGTCCTGACCCGTGCGGGTCCGCATTCGCGGACGTGCGGGCGTGCAGACGTGCGGGCGTGGATTGGGGCAGGGTGCCGTCGAGGCAGTCCTGTTCCGCCAGACTCCAGCCGGTTGCCGCCATCTTTCTCCCCTGCGGCGAACGCATTGCACCGCCAGCGGCGTCTCTTAGGGTCCGCGTGGGGGAATGATTTCGTAGCAGGCCACGCGGTCCTTGCCACGAACATACATCAACCCTCGTGCGACGATCGGCGCGGCCCAGGCGGGATACGCCAGCAACGGTCGAGCGGATTCGTCGGCGTTGCCCGGGTCGGTCCCCTGCTCTGCGAGCCGCGGAGTGAACTCACTCACCAGCTCATACTTCTCAGGGTTGGCCCGGACCAAACGCAGGCTTCCGGTTTCGCTCAAGCAGAGGAAGTGCCCGTCGAGGTAGGTCAAGGAACAACGGGACAGGTCCGGAATGCTCCAACGCACCCGGCCGGTTTCGGCTTCAACACAGCGAAGTTCCGCGTTTCCCGTGTGCCGCCCGCTGGAGCCGTAGAGGAAGCCCTCATGATAGATCGGGGTGTTCCAGTGGGTCTGCATGGCCTTGCCACGTCCCCGGGCTTCGTCGCTCCAGATCGTTTCGAAACCACCCGGCTTGAATGCGAGCAGGGCCGCGCCGGGGCCATACGTTTCGGAAATGAAGACGCGGTCATTCCAGACCACGGGCGTGCTGGCGTTGACGCTTTCCAGGATCCGCGCGCGCCAGGGCAACCGAAAGTCCACTTGGCCGTTGCGAGGATCGAACGCGCCCAATCCACCGCGGCAGAACGCGAACGCCCAGGGACGTCCACCCTGTTGAACAATCCGTGGCGTGGCATAACTCGCAAGATCATCCAGGGTCTGGTAGCGAACCTCGCCTGTGTGTTTGTCAAAGGCCACGATTCCCGACCCTTGCGGCTTCACCTCGTCGAAACGATTGGGAGGCAAAAACAGGTCTTCCTTCGGACTGCCTCCAACCATCACCAACAGCAGGTCCTCGAAGACCACGGGCGAACTTCCCACGCCGAAGAAGTTTTGAACGACCTGGAAACGCTCCTGCGTATTCACTTTCCAGATCAACTGGCCATCCTCCAGGCGAACGCAGTGCAGCATGCCCTCCACGCCCAGCAGGTAGACGCGATCGCCATCGACGACGGGCGACGCCCGGGGTCCTGAGTTGTAGCCGTAGTAGTCGGTGTAA
>CAZUJM010000036.1:21204-31426 GCA_964620405.1 uncultured Pirellulaceae bacterium | reverse complement strand
TCGATGTCCGGGGCGTGGTTCGAGTCCAGCGAGCGATCGGAGTTCCAAGTGGCGAGGATCAGTTCGTTGGCTGCTTCGTCACAGGCCACCAGCCAGGACTGGTCTGCCGCGACGATCCGTACTGCATCCGCCAGACGCTCGCCTAGCGACCATTCGCCCGCCACGCGGCGCGACGCGAGGTCGACCCGCGTGACTGTGCCGCTGCGCCGGTTCAAGACCAGCAGCTGCTGGCCCTCCGCCAGCAGCCGCACCGGTTCGCGATGCACGACGCGCGACGATTCGGCTTGCGAGGATTTCGTGGCGATCTCCCCCGTGGCCAGCAAGCAGGCTACGAGCAGCCGCAGAGACCCGGGGAAGCGGGGAGCAAGGTTCATGGCGGGGTTCGCGGAAGACGAAATGGGGGAAGGGCGGAGGCGAGACCTCGCCTTGATGATTCTAATCCCGCGCGGGAAAACTTTTCTCGAGGAACTCGGGCAGGTAACGTCGCCATACGGGCCAGCTGTGGTTGCCTTCGGTCAGATGGTACTCGTGTTCCACGCCACGTTCGCGCAATCGCTTGACGAACGCCTCATTGCGTTCCAGCAGGAAATCTTCCTTGCCGCAGCCGATCCAGAGCAGTTCAATCCGGGCGTTGGTCTCGGCGACGGCGTCCCGGAAGGCGGCCAGTTGGTCGATGGCGGGGCCTTGAGGGCTGGCGGAGCTGAACCCGCCGATGCGACTGAAGTGGTCCAAGTGGTTCAGGCCGATGGTGAGCGACTGGCCGCCGCCCATGGAGAGACCGACGATCGCCCGCTGCTGGCGGTCGTCGGCGATGAGGTAGTGGCGGCGCACGAACGGTTCAAGATCCGTCAGCAGGTCCTGTTCCATGGCCGTGAGGTTGCGATCCGCGTAGTTGTCAAACGGAAGCGATCGGTCCAGCGTCAGGGGATGGCCGTAGGGCATGACGATCAGGAGCGGCTGGATGCGGCCCGCGGCGATCAAGTTGTCGGCCATGAAGTGCGCCCGTCCCACCTCCGTCCAAGCCGATTCGTCATCCCCATACCCGTGCAGCAGGAAGACCACGGGGTAGGTCTGGGACGCGCGGGGATCGTAGCCGGGCGGCGTGTAGACGTAGACGCCGCGCTCCCCGCCGGTCGTCTGCGATTCGTAGCTGTGCCAATGGACCGCGCCGTGCGGCACGCGCGCCCGCTCATGCAGTCCCGGTCGCTCGCCCGGCACCTCGACCTGGTTTTCGAGGCTGAGCCATTTTTTCACGGAGCGATTGAAGATGTCCAACTGGTCCGCGCCGTCTACTTCCAGGACATAGCTGTACAGGTCGGCCGGCAGGGGGCCCACGGTGACCGACCAGTTCCCCTGCGGATCCTTGCTCATCGCCGTCGCAGGCAGGGTGCCGAGGCCCTTCACCAGCACGCGTTTCGCCTCGGGGGCTCGCGCGCGAAACGTCACGGAACGGTCCGCGTGGACCTCCGGCGACACCAGTTGCCCGTAGAGATTGTCCGCCATGAGTGCTCCCAAGAGTAACCAGACCCAGAACCGCATGTTCAGAGCCTCCTTCGATCCCGATTGCGAAACGCCAGGGGCGGTACGCGCGGCTGCCGCGCGAGCCGGCGAGTCATGGTAGTCGAACCCCGGGGGCCCCGCAAACCTCGCGGGCGCGCTCGGGCGGCTGCTGGGATCAGTCGGGAGGCGGACAAGCCTGGCTGGCCAGGAAGACCCGCCCCGACGTTGGGGGCTTGCCCGGCGAACCCGGGCCGGAATTCTCTACGGCGTGGGCTGCCTGCCGGACCCACCCACGCAGGGGCGACTGCGGGGAGCCCCGCGATTTGGGCGGGGTGACGGTCGTTCGTGCTATGTAACAGCGGGGAATCTCCTGCGTTTTGGTGACGCGCGAGCGACTCCGGCCAGGGCGGCCATCACGGTCGCCACCGGCGATCGGTGGGTTCCAGATTCGAGGCAGGAGAGGGCGGGCGCCGCAAACGTCACCCGCCCAGGAAAGGTCCGCGAGGAATTACGTCATGCAGGTTGATTCGATGCCGCATCGCAACGAGGGTCGGTTCGCGGTCGAAGGACTGGCGACCCTGGTGACCGTGACGGCCCTGGATGGTCCCCAGCAGGGGCTGGGACTGCCCGGGCAACTGTCCGACATGTCGCTGCACGGTGTGAAGGTGGAGATCCACGGTCGACTGCCTGTCGGCACCCGCGTGAAACTGCGCATCGAGATTCCCAGCGTCGATACGGTGATCGAGCGGGAGGCAGTGGTGCGGCGGCACCATCCACGGGACGCCATGGCCTGGTGGATCGGCTGCCAATTGGAGGAGCCATTCCAGCAGGACCTGATCGACTTCCTGGCCACGGCCGGCGTGGTCAATCGCCGCCGCGACTCGCGCCTCCAGATCGGCAAACTCGCTCGGGCGCGGTGGGAACTGTCCGAGGAGGTGGTGGATGTGGAGGTCCGGAACCTGTCGCGAGGCGGATTCTGCTTGGTGTTTCCGCGGAAGCCGGCGGTGGTCCGCGAGCGTCTGCTGCTGTTGCTGCGGCTGGATACTGACGAGGTGACCGTGCCAGCACGCGTCATGTGGGGCCGGCCGATGGGCGATCAGTACGCGGTGGGGTGCGCGTTCGGAACCCATGAAGGGTTCATCCAGACGCGCGATTTCTCCGAAATCCGCTCGAGCCGCCTCGGGACACACTGGATCGACGCCGGACAGAAGCGGGTTCCCTCGCGTCCGTATCTCTGGAACTGGTTGCCGCTGATCGGTCTGCTGCTGGTGAGTGCGGGGCTGTTGGCTTCCTGGGCCTATCGTCGAGGCTCCCTGCCGGGCGGATCGGGAGCGACGCAGACCACCGCTTCGCCGACAGCCGATCCGCTTCGCGACACGCTGCGATCCCAGTCGCAACCCGCGTCGACTCCCCGCTCGCCCACAGGCGAGAATGACGGCATCTGACGCCCGGTCCGGATGGCAGCCTGCGGGGGAACGCCGCGCAGGCGACATCGGCTCGGCGCTGCCCCAAGTGTCCGGCGGGTACTGTCCAGCATTCCCGCGACAGGCATGAGCCTGCCGTCATCGCCCGGGGCCGTTGGCTAGCGAGGGCTGGAGTGCTGTTCCGCGTTGGCGAAACAAGCGACCGGTCTGGAACCAGCAAGCGGAGCATGTGGCTGGCGGCCCGCGCCCGGGCTGGGAAGGTCCAAGGGAATTCCACGCCCCGGCAGGCGGCTCGGCTGCGGAAGGTGGAATTTTGCGCCGCTTGTCGGGCGATCTCTTGTAAGATTCGTAGACTCGATGTATCACAACGAGTAGACCAATTACGTCGATCGCAAGCATTGCGTTGCTCGCACGCTTCGCGTTGATTTGACGGGCAGGCCGCAGGAGCGACGGCTGGCCCGATCTGCCGCCCGGTTCTCCGGCGGTCGCTGGTTCCTCGGTTGTCTCGTCGCCTCTCGTTTTGGTTACGACTGTTTGGGTTCTCACCGTGGCTTGCCGATCCGCGATCTGACGGAGCGATTTCAGGCGAGCCGCCACTGGAGGGTTCTGTGTCCGAATCGGTGTTTCTCACCTTGATCAGTTTGGCGATCGTGGCCCTCATTGCTTCGGCAGCTCTGGAAAACCCCGGCCGGAACCAGCTCTAAACCCTGGTAGCCGCGGGCCGAGAGGCTGGCGGTTGCCGCGAACGGTCGCTCGTTCGCACTGTCGTAGGCGGACCTACGACGAGCAGCACTGTCGTAGGCCGACCTACGACGAGCAGCGCTTTCGTGGGCGGAGCTACGACAGGTATCAGTTTCGTGGGCGGCGTTATGACGAGCATCTCCGTCTAGGACGGCGGTGCGTCAGGCATTCACGCCGCGGGCGGAGTGTCTTGGCCCCTTCACCTTGCCTCTGGCCTGCTGCGCGTGCCCTGGGCTGCTGCGCGCGTTGATACGCTGTGCGCCCGGTCCGCTGTGCGTTCGGGGGCCGAACCGGCGCGGCATGTCGGCCTTGGTCCCTGTTCACGAGTTGGCGATCTCGCGATATCCGGACTGGAACGGGCCGGGGATCAGTACTGGATCAGGCTGAAGGTGGGGCGTGGAGCGATCCGTTCCCGGCCGGCGAGGGCCAGCAGTTCGATCGCGAAGACGCAGGAGGTAACCTGGGCGCCGTTGCGTTCCACCAGTTGGCAGCAGGCCTCGATGGTGCCGCCCGTCGCCAGCAGGTCGTCGACCACCAGCACGCGGTCGCCCGCGCGGATGCCGTCGACGTGCATTTCGAGCGAGTCGCTGCCGTACTCCAGGTCGTAAGACAGCTTGTGGGTCTGGTACGGCAGCTTGCCGGCCTTCCGAATGGGGACGAGCCCCAGGCCCAGTTCCATGGCCAGTGGTGCGGCGAAGAGAAAGCCGCGGGCCTCGGCGGTCACGATCGCTTCCAGTTCGGTGTGTCGGAAGGTGTCGGCCAGCCGTTCGATGGCCTCCCGGAAGGCGATCGGCGTGGCCAGCAGGGGCGTGATGTCGCGGAAGAGGATTCCCGGCTTGGGGAAGTCAGGGATGTCGCGGATGTACGCACGCAGGTCCAGGTCGGGATGCTGGGACACGAAGCAGGTCCTTACCTTCGGGAGATCCCCGGCCGTCGCGAGACACCACGGGAAGTCCGCGGCCGCGTCTGGATGCGGGGAGGGCGGCTCGCAGAATAGCGACGGCCCGCTGCGGTTGCAAGCAGCGGGCCGTGGCAGGAAACGCGGAGAAGGCCTGGCCGTGTGGAGATGCGGCCGGCGGGTTAGTCGTCGCGGCCCATTTCGTACTCGCGGCGTTCGACCGGATCCATCAGGCCTTCGGACAACTTCGCCAGGGCTTCCGTTTCGATCTGCCGCACGCGTTCGCGCGTCAGGCCCAGCTGCTCGCCGATCTCCTTCAGCGTGTGCGGCTCCTGGTCGTCCAGGCCGAAACGCATGCGGAGCACCGTGGCTTCGCGTGGATCCATGTGCTCCATCATGGTCATCACATGGTTCAGCACGTCATGCTCCAGCAGTTCATCCTCGGGCGTCTTGGTCCGTTCGTCCATCACCATCTCGCCCAGCGACCAGCCGGCTTCGGACTGGTCGGTCTGGGGAGTGGAGCTGTAGATGTTGATGGCCTTCTTGATGATGGGTAGCTTTTTCTTGGGCAGTCCAAGGACGCGGGCGATCTCCTCGACCGTCGGCGTGCGTCCCAACTCGTCCGAGAGGCGGGCGTTGGCGCGACGCCACTTGGACAGCAGTTCGACCATGTACGCGGGGATGCGGATGGTCTTGGCCGAGTTGATGAGGGCTCGCTTGATGGACTGCTTGATCCAGTAGCTCGCATAGGTACTGAATCGCGTGCCCATGCCGGGGTCAAAGCCTTCGACGGCTCGCAGCAGGCCGAGGTTGCCTTCCTCGATCAGGTCCTGCAGCCCGAGGCCCTTGCCGGTGTAGCCGCGGGCGATGTTGACGACCAGGCGGAGGTTCGCCCGGACCATGCGGTCGCGAGCGCGGCTGTCGCCTTGGCCGATCTGCGTGGCCAGCTGCCGCTCCTCGGCGGCCGTCAGCAGCGCGGTCTCGTTGATTTCGCGGAGGTACGTCTCGAGCGGCGTCTGGACGGAGGCATCCGAGTGGGCGACGCGAGAGGTTTCAGACGATGAGCGGAGTTTTGCCATGGAACGTGGTTGCCTGCCGACCCAATGAGGTTTACGTGAAGAACACCGGGAACATCGACGTGCTGCGTAAACTTTCTGTAGTCGTTGAAGTCGGTGTGCGAGTGGAACGAATGTTGGAATGATGATGGCCGTAGCAAACGCAACGTGCGACTGGAATGACCTGGGGTGTCTTCCGTGACATGCGACGCAGCCTGGTTCGTTCTCTCGCCGGATCCATGGCTTGGAGAAGTTCGTCGAACGAGTTGGAGTACGCCTCCCGTGGAAACATGGGTCGCGAGGCATCCGGGAGCGGCCTGCAGGCCGCGACAAATGACCGGACGCCGGATCAGACTAGGCTCATCGACCGCCCGCGACGGCGAGGCGCAAACAAAAACTCCCCTGGCCACCGCTGCGGCAGCCAGGGGAGTTCGATAGGTCGGGTTAGCGAAACGCGGCCGGAAAAACGCCCTGCTGAGTGTCTGTCCGGTGCCGATTTCGTCGAGCCGATTTCAACTAGCCGTTGTTCTCGTCCGTCTTGATCAGCGGACCGGACGAGCCCAGGCCACCCTTGAGGTCCTTGGAGGGGACGTTGGGCGAAGCGGACGGCTTTTCGGCCGCTTCGGCGGCGTTCGCGGCCGCTTCCTGCTCCTCGGCCCAGTCCACTCGCTTGCGGGACAGGCCGATCTTGCGATCCTCCGTGTCGACCCGCAGGATCTTGACCTCGATCTCGTCGCCCACCTTCACGACCTCTTCCGGGTTCTCGACCTTGTGGTCGGCCAGCTCGGAGATGTGGAGCAATCCTTCCAGTCCATCCTCGAGGCCGACGAAGACGCCGAAGTTGGTGATTTTCGTCACCGTGCCCTTCACGAGTTCACCGGGCTGGTAGCGGCTGGGGATGTCGCTCGCCCACGGATCTTCCTCGAGCTGCTTGAGGCCGAGGGCGATGCGGCGGCGTTCCTGGTCGACCGACAGCACGCGGCACTCGATCTCCTGGCCCTTTTCCAGCATCTCGTTCGGATGGCTGATCTTCCGCGTCCAGGACATGTCCGAGACGTGGAGCAGGCCGTCGATGCCTTCTTCCAGTTCGATGAACGCACCGTAGTTCGTCAGGTTGCGGACGCGGCCCTTGATCAGGCTGCCTTCCGGATACCGCTGGGCGACGTCCTCCCAGGGATTCCGCTGGGTCTGCTTCATGCCCAGGGAGATCTCCTGCTTGTCCTTGTCGATGCCCAGCACGACCACGTTGATCTCGTCGCCGATCTGCACCAGCTCGTTCGGATGGCTGATGCGCTTGGTCCACGACATTTCGCTGATGTGCACCAGGCCCTCGATGCCCTCCTCCAGCTTGACGAACGCACCGTAGGACATGACGTTGACGACCTTGCCCTTGACAGTCGAGCCGACGGAGTACTTCTCCTCGACGTTGTCCCAGGGGCTGGGCATCATCTGCTTCATGCCGAGCGCGATCTTCTCCCGCTCGTAGTCGATGTTCAGCACCATGACCTCGATCTCTTGGTCGATCGAGACCATGTCGGACGGATGGCCGATGCGGCCGTGGCTCATGTCCGTGATGTGGAGCAGGCCGTCGATGCCGCCCAGGTCGATGAACGCGCCGAAGTCGGCGATGTTCTTGACGACGCCCTTGCGGATCTGGCCGATCGCCAGTTCACGCAGCAACTGCTCGCGGTCCTGCTGACGCTGCTTTTCGATCAGCGAGCGGCGGCTGACCACGATGTTGCGGCGGGCCTCGTCGATCTTCAGCACTTCGCACTGCACCACGCGGCCGATGTATTCGCCGATGTCGTGCGGGCGGCGGATGTCCACCTGGCTGGCGGGCAGGAAGACGTTCACGCCGATGTCCACCAGCAGGCCGCCCTTGATCTTGCGAAGGCACGTGCCGGTGACGACCTGGCCTTCCTTGATCGTCTTCATCATCTCTTGCCAGGCCAGGATCTTCTCGGCCTTGCGCTTGCTCAGGCTGATCATGCCGAAGGGATCTTCCGGCGAGCCCGAGGCGTCTTCGACCTCTTCGACCAGCACCTGGATGATCTCACCAACCTGCGGCTGCTTGCCTTCCTCTTCCCATTCCGAAAGAGGAATCGTGCCTTCGCTCTTGAAACCCACGTCCACGAGGACCCGGTCCTCGTCGATGCGGATCACGCGACCCTGCACAATGCTGTTGACGTCCACATCCCGTTCGGATTCGATCGTCGAGAGTCCCGAATCCTCGGCCATGGACAGCGCCGAGTTGACTTCGTCGATAAAATCCTGATCGTTGTCGAGGTTACGAATTAAGTTGCGATCGACCATTACTTCCCTAAAACCTGACAGCCCTCCCACCTGCTTCCACCAGCGGACGCGACAGGCAACCGTTGGAGGCGGCGGAGGGCACAGCGTGAAAAGAGGAAACGAACCGGTTCCGCCCCCCGTCCCAATAACAGGAAGGCTCCGGCCCTAAACAAACCCAAGAACGTATCAGATCGTTGTCCTGTCCACAACCGCGAAAAGCCGTATGCTCGACGCGAAGAACGCCCCGGAGACCCGATTTCCGCTAGCGTGCGGGCACCTGCAGGTGCGTGCGGGCGAGGCAGTCGTCCCAAGACGCTCGCAGGCGAGCGATCAGCTGCTCCTCCGACTGCGACTGCACTTCCGAGGCCGGGATTGGGGGGGCGAACTGGATCCACAGGGGGGACGGCCGGGGCAGGCGGCGATTCCGTGGCCAGACATCAAACGCACCCGAGATCGTCACCGGGATCAGCGGCACGTTGCTCCGCTGGGCCAGAATCGAAAAGCCCGGCTTGACTGGCCCGATCTCCCCCGTCTGCGTCCGCGTGCCCTCCGGAAACAGCAGTACCAGCTCGCCTCGCTTCAGCCGCTTGAGCGTCTCCTTCATGCCGCCCAGGCCGAGCCCTTCCCGCTCCAGGGGAATCGCGTCGTACCAGGACATGAGCTGCCCGAGGGCCGGGGAGTCGAACAGCGAGCGGCGAGCCAGATAGTTGAGCCGACGGTCGCAGGCCAGCCCGATGAGGATGGGGTCCAGGAAGCTCTGGTGGTTTGAACAGATCAAGCCACCCCCGGTCGCCGGCACATGCTGTCGCCCCTCGCAGCGGATCTGGCAGGTCGCGACGCCCAGCAGCCGGGCCGACACCCGGGAGAGGTCATATGTCCACTGCCGCAGCCACGATCGCTGGTCCGCTTCCCGCAGGCTCGACTGGTTCATGAACGGGACCCTGGGGAGTAAGGGAGATAACGCGACGATTTGCCCCGCCGGCGGGACCTTCGGTTTCACGCCCCGATTTTAGCTGCGGAGCTGGTAACGCGTGGGGTCGGCGACACCGGAATCGCGGAATCCCCGTTTTCGCAGCAGGCAGGAGTCGCAGTTGCCGCAGGCCAGGCCCTCGGGCGAGGGGTCGTAGCAGCTGGTGGTCAACCCGTAGTCGACGCCCAACCGCGCCCCTTCGGCGATGATCTGGGCCTTGGTCCAGTGGATCAGCGGCGCGTGAATGCGGACGCCCTGGCCCTCCACCCCCGCCTTGGTGGCCAGGTCGGCCATCTGCTGGAAGGCTGCAATGTACTCGGGGCGGCAGTCCGGGTAGCCGCTATAGTCCAGGGCATTCACGCCAATATAGATGTCGCGCGCGCCCAGCGTTTCGGCCCAGGCCAGGGCAAACGACAGGAAGATCGTGTTCCGTGCGGGTACATACGTGATCGGAATCTCGGGCCCGATCTCCTCGTCCGACGAGTGTTTCGGAACCGCCAGGTCGCTGGTCAGGGCCGAACCGCCGAAGGTCCGCAAGTCGATGTCCACCACGACCCGCCGGGTCACGCCGAAATGCCGGGCGATGGCCAGGGCCGCATCCACTTCGTGCTGGTGCCGCTGCCCGTAGCGAAACGTCATCGCGCACGCCTCGAAACCGTCCCGCTGGCAGATGGCCAGCGCGGTGGTCGAATCGAGGCCACCACTGAGCAGGACGACGGCGGGAGCAGCGGGCATTGGGCGGACCTCCAGTTGCAAGCAGGGCTGGCATGGCGGGCGATGCCAGCCGACGAACGCGGCGGTAGGGTCGAACGAGGCAGACACGAACCTGACAGTCACGAACCTGACAGTCACGGGGCAGGGCGAGCGGCTGTCCGGCGCGCGAGCCGACTCCGGGCTGCGGGCGAGATGCCGTCAGAATCGTTTAAGTCCACCCAGCTCACCGGACCGATAAACCCGGACGAGGCGCCGTGCGTCGGCGCGAGGGGAGGGAACAAGCCCTCCAGCCCACGAGGCTTTTCCGGGGATTCCTGCCATGCGACGCGTGTTGTGGTTCTTTGCGGGTCTTTCGCTGCTCTCCACCGTTGGCTGCGCGATCTGCGCGAGTCCCCATGACTGCAAGTACGCAGCCTACGGCGGCCTGCGCGAGCGGACGGATCATGTGAACGGCCGAGTGGCTTCGGTGATCGACCCGGCTTCCGAAATTAACCGAGCTGCCTGGGCGGGACAATCGGGGCACCACGCGCATCCGCTGCCCGCCGAAGCTGGCCCGCACGACGCGGCCATTCCCCATGCCGGAGCCCCTGCGACCGAGGCACCGGAAGCTGCTGCGCCGGAAAGCACT
>CAZUJM010000036.1:0-21194 GCA_964620405.1 uncultured Pirellulaceae bacterium | reverse complement strand
AAGCGTGATCGTCCCGGGCTGGCGCATATGCCCGCGCGGCGTCGCCCAGCTGCCCCTCGATGCAGGCCCGGCACAGGCGGCTCTCGGGCAGTTCCAGGTTGAGCCCGTAGGTGCCCGGAAGGTCCATCACCTCCAGGTCTCCCTGCGGACCACGGACGACGCCCAGCCGGCTCTCCACGGTCGTGCCGGGAAGGTTGGCGGTGCGGGCACGCACGCCGCAGAGACACCGGTGACGCCGGAAGCGAAAGCTCCCGACACGTCGTTGCCGGAGGCGCCGCCATCGATCCTGCCCGAAGAAGCCCAACCGCCGCGTGCTCCGGGATCGGTCGCGCCGCCGATGGAACTGCCCGAAGGCCCGCAGCCTTCCGATGGCCAGACGCTGCCCGAACTACCGGGCGAGGACACGATCGAACTGCCCGATGCGGGGCAGACCACGCGTCGCGCGCCGCAATCGGCCCCCTACGCCATGCCGCTGGTGGTTCCTGCCAGTGTGGATCTGTCGCCGGAAGCGGGGATGATGCCCTGGGGGCAGACGCTAGGCCAGCAGCCGTCGGCAAGTGAGGCGTCGTCGGTCGCGCGAGCTCATCAGACGATTGCTGGGGCGGGGCAAGCCAGCGCGGGTCCCGCGTTCACGGCCGATGGCCGGCCGCTGCGTTCCATCCTCAAGAAGCCGGCCCGCTAGCCGGCATGGGACCGGCGGCCTTCGCCGGTCACCGGTTCTGTCCGACCGCCAGTGCCGCCGCACGCCACGTCGGTGGCTTGGTGGTGATCCGCAGCCGATTCGGTTACGCTGTCGCGACCCCGGGCAAGGCACACGCGGGACGCGCCTGCATCCATTTCGAGCGGGCGGGCGACCACAGGCCTGCGGAAGCGAGAGGCAAAGCATGGCGGAAGCGGACGAATCGTCGACGAGCCCCCTGGCCGATCCCCCGACCACCTTCGGCGGCATTGTCCGACAGCTTGGACCGGGCCTCATCATCGCCGCGTCCATCGTCGGCTCCGGCGAACTGGTGGTCACCACGAAGCTGGGCGCTGACATCGGCTTCCAACTGCTGTGGTTCATCATCCTCGGCTGCCTGATCAAGGTGTTCGTGCAGATCGAGCTGGGCCGCTACGCGATTGCGCGGGGCAGCACCACGTTGCAAGCGCTGGATTCACTTCCCGGTCCGCGGCTCGGCGTCGGCTGGATGGTCTATGTGTGGCTGCTGATGTTCATCGCCACCTTCTTCCAGCTGGCAGGCATGGTGGGTGCGATCGCGCGCGTCTTTCAACTGGGCGGCCTGAACCTGACCGAGACGCAGGCGGCCGTCATGACCTCCGTCAGCTGCACGGTGCTTCTCGCGCTCGGTCGCTATCGCTGGATCGAAAAGCTCTCCGCGCTGATGGTGGCGCTCTTCACGCTGCTGACCATCGTGGCCGTCCTCGTGCTCTACTGGACTCCCTACGCCGTAACGCTGGAGGATCTGCGTGAGGGGCTGAGGTTCCAGTTGCCGGAGCGGTTCACGATCGCGTTCGCCGCGTTCGGGATCATCGGCGTGGGCGCGGCCGAACTGATCTACTACCCGTACTGGTGCCTCGAGAAAGGCTACGCGCGGAACGCCGGGCCGTGCGACGGTTCCGAAGCCTGGGGCCGGCGAGCCCGCGGCTGGATGCGGGTGCTGCGCGCCGACGCCTGGTTCTCCATGGTCATCTACACGACGGCGACCGTCGCGTTCTACCTGCTGGGAGCCGCCGTGCTGCACCGCAAGTCGATTCCGATCGACAACTCCAACCTGATCGACAACCTGTCGCACATGTACCGCGAGTCGTTCGGCATGGCCGGTATGTGGTGTTACCTGCTGGGCGCGTTCGTGGTGCTCTACTCGACCGTGTTCATCTCCTCCGCGTCCGGCGGCCGCTTGTGCGCCGACGTGATGCGACTGCTGGGCTTCGTGCGGCCCGAGGACACGCGTCGCTACGACCAACTGGTCTGGACCTGGTCGGTCCTGCTGCCGCTTGTCTTCCTGCTGCTCTACGTGTTGTTCGGCAACCCGCTCGACCTGGTGTTGATGGGGGCCGTCGGACAAGCGGTCATGCTGCCGCTGCTCTGCATCGCCACGCTCTACTTCCACCACGCGCGCATGGAACCGGCACTCCGCACGAGCCGTTTCTGGACGCTGCTGCTGTGGCTCGCATCCCTTTGCATCAGCGTCGTGGCTCTCTACGAACTGGTGCAGAAGCTCCGCCAGTTCTGGGCGGACTAGAGGGCGTCAGGTCGCATTTCGTCCGCAGTCAACCATGCGACCTGACCCTTGCCTCCGCGCCGTTCGCTCACTTGCGCGTCTGGTACGTCCGCTCATGGCCCTTGGCCGGGATGCGGACCGTATAGCTTGCTCCGTCCGGGGCCACGGATAGATGGATGAAGTGTCCCCGGCACTTGGAGCCCTCCTCGTGGTTGGCAATGAACTCGTCGGGCACGTTGTTCACCGAGCCGTCGGGGCGCAGGTTTTTGTGGACTTGGTAGATGGCCTGCAGTGACGAAGTGGCCTTGAGGTTCGCGAATACTTCGGGGAGGCAGCCTTTTTCGTGGCCGTTGTTCATCACGGCCAGCCGCGGTTGCAGCGAAGCCAGCACGAGCGGATTGTTGCTCGCGTCCAGGCCGTGGTGCGTCACCTGGTAGACCTCCACCTGCCCCACAAGGTTCACCGGGCAGACGAGCCTCGCTTCCTGGTTCCAGGTGAGGTCCCCGGCGTCGAAGAAGCTGAAGGGGCCGAAGTCCATGCGCATCACGACGCTGTTGGCGTTGTCGCTTCCATCGCGGTCCTTGGCACGCGACTGCGCGCAGATCTCCTCGTTGCGCGGCGCGTCGGCGGCCGGACTGACAAACTGTTGTCGCGTGCCAAGGAAGTGAACGACGAGCGGCAGTTGGTTCTTGCCCGCGTCGCCGGCCAGTTCCAGGCGGTCGCCGGGCTGGATCACCTTGCGCTGCTCGCAGGGAAACTCAAAGTAGCCCTTGCCCGGATCGTCCGGCATGTCTTCGAAGGTCCCGTTGTCGTGTACGGTCTTGATGGGAATCAGACGCGACAGCGGTTCCGCGCCGCCGAAGTGATCGCGATGGTAGTGCGTGATCACCAGATGGTCGATCTGTCGCAGGCCCGCCGTCTGGGTCGCCACCTGCACGATGCGGTTCGGGTCGCGGATGCCCGGGTTGCCGGTATCGACCAGCACCGACTCGTTGCCCGGCGTCACGACCAGCGTCGCGCCGCCTCCCTCCGTGTCGATCCAGTAGATGTCGAGCCGTCCGTCCGCTTGCCCGGCCCAACTCGTTGAAGCCAGCAGCCATCCGCCCATCATGAGTGCCCAGACCACACGTCGCATGGAATACCTCCGAGACTACCGGTGCGCGA
Source organism: uncultured Pirellulaceae bacterium (assembly GCA_964620405.1). Taxonomy (GTDB): domain Bacteria; phylum Planctomycetota; class Planctomycetia; order Pirellulales; family Pirellulaceae; genus CAZUJM01. The sequence continues at coordinate 17,808 of CAZUJM010000036.1, read as the reverse complement.
GGAGAGACAATGTCGTGCGAACTCCCGGGGATCCGTGGGTGGATTGCCCGGTAGATCTCCACGAGAGCTCCCTGAGCGACCGGACCAGCGACGCCGGCGGCTGTCGGGAGCGGCGCGATTATACTCGCCGGGACGCTCCCGGGTACCGGAGCAGCCGACGCGGACGCGACGGGCGTGGGAAACGCTGGGCAAGCGGGCCTTACGGCGCGAACATGGCCTGCAGGTCGATCAGCACGGGCGTCAGCTGGCTGCGCGTGCGTTCCAGCGGCTCGCGGTCGGTCTCGGTGAACCGACCCTGTTGCTGCAGGATCGCGTTCCACTGCTGGCCGAGCCGGTTGGTGAGTTCGCGGAGCGGCGCGAGCCGTGCGCCGGCTTGCAAGTCGCTCTGCAGCTGCGCGACCGAAGATCGGAACTCCTGCACTACGCGCAGGTACGCGGCGCGGACGTTGGCCGGATAGGCCTGCGGATTCGCCGCAAGGATGCCGCGCACGTCGAACTCATAGTAGCTGGCCAGGTTGTCCAGTTCCGCCGCCAGTTCCGCTGCCCGCTGTCGATCCAGCGTCGGCTGCACCGCGAGGATCGCTCGCACCTCCTGCACCGAACGGTCGAGCTGCTGGAAGGCCTGGCGCGCGTCGGCGGCGGGAGCGTCCCGCAGGATCTCGGCGACCGCGTTCCAGTTCGTCTCCAGATAGTAGTAGACCTGTGCCATCGTCTCAGCGTCCTCGCCGTTCCGCAGGCAGTCGGCAAAGTCGCCGCAGGCGTCATGGAACTCGCTGGCCGCCGTCACGATACGGTCGCGCCCCCGCGGCAGCTGCGACAGGCTCCGCAAGCTCAGTCCATCCATCACCCCGTCGATGTCCCGTTGCAGCAGGCCGGCCAGATAAAGCAGTTCCGAGCGATCGACCTGCGCCGGCAGCAACAGCAGCTCCTGCAGGCCGCGATCGGCCGCCTGCACCCGCTGCAGCTGGCGGTCGACATACGATAGCTCCAGCGAACGCAGCTTCGACACATACGGAGTCCACAACGCGCGGAACCGATCGTACTCCACTCGCAACTCGTCCTGCGTCGCATACGGACCGCTCGGTCGGCTCGCCGTCTGCCCTATGCGACGACTCTGCTCATACACCCGACGACCCTCCAGCAGCAGGTTGTACCGCGCCGACGCGTCGCTCACCTCATAGTCGATGTCCTCCAGCAGCCGGATTAACTCGACCGACAGCGATGATGCCTGCTGCGCGATCCGCGAATCGTCCAACTGCGGCTGCACCTGCAGCAACTGGCCGATCCGCTGGCTGAACTGATTCGCACGCTCGATACGCTCGGCGGCCTGCGGGCTGAGGTTGCGGAGCTTCTGCAGGCGGAAGGCGAGCAGCCGCCAGTCCTGGTCGACTCGCGAGAATTCGGCCGCGATCCAGTCGAGGTCGTCCCGGGTCGTACCCTCCCGCGCGCCGCCCTCCCGCGCCAGCAGACTGGCCTGGGCACTCGTCTGCAACGCCTCGCCCATCAGCGACCGCAGTCCCGCCGTGCGGTTGGCGTCCTGGTGCAGGACGCCGATGAGCTGCGTCAGCTCCTGGGCGAATCCCGTCAGGTTCGCGCGGATTTCACGAGACTGAGCCGGCGAGGGCTGCGCACGCGCCGCGGACGCCACGCCCCGAGAACTCGCTCGCAAGTCGACCGGCCCGCCGCCCGCGCCCACCGACCGCGGATCGATCCGTGGACGCTGGCTGTCCATCAACGACCGCACCATGCCATCCCAGGGCGCCGACCCCGCCGCCGGACTTACCGAGCCACCGAACTGACCGGTGGCCTGACCGGTGCCCTGAGCGTATGCCGCCGACAGCCATGCCGTTGGAGCGAACGCCAGCGGAGTGAATGCCAGCAGGACTGGAACCAACAACGACTGCGAAAAGCGTATCATGGCCGTCTCCTTGGCGGAATGCTTGCGTCCGGTCCTCCACGGGACACTCACTTTTATTTTTATACGCACCCCGGGACCCAACGTGTCACGGCTTTCGGCGAAATTCCAGGAGCGGCTTCTTCGCTGGAATCATGGCACGCGAGCGGCGGGAGTCGGGACGTGAAAAAGGAGAACGGAGCTGGCCGCTTTCGATGAAATGTCCGCGCCGGGCGGGCGTATGGACCTAAGTGTGCGGGACGCATGGGTGCAGGACGCCCAGGTTTGAGACACAGGTTTGGGACACAGGTTTGGGACCGGCCGATCGGACGAGAACTTAGGGGGACTGCAGGCGATGGAACGAATCTTTCTGGGGTGGAATCGACCGGCGGTGGAGTCGACGGTGGACTACCTGGTGGGCCGCTATGCGCGGGGGCCGGTTTGGGCGATGGATCGCGTGCTGCTGGTGGTACCCGGCGGGCGAGTGGGTCGTCGACTGGTGGAGTGCCTGGTGCAGGAGGCCGAGCGTCGGCAGTCGGCGTTGTTTCCACCGCAGGTCGTGACGCTGGGGCAGCTGCCCGAACGCCTGTACGAGGCGAAGCGTCCGTTCGCATCGACGCTGGTGCAGCATCTGGCCTGGGCGAAGGCGTTGCAGGAGGTGTCGCCGGCCTGTTTAAGCGAATTCCTGGCCGATCCGCCCGCCGATCCCCTCGATCCTCGCTGGCTTGAAATGGGCACGCTGCTCTGGTCGCAGCACTGCGAACTGGCAGCCGACGGCTTGAACTGCCGCGCGGTGGCGGAGCAGGGGGAGCAGGTGGAGGGATTTACGGAGCAGGCGCGGTGGACGGCGCTGGCGGAAGTGCAGCAGGCGTACCTGCGGCAGTTGGACCAGCTGGAGCTTTGGGATCGCCAGACCGCGCGTTTGTATGCGATCGAGCATCGCGAATGCCGGACGGACCTGGATGTGATTCTGCTGGGGACGGTCGACATGAGCCGCGCGTTGCGGCAGATGGTGGATCAGATCGAGACGCGGGTGACGGCGTTGGTGTTTGCGGACCGGGCGCTGGAGAATCGTTTCGACGAACATGGTTGCGTGCGGCCCGAGGCTTGGTCGCGGGTGACGCTGCCGGTGACCGACGAACAGATCGTCGTGGTGGAGGGCCCGCAGGCGCAGGCCCGCGCCGTGGTCGCGGAACTCCAGACGCTCGACGCCTCTCGGACCTGGGCGGATGTGACGGTCGGCGTGCCGGACGAGGAGCTGGTGCCATGGATTGAACGCGAGAGCGAACGGGCGGGGATTCCGGCGCGTTACGGAGCGGGCCGATCGGTCGAGGCGACGCGACCGCTGCGCCTGTTGCGGGCGCTGGCCGACTACCTGCAGCGGCAGGAGTTCGCGAATGTGATGGAACTACTGCAGCATCCGGACTTCCGAGCGGTCGTCTCCCGGCAGTTGCCGCGGCTGGCGTGGCATCAGAAGCAGCTGCTGGACTATATGAGCCAGCATCTGCCGGGACGCACCAGCGAAGCGTGGCTGGGGAGCAGCGAGGAGCACGCGGCGGCGCGGAAGCTGGTGGAGGTGGTGGAGGCAACGAGCGAGGAGCTGCGCGGGCAGCCGCGGTCGCCCGCGGACTGGGTGCTGCCCCTCGCTGAATGGCTCGACCAGGTCTACGGCGACATGCCCGCCGACGATGTCACCCTGTCCCAGCGGTGGATCGCGGGCGGATACGAAGCGATTCGGCGCGGGCTGGTGGAGCTGCTGCGGGTGCCGGATACGCTGAGTGACCAGGTGCCGGCGTGGCAGGCGATCCTGATGGCCCTGGCGGCGATTCCCGAACGGACCATCGCGCCGCCGCAGGAACCCGGCGCGGTCGAGATACTTGGCTGGCTGGAACTGCCCTGGGATGACGCGCCGGTCCTCATGGTGACGCAGGTCAACGAAGGTTCAGTCCCCACCTCGGCCAACTCGGATCTCTTCCTGCCCAATGCCCTGCGCAAGAGTCTTGGCCTCGATGATAACGCCCGCCGCTACGCCCGCGATGCCTACGCGCTGCACGCGCTCGCCTGCTCCCGCCCGTCGCTGCGACTGATCGTCGCGCGGCGCGATCGCGATGGCTATCCGATTCTTCCCAGCCGGCTGCTGTTCGCCGCGTCCGATGAGGTGCGCGCCGAACGCTGCCTGCGGTTCTTTGGCGAGGAGTCGCCGCCCGAAGTGGTCGAGGAGCTGGGAGCCGATGCTCCCGCGTCGTTGGAGCTCTCGCTCGATGAAGTGGAGCAAAGCGGTGCGCCGCGGCAACTGCTGGCCGTGCCGCAACCCGCCGCGGGAGCGACCGTCGATTCGTTCCGCGTGACCGACTTTCGCCGCTACCTGGAATGCCCGTACCGTTTCTACCTGAGGAATGTTCTCTATCTCGAAGGCAGCGTCGAAGTTCCCCGGGAACTGGACGGCGCCTTGTTCGGCAGCCTCGTGCACGCGGTGCTGGAGGCGTTCGGCAATTCGACGGCGCGGGACGCGGAAGAAGCGGACGCGATCGAGGAATACCTGCTCGATGCCCTGTCGGAACGTTTCGCGGCACTTTACGGCGAGCGGCCGCGGCCGGCACTGCAGATCCAGCGACGGCAGATCGAGCGTCGACTGTCGGTATTCGCCAGTCGGCAGGCCGAGCGGCGACAGGCGGGATGGATCATCCACGACACGGAGGTCGACGTGAAGACGCTCCAGACGCCGTGGAGCGACCTCTATCCGGAAGTTTCGCTGCGTGGACGCGTGGATCGCATCGACCGGCATGTGGACTCGGGGAAGTTCGCGATCCTGGACTACAAGTCGTCCGACTCCTACAAGTCGCCGCGCGAGAACCATCACGCGTGTCCGAAGTCCGCGGCGCTCGACCCCGAGGTCTGGAAGGACCTGCAGTTGCCGCTCTATCGCCACCTCGCCGCCGAAATGAGCCTGCCCTCGCCCGTTGCCATGGGCTACGCGCTGCTGCCCCGCGACCTGGAGAAGGTGCAGTTCGAGATGGCCGACTGGAGCGAGGCCGAACTGGCCGTGGCCGACCTGGTCGCGCGACGCGTGGTGGAGAATGTTCGCCAGGGAATCTTCTGGCCGCCGCTCGATCCTGCCAGTTCCTTCGAAACCGCCTACGACCGCATCTGCCAGGTCGGCGTGTTCGACCGGCTGCTTGCGGAGACCACGGAGTCGCCGCCCGGCGGGTGAGCAACGTTGGAAGCAAGTCCCACGAGAAGACCGGCCTTGCGGACAGGACAAGCGAATCGCCCGAACAGGCAGCCCGAATAGGCACCCCTAAAAGGCAGCGAAAGACAACAGCACGAACCAGCAGCACGTGACACTCGGAGACGAGTGGTTCTAAGGATAGGCAAGCATATGGCCAAGCGATCCGAATCGAGTGCGAACAAGTCCAAGGCGAAGACGAAGTCTACGGCCCCGTCTGCACCCGCGAACGCGTCTGAAACAAGTGCCCAAGCCACGCTGTTTGATGCGACGGCTTCGAACGCGGAGGCGTCCATGGCGGAGTGTCCTGCAGGCAGCACCTCGGCGCGCGAAAGCAACACAGCGGGCAACACAGCGGGCGGCACAGCCGGCGGCACAGCGGAGCACGCTGCTGGAAGCAACGTGCTGATTCGCGCTTCGGCGGGTACGGGCAAGACCTATCAGCTGTCGAACCGTTACCTGCAGCTGGTGCTGGCGGGGAATGCGCCGGAGCGGATCCTGGCCACGACGTTCACGCGGAAGGCGGCCGGCGAGATTCTTGACCGCATCCTGTTCCGGCTGGCGCGTGCGGCGCGGGATGAAGCGGGCGCGGCGGAGCTTGCCAAACAACTGGGGCTGGCGGGACTGACGCTGGATCGTTGTCGCGCCGTGCTGCGGCAGTTGACCACCGACCTGCACCGGCTGCGCGTGTCGACGCTGGATAGCTTCTTTCTGCAGGTCACCCAGTCGCTGAGCCTTGAACTCGGACTGCCGCCGGCGTGGCAGATCCTCGACGACGCCGACAACGGGAGGCTGCATGAGGAGTCGCTGACGCAGCTGTTGGAACGCTCCGAGGAAGGCGCGGTCATGCAGCTTTGCCACTGGTTGGCGAAGGGCGAGGTGAAGCGGGGCGTGCGCGAGCTGCTGCTGGAGTCGGTGCGGGAGATGTACGACCAGTACCTGGAGACGCCGTCAGAGGCTTGGCGGCGGATCAACCGTCGAACTCCGCTGAATGCGATCGACCTGGCCCGCGCCATCGAATCGCTCGCCGACTATGAGCTGGAGAAGCCTGGCAAGCGGCTTCATGAAGCTCTGGAATCGGCGTTGGCGTCGGTGCGTGCCGGTGACTGGGATGGGTTCCTCAGCAAAGGGCTTGGCAAGAGTCTTGCGTTTGGAGATGGCACGTACTACCGAGTGCCGCTGCCGGAAGATCTTGTCCCGATCTTGGAGCCGCTGGTGGAGCACAGTCGGGCCGAAGTTATCAACACGATTGTCACGCAGACGGAGGCCACGCACGAACTGCTGGACCAGTTCCATGGGTTCTACGAGGCGATGAAGCTGGACCGTCGGTCGCTGCGGTTTTCGGATCTGGCACGTTACCTGTCCGCGGCGATGCGCGGACCGCTCTGGGAGCGTCTTGCGTTCCGATTGGATGCGCGCATCGAGAGCCTGTTGCTGGATGAGTTTCAGGACACGTCGCTGCATCAGTGGCAGGTGATTCGTCCCTTCGCGCAGGTCGCCACGGACGGTGAGCCGGGACGGTCTTTCCTCTGCGTGGGCGACGTCAAGCAGGCGATCTACGGCTGGCGCGGCGGGGATGCCGACCTGCTGGGCGCGATCGGGACGGATCTGGAGGTCGATCTGGAGACACGGGACCTGGGGGTCAGCCACCGATCCGCCCAGCCGATCATGGATGTGGTCAACCAGATCAATCGTGGCATGGTCACCCACTCCAACCTGGGCGACGCCGAGACGGCGGTGCGGACCTGGGCCGATGGGTTTCCCGAGCACGGGACGGCGCGGCAGGGCCTGCCGGGCTGGGTGGTGCTGGAGACGAGCGACGCGGCGGGCGATAGCTCGATCGACGAGAAACGAGCGATGGCCGTGCAACTCGCCGCCCAGCGTGTGCGGGAGCTGCGCGACCAAGCGCCGCATCTTTCGATCGCGATCCTCGTACGCACCAATTCCCAGGTGGGGCAGGCCATCTACGAGTTGCAGCGACTAGGCATCGACGCCAGCGAGGAGGGCGGCAATCCGCTGGTCGACGCGGCGGCCGTGCAGTTGATTGTCTCGCGTCTGAAGCTGGCCGAGCAGCCGTACGATACGGCCGCTCGCTTCCACCTCGCGCAGTCGCCCTGGGCGGCGACCCTGGGGCTGCATGGCCATCGCGACGATGCGGCGGCGGAGCGGCTGGCGGCGGAGACCATGCGGCAACTGGCCGACGACGGCTTCGGCGCGACGATGGCCGCGTGGGCCGCGCAGCTGGCACCGTACGCGAACCTCCGGGAACGCCGCCGGCTTCGCCAGCTGGTCGAACTGGGCGACAGTTATCAGTTGTCCCTGGAGCAGCCTCGCACGGTCGGCTATTTGCGGCAGGTGCGCGAACCGCTGGGGACGTCCGCTTTCGTGCAGCGCATCGAAGAGGAGAGCGTGCGCGATCCGTCGGACGATCCGGTGCGTGTGATGACGGTCCACCAGTCGAAGGGACTGCAGTTCGACGTCGTGGTCCTTCCCGACCTCGATAACCGCTGGACGGGCCAGGCCCCCAACTGCGTGACGATGCGGACGCAGCCCACCGAGCCGGTCGAAGCGGCCATGCGTTACATCCGCAAGGATCTCCGGCCGTTATTCCCGAAAATCGTGCAACGCACGTTCGACCTGCACGCGGGGCATGAGTTCCGCGAGAACCTGTGCGTGCTCTATGTGGCGTTGACCCGCGCGGTACACTGCCTGCACATGATCGTCGCGCCCGACGCGAAGAGCACTGATGCGAAGGGCACCGATGCGGGGGCGAGCGAGGGGCACACCGCCGAGGAACCGTCGCGGAAGCGTAGCAGCGAGGCCAAGCTGCCGCTGAATTCGGCGGGCCTTGTTCGCGCGGCCCTGGTGGGCAACGAGTTGCTGGCACCGTCGACGGTCGTCTATCGCCACGGCGATCCCGAGTGGCTCACGAAGCTGCTGGAACATCGCGCGGCCCAGGAGGCGGCGAAGCTGCCGCAGTCCGCGGCCGGCGCGGACCCGGCGGCAGTTGCGAAAGAGAAGCCACGATCCGATCGCCCCGCTTCCGCTACTCGCACGCGCATGGCGGAGGCGAATGTGGGCCGGGCGAGTAACACTCGACGAGAACTGCGGCCCTCGTCGCTGGAGGGATCGGGTGGAAGGCGGCTCCGCGATCGCTTCCCGGCTGGCCAAGAAGCGGCCATGCGGCGCGGCGACTTGGTCCACGCCCGCCTGCAGGAATTGAACTGGCTGGACGAGGGGCTGCCAGCGGAATCGGAATGGCTCCGCTGGGCGCGATCGGAACGGATCCCTGCGGAACTGGTCGAATCGGCCCGCACCCTGCTGCGGGAATCGCTCGCGAAGCCCGACATCCAGAAGGTGCTCTCGCGGGCATACTACGCTCCGTGGCTGGATCAGCTGCGCCCAAAGGCGTCCGGCACGCTGGAGCTGCAGGTTCGCTGCGAGCAGCCGTTGCTGGCGATGCAAGGTGACGAATACCTGTCCGGAAGCATCGACCGGCTGGTGATCGTCCTGCGTGATTGAGTGCCTTATGCGGCCGACATCCTCGACTTCAAGACCGACCAGGTGACGTCGGCCGAGGAGCTGAAGAAACGCACGGCCTTCTACCAGCCCCAGTTGCAGGCCTACGCGCGCGGTCTCGAGCATATGCTCCGCGTTCCAGCCAACCGGATCACCTCGCGACTGGTCTTTTTATCGGCCGGCAAAGTCGTCGCTCTTTCCTGAGCGGACCAGGGATCGGTGCCCTTTTCGCCGGGGGAAAGGCCCAATCGGTCGGCCTTTTTCAGGCGCGAGGGCCATGCCCATGGGCAGGTGCGACGCTTCGCGGTTTTCCGAACTAGACTTCGGGCAAATAACACGTGAGGTCTGCGAGAAGCCACGACATGCGATCGTGGGGATGAGTGATCCGCACGCGGCAAAGGCCGTGTACGGAAGTCGGTTACACCTATGAATTGGCACCTGTTGAGAGCGACTGACTCATGTTTTCTTCCCTCGCCCGCTTCCGGCGTTGGCGCGGTACGTCGTACCCGCACGCACGTTCCCTGGTGAACCGCTCGGCTTCCGCGGACGCAATCCGCGCTGCGGAGGCCCCTCGCGTCGCGGACGCTCGTGACCTTCCGCCCGCCCGCATCCCGCTGGATGTCGCCGTGCTGGAGGACCGCACGCTCTACAGTGCCAGCCCGATGGTGCTGGACCCGCTGCAGGTCTTCGTCGACGAAAACGCGACGCGCGCCGAGGTCGATCTCGACCAGCTTTTCTCCGTGGACAACACGGGGAGCGGTTCGTTCCAAATCGTGGGTACGCCGCTGTCGCAGTTGGGCGGCAACGCGTCGGTCGACGACCAGCACCAACTGGTGCTGGAGTTCCCCGAGGGCCAGGTTGGCTCGACGAAGTTCACTGTCCGCGGCACGAATGCGTCGGGACGCGTCGAATCGCTGGCGGTGGAACTGATCGTGCGCGAAGTCAATGACGCTCCGACGAGCGGCGACCTGCGCGACTTCACAAGCGTGGGTGATACGCAGACGGTCATCGACCTGTTCGGTGCGTTCGACGACGAGGAGGATGCCGACCGGGACCTGACGTTCCGTCTGGCGGGCAACACGCGTCCTGAGCTGTTTTCCTCGGTGGAGTGGGATCTGGAGCGTGGGCAGTTGATCCTCCACCATGCCGAGGATGCGGTGGGGACGGCCGAACTGACCATCACGGCCACCGACCGCGGCGGCCTGTCGGTGGGCGCCGGCACGGCCGAGGGATTCCATGTCTTCGACCAGATCGGCGGCACGCCCGGCGTAAACTCGCCCGACACGCGCGGCCTGGGCCTGTCGCAGTTGTCGTTGTGGACAAGCTGGTTCTTCTTCGACTATACGCGCGGCACGTACGACTACAGCGAACTGGCGGTGAGTCGCTTCCTGGCGGCTCTGGAGGCGGTGCCGGCGAGCGAGGCGGAAATACCGATCGTGTTCGACATCGAGAACGACTTCTACGTCAACACGCCCGTCGGTCGCGATCGCTTCGCCGAGGTCTTCTCGCTCGCCCAGCAGACGCGGCCCGACTTGAACTTCGGGCTCTACATGTACGCACCCGAACGGGCGTGGTACGAGCCGGTGTACATGGAGCGGACGCTGGCTCACCAAGAAATGGGCGTGAACAGCTGGTATACGCTGAACGCAGACAAGGTGGAGCAGAACTACGAAGCGTGGCTGGCTCGCAATGAGCTGTACCGGACGGCGCCGGTTTCGCCCGAGTATGGCGGCGTGCCGCTGGCTGACATGATGGATACCATCAATGTATCGCTCTACACGGTGATGCGGAACAATGCGTATGACGAACCGCATTGGCGTGAAATATCGCTGGACGCCGATGCCAACCGCCTGGCCTGGGACGGGCCAGAGCTTCGCGAGAGCCAGGTGATGCGGCTGCGTCTGTCGCCCGATGGCCAGTTCGGCAATGGGCTCAGCCAGTGGGTGGACTACTATGCGGTGAACGTGACGGAGGATTCGTTCCAGATCTCCGCCACGCGCAACGGGGCCGCGATCGACTTCAGCGCCAACGTGACCGGCAAGGTGTTCGCCGGCGTGAAGGGACCTTGGGAGAACATCTGGCATGATCCCAGCGTGATCGACTGGCACCTGTACGCCGAGCAGAACGTGGCCGAGGGGCGCAAGTTCGGCAAGCCGGTCTACGCGTGGATTTCGCCGAGCATGTATGGAGCGGGCGAGCAGCACCTGGACCAGGAGTTCTTTCGGTTACAGTTGGAGACGCTCAAGCCGCTGGTCGATGGCATCGTGATTTTCGAGAGCGCGGGTCGTTCGGCGACCTACCACGAGAACCAGGGCTGGTGGGCGGCCGTTCGTGACTTCATGGGAACGCTGGACGACGGTCCGGCGAAGGTAACGATCGAAGTGGGCAGCCACCTGCCGCCGCCGGAAGGCCAGGCCGACGAGATCGCCGTGGTCGAGGACCAGGCGCGCGTCTTCGGCCCCGGCCTGGTGCTGGGCAACGACGTCAGCGGTACTGGCAAACCGCTGGTCATGGAGCTGGTGGCGGGGCCCCAGCATGGCGTGCTGGAGGAACTGTCGGGCGGTCGCTGGCGTTACACGCCCGACGCGAATTTCCATGGTAGCGACACGTGGAGCTACCGGGCGTTCGACGGCGCTCGCTTCACGGAACCTGTGCAGGTCACGATGCAGGTGGCTTCAGTCAACGACCTGCCAGTGGCCTTGGACGACGTGGCGTGGATGCAGGAGGACGGCGTGCTGCGCCTGCCGGTGTCGCAACTGCTGGCGAACGACGGTGACGCGGACGGCGATTCGCTGCGGTGGGAACTGGTGTCGGGACCGACGCACGGAACGCTGGTCGAGTTGCAGGACGGCACGCTGCAGTACACGCCGGTGGGGAATTTCGCGGGAAGCGACGAGATTCTGTATCGTGTGAGCGACGGACAGGATGTGTCGGCCACGGCGCGTCTGCGACTGGAGGTCGTGGGCGTGAACGACCGGCCGGTGGCCGGGAATGATCTGTTGTTGTCACTTGCCGGACGCACGCAGGAGGTGATGCTGTCGTCGCTGCTGGCCAACGACGTGGATGCGGAGGGCGACCCGCTGGCGATTCGCTGGGTGGAACAGCCGGCGGGTGGCCGCGTACGCGACCTGGGAGATGGACGCTGGGCCTACACGCCACGACTCGGTTTCGCGGGTACCGACACGCTCTACTATGTCGTCTCGGACGGCTCTTTGGAGTCGGAGGTCGCGCAGGTGACGATCCAGGTGCTCAACGCGACGCAGTCGGTAGCCGCGGTTCCCGTGCAGGGACTGCTGGAAGACACCTCGCAGCGATTCTCGCTGGAGCAGTTGGCTGGCCGCGCGGGGCTTTCCACGACGCGCGACGGGTTTGCCGAGCTGAAGCTGTCCGTGACCCAGGGGCCGCGATATGGATCGCTCTCGCGCGGGTTGGACGGCGAACTGGTGTACACGCCCAATCGCAACTGGCACGGCGACGACTCCTTCCGCTATCGCTTCGAGGAAGGCGCGGACCAGTCGCGCGAAGTCTCCGTGGGCCTGCAGGTGGCCGCGGTGAACGATGCGCCGGAGGCTCGCGGCGATGTCTACCGCATCACGCGCAATGCGACACTCCGCGTGAACGGAGCGGGTGTGCTGGCGAACGACCTGGACGTGGACGGCGACAAGCTGTCGCTGGAACTGGTCTCGGGTCCGCGCAACGGATCGCTTGTCTGGTCCGGTGACGGGTCGTTCTCGTATCGCGCCCAGAATGGTTTCAGCGGTGTCGACTCGTTCCGCTACCGTGTCTTCGACGACCAGGGGGGCGAAAGCCTGGCTGACGTGCAACTGCGAGTGGGCATGCCGGCCGGCGCGACGGCGGCCTCCGGCACGGCGACTGCCGCCAGTTCGTCCCCGGTCTCCGGCTGGCCGCCGACGCAGGCCGATCTGCGAGCCGCCCTGTCGACCAACTCCGGGGCCACTGCGGGGGGCTCCGGGTTCGCCGCCACGACTGCCAGTTCCCTCAGCCGGAACCCGAGCATCTCGACCGGCCTGGGAAGCGATTCGTCCAGCCAACTGTCTGGTTCGCGAAGCATCACGCGCACCGTGCGGCGTCGGTAGACGCAGAATCGGGCACCGCCTGTTCAGAGCCCCCGGCGAGTCCGGGGGGGGAACCGGAGAGGCTGGGTCGGACAGGGCCCGGCTGGACAGATCGGGACGCGGAGGTGGGACGGGCAAGATACGACGCTGATTGCATGGGCTGGCTGGACACGCCTACAATACGGACGCGGGTGGATGAAGGGCATCGACCGCGAGTTCCGTAGTGGAAGGCTGGAGGACCGGTTTGGCAGCCAAAGATCGCGAACGTTCAAGAAGCCTTGTCAGTGAAGCGGCCGTTCTGGTGGGCGTGTGGTTGCCCGAGGGGCATCATGCGGACGAACTGGAGGAGTTGCAAGGTCTGGCCGAGACGGCCGGTTGCCGCACCGTGGGGACGCTCACGCAGAACCGCGAGCAGCCGAACCCGCGGTACTACCTGGGGTCCGGCAAGGTGCAGGAGTTGACCGACCTGGTCAAGGCGACCGAAGCGGATGTCGTGATCTTTGACAACGACTTGTCACCGGCCCAGACGCGATCGCTGGAGCAGGCGACGGAAGTCAAGGTGATCGACCGCACGGAACTGATCCTGGACATCTTCGCCTCCCATGCCCGCACCTACGAGGCTCGGCTGGCCGTGGAGCTGACGCAGCTGGAGTATTCGCTGCCGCGCCTGAAGCGGATGTGGACGCACCTTTCGCGTCTGAAGATGGGCGTGGGCATGCGCGGCCCCGGTGAAAAGCAGTTGGAGGAGGACCGCCGGCTCGTTGAGAAACGCATCTACGAGCTGCGCACGGAGCTGCAGAAGATTGAACGCCGCAAGGAACGCCAGGTGGCCGCGCGCCGGGACCACATGACGGTTTCGCTCGTGGGCTACACGAATGCGGGCAAGAGCACGCTGATGAATCGGCTGACGGCGGCGGGCGTGAAGTCGGCTGACCAGCTGTTCGCCACGCTCGACACCTGCACGCGGCGTTGGCAGCTGCCCAACTGGGGGCCGGTGCTGTTGAGTGACACGGTCGGTTTCATCCGCGACCTGCCGCACCGTCTCATCGCCAGCTTCAAGGCGACGCTCGAAGAAGCCCGCCAGGCGCACCTGCTGCTGCATGTGTGCGATGCCTCGAATCCCGCCGTGCTCGACCAGATCTCCGCCGTCTTCCATGTGCTGGAAGAGCTGGACATCGAGACGAAGGATACGCTGCTGGTGATGAACAAGATCGACGCGCTGCCCGACCGGGGGCCGCTGGAATCGATCATGCGGCGGTATCCGCATGCGATCGCCGTGAGTGCTTCGACGGGCGAGGGCATGGATCGCCTGGCCGCGGCGGTCAGCGAGGCGCTCAGCCGTTCGTTCCGCGAACTGGACGTGGACGCCGATGTCGCCAACGGCAAACTGATGGCCTATCTTTCGGCCCATGGCGAGGTGCTGTCGCAGTCCTTCGAGGAGGATCGCGTGCACATCCACTGCCGCGTGCCGCAGGCCGTGCTGGGACGCATCCTGGGCGATGATGTGGTGGTCCGCGATCGGGCGACGGGGCAGGTGCTGGTCCGGGAGACATCGCGCGAAGCGTGGCTTCGCGAACACCCGAACGGCCAGCCCGACGCGTCCCAGGGGAACGCCGCGCAGCGCCATGAGGATGTGGCTTGATCGACCGACGTGCATGGCCGACGATGCGTCTTCTGCAGTCGGCGTGAGGGAGGCGGCCTGAGGGAAGGGGCGTGGCAGGATGGCGTATCGCGACTTCCCAGGGCGTCGCGTGCTGGTCACGGGAGCTTCGAGCGGCATCGGGCGCGCGGTGGCCCGGGAACTGGCCCGCCAGCGGGCTCGGGTACTCCTCACGGCTCGTCGTGAATCGCTGCTCCGCGAACTGGTCGAAGAATTGCGTGGGTTGGGTGCGGAAGCCGACTATGTCGTTGGCGATGTGGCGGATGCGGCCACGCGGCAGCGTCTGGTGGAACGCGTCGCGTCGACCTGGGGCGGGTTGGACGTGCTGATCAACAACGCCGGCGTGGGCGCGGTCGGTCCGTTCGCCGAAGCGACCGAGCAGCGATTGCGGCAGGTGATGGAGGTCAACTTCTTCGCGCCGGCCGAGCTGACCCGTGCGATGCTGCCGTGGCTCCGTCGCGGCGACCGGCCGCTGGTCGTGAACGTTGGCTCGATTCTCAGCCGCGTCGCGATGCCGAAGAAGAGCGAATACTGCGCGAGCAAGTTCGCGCTGCGGGGCTGGAACCATGCGCTGCAGGCCGAACTGCGGCCGGAGGGGATCCAGGTGCTGCTGGTCGGGCCGAATACGACGCGCAGCGAGTTCTTCGATCGTCTTCTCGACCAGCATGGCCCGGTCGCGAAAAATCCGTGGAGCACTCCGCCCGAGACGGTTGCGCGGCGTCTGTTGCGTGCGGCGCAACGGCGCAACAGCCAGGAGTTGATGCTGACCTTTTCGGGGCGTGCGCTCATTCTGCTGGACTTCTGCTGTCCCGCGTTGCTCCGCCGCATTCTCTCCCGCTGGGGGTAACGATGGCAAAATGGGGTCACGGCTGCTGGTCGTGTCCCATCCCTTCGCTCCGACTCCGGGGAACCGGCCCAGAGAAAGCGTGTCTTTTCCTGGGGAATCTGCTACCATGCGGGCCTTCCGAGGTCCCGGTCCCGGGGCTTCATCCAGGTCCCACCCTTGCCCATTCAGGAGCAGGCCATGAGTCGACGCAGCCGACGCCAATTCCTTGAAGATTCGATGTTCGCCGCGGCTGCCGCGGCGGTGATGAACGCGCCCCGCACGCTGGTAGCCCAGGATACGAGCAGCAAGAGCCCGGCGGAAAAGCTGAGTGTCGCCGTGGTGGGAGTGAACGGACGCGGCCAGTCGCACCTCGATGCGTTTTCGTCCCGCAACGACACGGTGGTGACTTACATCTGCGATGCCGACGAAGCGGTCGGGCAGCGCAAGGCCGAGAAGGTCGGTGAGCGCCAAGGCACGTCGGTGGCCTTCGCCAAGGACATCCGCAAGGTGCTGGAGGATCCGACGGTCGACATCGTCACCATCGCCACGCCTAATCACTGGCATTCGCTGGGTGCGATCTGGGCGATGCAGGCGGGCAAGGATGTGTACGTCGAGAAGCCGGTGAGCCACAACGTGTTGGAAGGCCGAGTGTGCGTCGACGTCGCGCGGAAGCTGGGACGCATCTGCCAGACGGGTACGCAGTCCCGTTCGAATCCGGGCATGCGGGACGCGATCGCGTTCGTGCATTCGGGCGGCATCGGCACGGTGAACGTGGCGCGCGGCCTGTGCTACAAGCAGCGTCCCTCGATTGGTCCGGCGGGAACCTACGATCCGCCCGCCACCGTTGACTATAACCTCTGGCTTGGTCCAGCTCCCGAAGCCCCCGTGACGCGTCCGCGTTTCCACTACGACTGGCACTGGCAGTTCGCCTACGGCAACGGCGATCTTGGCAACCAAGGCATCCACCAGATGGACCTGGCGCGCTGGGGCTTGAACGTGGATCGCCTGTCGAACAACGTGATGAGCTACGGTGGCCGCTTCGGCTATGTCGACGCCGGCGATGTGGCGAACACGCAAGTCGTCGTCCACAACTACGGGGACAAGTCGCTGGTCTTTGAAGTGCGTGGCCTGCCGACGCCCGATCTTCGTGGTGCCAGCGTGGGCGTGATCTTCGAGGGCACGGAAGGCTTCGTGGTTGTTCCCAGCTATTCAGGCGGCGCGGCCTTCGACAAGGATGGCAACAAGACGCGGGAGTTCACCGGCGGTGGCGATCACTTCGCCAATTTTGTCGACGCTGTGCGCAGCCGTCGCCACGAGGATCTGAATGCGGACATCCTGGAAGGCCATCTCTCCAGCGCGCTGTGCCACCTGGGCAACATCTCCTATCGGCTCGGCGAAATGGTCGATTCGGTGGAAGGCCTGGCCGAGCGGTTGCAGAGCCTGCCGACGAAGGATGATACCCGCGCGACGTTGGAGCGGACGGTGCAGCACCTGAAGGAAAACCAGGTCGATCTCGCGCAGGCGCCCTTCCGGCTCGGTCCGTTGCTGGAATTGAACGCCGAGGCGGAGACGTTCGTCGGTCGCCCCGATGCCGACCTGATGCTGACTCGCGAATACCGCGCGCCCTTCGTGGTGCCCAGTCGCGCCCAGGTCTGAGCGAACGCCCCGGTTCGGCTTGTCGCTGAAACGACGCGAACGCGGGGCGAATAGTTGGAACGGAAAGAGTTCGATCAAGACGAGCGCGGCGCCTCAAGCGTTTGCGCTCGTCTTCTTTTTTCGCGGCGACGTTCGAGACAGGAAAGAGCATGGAAGAGACGCCGGCCGTCTATCGGGCCGTGGTTATGCTGCTCGACGCGGCGCCTTGCCTGGTTTTCAACAAGCCCGGGGGCGTGCTGACGCAGGCCGCGCCGGGAATTCCCAGTTTCTCCGACTGGATCCGCGCTTTCGAACGGGAACGCGCGGAGGCGCCGGGCGACATCTACCTGGGTGTGCCCCACCGACTGGATCGACCGGTTTCAGGCGCGATGGTCTTCACGCGAAACATTCGCGCGACTCAGAAGGTCTCAAAACAGTTCGCCGACCGCGTCGTCGAAAAGACCTACTGGGCCCTGGTGCAGGGACAGGTCGACGGCGAAAGCGGCACATGGCGGGACTGGATGCGGAAGGTTCCCGACGAACCGCGAGCGGAACTGCTGCCGTCGGACCACCCGGAAGCGCGCGAAGCCGTGTTGCACTATCGAGTCTTGCGGCGCGATGCGTTTGGCTGTTGGCTGGAAGTGACGCTGGAGACGGGGCGCATGCACCAGATTCGGTTGCAGTGCGCTTCACGCGGCCATTCGATCCTGGGTGACGAGCAATACGGTTCACCCGTGGCGTTCGGCCCCCAGGAGGATGATCGCCGCGATCGCTGGATCGGCCTGCACGCGCGTCGCCTGAGTTTCCTGCATCCGCAGTCGCGCGAACGGATCGTCGTCGAGGCGCCACTCTGGCAGCCCTGGCTGGACTTTCGTCCCGCCGAATTCTGGTCAATGTCGTCGACGATGTAGTCGGTACACGCTGCGGCCAATTCGTCGCCGCACGCTGTGGGATGTAGTCGGCACACTCCGT
>CAZUJM010000035.1:0-31645 GCA_964620405.1 uncultured Pirellulaceae bacterium | reverse complement strand
GGTTGACGCGGCGGAGTTCCGTCTCGAAGGCCCGCGGCTGCTCGTTGGTGCGGAAGAGGATGGCAAAATCCGATGGCTGCCGATCGGGCTTCGCCAGTTGCCGCGCGATATCGGCTACCACTTCCGTCGCCTCCGCCGTCTCATCAGCCAGCTGCAGGATGCGGGGCTTTTCACCGCCCGCTCGCGCGGCACGAAGCGTCTTCTCGTGACGCAGGCGATTGAAGCGAATCAGCCGGTTGGCCAGTACCAGGATCTGCTCCGTGCAGCGGTAGTTCTCCTCCAGCCGCACCGTCTTCGCCTCCGGCCAATCGTCCGAGAAGCCCAGGATGTGCCGCACCTCCGCGCCGCGCCAGGCGTAGATCGACTGGTCGTCGTCGCCCACGACGCACAGGTTGCGATGCCCGCCCGCCAACGCCTTGACGATGCGGTACTGGCTGTCGTTCGTGTCCTGGTACTCGTCCACCAGCACATGGTCGAACCGCGACGCCTCCTCGCGCAATACGGCAGGGACGGTGGTCAGCAGCTGTTCGGTGCAGAGCAGCAGGTCGTCGAAGTCGACGGCGCCGGCGGCCTGCAGCGCCTTCTGGTAGCGTCGGTAGGCGATGGCCGCCAGGTGTTCCCGGTCGGTCGAGGCCATGCCGCCCGCCTGCTCCGGCCGGATCGCCCGCGACTTCCAGCCGCTGATGATGTTCAGCAGGTCGCTCGGCTTCAACTGCGCCGTCGCCACGTTGATCTCCCGCAGCACCGTCCTCGCAATCGACTCCTGGTCGTCCCGGTCGTAGATGGCGAACTTGGCCGGATAGCCCAGGTGCGTGATGTGCCGCCGCAGGATGCGGACGCACAAGCTGTGGAACGTGGAGATCTCCGGCGTCTCCTTGACCGACCGCGGCAGCAGCGCCTTGACGCGATCTTTCATCTCCTTGGCCGCCTTGTTCGTGAACGTCACCGCCAGGATCCGCTCGGGCCGGATGCCGCGACTGATCAGCCGCGCGATGCGGAACGTCACCACACGCGTCTTGCCCGTCCCCGCGCCGGCCAGCACCAGCACCGGGCCCGAGTTGACCAGCACGGCTTCACGCTGGGATTCGTTGAGCTGGGCAAGCATCGAGTCGATCGTCATGGGGCATCCGTTCGCGGAAGATCTGAAGTTCTCGTCCGAATGTATCGCGTAGGAGTCGCGGTGGGATCGCGCAGGAATCTCAAAGGAGTCTCACAGCAAACTCTCTGCCCAGAGCCCCGAAGCTGCCGGGGCGCCCAGCCGTGCTCCAGCGTTCCAAAGCTCCCGGGGACTTTTACGCCAGGCACGGCCCGACGTTTCAAGGCGCCGGTGGCTGCCGGGGATTCGCCGAGTCCCCTCGAAGGCTGTATTTCGAAATCCGGAGTTCCCAAACCCAGAGTCCACGGCGTTCGGGGCCACGGCGTTCGGGGCCACGGTGTTCGGGGCCACGGTGTCCTGCCAAGGTCCTCCGTCTCCCGGCGGTCTGCCAATATACGCCAGATGGCCCCGCTGTCATGCCCTCTTGCAACCTTGAACCGATGTCGGCCGTTGCCTCGCCGAGGGGTGATTCGTGTCGAGCACAAAAGTCGAAAAAACCTCGCGAATGCCAGGGCTGGAATTCGCCATCGAACTTGGTGGGAAGAGCGTTGCGAGGCGGGAAGGCCTGCGGCGTGACCTGCCCAGGTTCGCAGATCGCTCGGTGTTGGAACGAACGGGTCTTGCGGGGGCGGACAGGTGGGCGACCTTGACGCTATCCTGTTAAGAGATCTATATTTCCGGTTTCCCAGGCAGCCTTTGTCCTGAGCCGTTGGTGGGCAGATGGGAAGCCCTCGTACGCCCGGGATCCTTTCCTCTTTCGCATGAGATATCCGGTATGAAGACCGATCAACGCCAGGAACGCGAGCTGAACGACCTTTCCGAAGTGCTGGAAGAGGGCTCCCACCTGATCGGACCGTACGCGAAGGTGTTGCTGGGCGTGGCTCTTCTGGCCGGAGCGATCGGCCTCGGTATCGGGTATGTGACCAGCAAGCGTACGGAGAGTGAGCAGGCGGCTTGGACGGCCTACTACGACGCGGTGGACACGGGCGACATGGCCAAGCTGGCCGATGTGATGACCAATCATCCGAGCAGTGTCGCGGCCAAGTGGGCGGCCCTCTCCAGTGGCGATGTCCGCCTCGGCACCGGCTTGCGTGAACTGTTCAACGATCGCGACAAGGCCAAGACCGAACTGACGGCCGCTCGCGAGGCTTACGACTCCACGCTGAAGATTGCCGCCGGCGACGCCATGCTCGACCCGCGCGCCCGCTTCGGCCTGGCCCAGAGCCTTGAAGCCCTCGGCGAACTCGACCAAGCGAAAGAAACGTACAACCAGATCGTGAGCCGCTGGGGCGACACGTCGATCGCCAATCTGGCCAAGAACCGTCTGGATCAGTTGGCTCGTCCGCAGACGCAGCAGTGGTACACCTGGTTCGCCGAACAGAAGCCCGTGAAGCGTCCGCTGGACGATCCGTCGCTGTTCCAAGACCTGCCGAACCTGCCCGAGAAGCCCGATTTGAACGTCCCGCAACCGGGACAGTTGCTGCCGGGTGATGGCGACGCGCCGGCCACCCAGGATAGCTCCGACCTGCCGACGGTGACCGATCCGGCCACGGAGGCTCCGGCTTCCGAAACGCCGGCTGTGGAGGCTCCGGCCGCGGAAACACCCGCTGCGGAAGCGCCCGCCGCAGAAGTCCCCGCCACCGAAGCTCCGGCAGCGGAAGCTCCAGCGGCGGAAGCTCCGAGCACCGAGCCGCCCGCTTCCGAATCCACCGAGACTCCGGCGAATCCTTAGCCTGCGGACGTCTCGAACTTTCCTCTACCCGTCAGTCGGGCCGACGACGCGACCGTCGCTTGGTGGCTGCTGGGTCTTTCTGCGCGGCCTCCGCTGCGCGGCTTTGGCTGCGGAGCGCACCGACGCATGGAAACCCTGACGATCTCTGACGAGGAAGTGGGCCAGCGTCTGGACGTGCTGCTCGCGCAACGTTTTCCCGCCTACAGTCGCGCTCGCTGGCAGCAGCTGATCGACAGCGGTGGAGCACGCGTCAACGCGGGTGCGTGCAAGTCGTCGTTGCGGTTGAAGCTGGGCGATGTCGTGACGGTCTCCTTGCCGGAGGAGAAACGCGAGGCGCCGGAGCCGCAGGATATCCCGCTGGAGATCCTGCATGACGACGAGCATCTGGTGGTCGTGAACAAGCCGCACGGCATGGTGGTGCATCCAGCCAAGGGGCACTGGAACGGTACGTTGACGGCGGCGTTGGCGTTCCACTTCGAGCAGCTCAGTTCGGTGGGAGGTCCGACGCGGCCGGGGATCGTGCATCGGCTGGATCGCGACACGAGCGGCGTGATGGTGGTCGCGAAGACGGACGCGGCGCACCTGCAGCTGACGCGGCAGTTTGAGGAGCGAACGGTTGAGAAGGAGTATTTCGCGCTGGTGCGTGGTCGGCTGGACCGGGACCGTGACACGATCGACCAGCCGATTGGTCCGCATCCGTACCAGCGCGAGAAGATGAGCATCCGCGCGGGGCATCCGGCGAGTCGATCGGCGGTGACGTTCTATGAAGTCCAGGGCCGGTTCGGGGCCTTCACGCACCTGAAGGTGCTGCCGAAGACGGGACGCACGCACCAGATCCGGGTGCATCTGAGCCACCTGGGTTGCCCGGTGGTTTGCGATCCGCTCTACGCCGGCTATCGGCAGCTGACGGAGGGCGAACTGGACGACGCGCAGGTGCGCGGGCCGGTGGTGCTGGATCGCTTGGCGCTGCACGCACGACGTCTGGCCTTCACGCACCCGGCGACCGGTGCACGGATGGAGTTCGAGGCGGCTCTGCCCGAGGAGCTGACGCGCTTCCTGGACCTGCTGGCCTCCCGCCCCCGCCGGAGATAACCCGGAGCGCGGTCGTCCCGACCGCATAAACTCCCTTCTCTCCCACTCCCTCTCCTCAAGCCGCGTTAGCGTACACGGCATGGGCCCCCGACCGCACTCTCCAACTCTCCCACTCCCACTCCTCAAGCCGCGCCGGCGTAGACGCCATTCGCCGCTGCCACGCTCGCGCCGGCTTGGAACCGGTAGTTCTGTTCGGCGAGCAACTGTTCGAGGGCGGCGAGGAACGTCAGCACGTTGGCCTGGCGTGAGCCGTAGCCCATGAGGCCGATACGCCAGACCTGTCCCTTGAAGGCGCCGAGTCCGCCGCCGATTTCGATGCCGAAGCGATGCAGCAGGCCGTTGCGTACTTTCGCGTCGTCGATGCCTGCGGGGATGCGGACGGCGTTGAGCATCGGCAGCTGGTGGCCTTCGGCGGCCGTGTAGTGAATGTCGAGCGCGGCGAGGCCCGCCTTGAGGGCGCGGTGGTTCAGGGCATGGCGGGCGAAGCAGGCGGGCAGGCCTTCCTCCAGCACCAGCCGCAGCGCTTCGTGCAGCGCGTAGGTCATGTTGATCGGCGCCGTATGGTGGTAGACGCGGTCGCCTCCCCAGTAGGCGGCAAGCATCGAGACGTCCAGATACCAGCTCTGCACCTTGGTCTTTCGCTGCAGGATGTGTTCCACCGCGCGGGGGCTGAAGGAGATCGGCGCCAGGCCCGGCGGGCAGCTGAGGCACTTCTGGGTGCCGGAGTAGAGTACGTCGATGCCCCAGGCGTCGGTGTCGACGGGGAGTCCGCCGAGTCCGGTGACGGCATCGACGACCAGCATGGCGCCCGATTCGCGGACGACCTGGGCGATCTCCTCGATCGGCTGCCAGGCGCCGGTGGACGTTTCGGCGAGCACGATGCCGACCACGCGCGGGGAGGCCTTGCGGATGGCGTCGCGGACTTCGTCCACGCTGAACACCTCACCCCACGGCCGCTCCATCTTGGTCACCTGCGCTCCGGCGCGCGTGGCCACGTCCACCATGCGGCCCCCGAAGACGCCGTTGACGCCCACGACCATCGAATCGCCCGGCTGGACCAGATTCACCACCGCCGCCTCCATGCCCGCCGAGCCGGTGCCGCTGACGGCGAAGGTCATTGGATTGCTGGTCTGCATGACGGCGCGGAGCATCGTCTGCAACTGGTCCATGATCTGCAGGTAGGCCGGATCGAGGTGCCCCAGCGTCTTGCGGCCCAACGCCTCCAGCACGCTCGGATGGATATCGCTCGGGCCGGGACCCATCAGCGTGCGCACGGGAGGACAGACGGGGGGAGCGGCCTGCGATGCCATGGGAAAATGCCTTTCGTGCACGAAGCCGGGACGCGCGAGCCAGAAGGGGGACGCATCCGCGAGGCCGGCGTTTCAGTGTCGGGTCGTTGGACTCGTCGTTGTATCGTCCGCGTGACACGTTTGCCAGATGATGCCCGCCGTTTGTTCAAAGTTCCGCACGCCCGCCGGTGGCGGTCGGATGTGGGGGCGGCGTGAAGCGGGAAAGCGATGCGCAGCCTGCGGCGTGGGGCCTGCGAGGGGGCTGCCCGCTCGTGGCTGGAAACGCCTTTAGTCTCGCGCGAGGCCGGTTATAATGCGAGCCGCTCGCAGCGGATCAGGTGGGCCGCGGCGGCGCGAGGCGAATGGATCTGTGGACTTGCCGTGACGCGCCGCCTTCTTGACCATGGGAACGAACGACAGAGGGGCTGGGACCTTGGATACGAAGCATCGAAGCGGGATGTGGCGACGGTTGGGAGCCTGGGCATTGCTGGCCGCGTGTGCACTGCCGGCCAACGCGCAAGACTCGGGCGCTGACTACGTCCGCGAACTCCAGAAGCAGGCTGCGGAAACCAAGAAGGCTTCCTGGGGACGCTGGGGCAAGGACCCGAACGCCTACTCCAGCTGGACCAGCCACTCCAACCGCCTCATTCCCGTCTACACGTTTGGCATCGCGCTGGACGACTACCAGGGCGAGAACAGCGTCTATCGCGACGAAGCGAAGGTGAAGGCGCTCTATGGTCGACTGCCCGCCAACACGGTGAATCCCAAGGCCGAGTATCTCGACCAGACCGACCTTTACAAGCTGCAGCTGGATGCGGTGGCCGCCGGCAAGAAGTATGTCATCCTGATGATCTTCGATGGCATGGACTGGCAGACGACGCAGGCGGCGGCGATCTACAAGTCGCAGAAACTCTACACGGCCGGCCGCGGTTCCGGCCTGCGATTCCAAGACTACAACGGTGTCGCCACCGACTACGGCTGGTATGTGACCAGTCCCCACAACAATGGTTCCAATGTCGACGTCAATGCCCAGACCGTGCTCGACAACAGCTCCTCGGATCGCGGTGGGTACGATGCGAATGTGGGTGGAGCCCTGCCATGGGCTCGGCCGCTCAGCGAACAGTACCTGATGGGCCAGCTCCGTCGCCTGCCCCACGCCGTCACCGATTCGGCTTCGTCCGCCACGTCCTTCACCTCCGGCATCAAGACGTACAATGCCGCGATCAACGTGGACGCCGAGGGGAACAAGGTCGAGCCGGTCGCTCGCAAGCTGCAACGCGAGCACGGTTTCTCGGTCGGCGTCGTCACCAGCGTGCCGATCAGCCATGCGACGCCCGCGGCCGCGTATTCCAATAACGTCCATCGCGACGACTACCAGGACCTGACGCGCGTCATGATCGGGCTGCCCTCGATCGCCTATCGGCAGGACGGGCCACCGGGCGTGGACGTGCTGATGGGCGCGGGCTGGGGCAGCAATTCCGAGAAGGAAGACAAGCAGGGCGCGAACTACGTGCCCGGCAACAAGTTCATCACCGACGCCGACCTGAAGGCGATCGACGTGGAGAACGGCGGCAAGTACACGGTCGCGCAGCGTACCGCTGGAAAGACGGGACGCGAGGTGCTGCTGGAAACCGGCAAGCTGGCGCTGAAACGCAAGTCGCGTTACTTCGGGTTCTTCGGCGTCGACGGCGGGCAGCTTCCCTTCCAGACCGCCGACGGCGGCTACAATCCGCACGGTACGCAGTATTCCGAAGCCGATCGCACCGAGAACCCGTCGCTCAGCGATATGACCCGCGTCGCGCTGGCCCTGCTCTCGCAGAACAAGAAGGGCTTCTGGCTGATGGTCGAGGCGGGCGATGTGGACTGGGCCAACCACTCCAATAACCTTGATAATTCCATCGGTGCCGTCCTGAGCGGCGACGATGCGTTCGACTCGGTGGTCCGCTGGGTCGAGAAGAACTCGGCCTGGGACGAGACGGCCGTCATCCTGACCGCCGACCATGGACACTTCCTGGTGCTCGAAGACCCAACCGTGCTGCTGAAGCCCGGGGCGGATGCAGCGGAAGGAGCGGATGCAGCGGAAGAGGCGGTCGAGGAAGCGGCCACGCCGTGATCCCGGCCGTCACGGACGGCGAGATCGAGATGAGATCGAGATGAGATCGAGATGAGATCGAGATGAGATCGAGATGAGATCGAGAACGGTTCGGTTCACAAGGAGTCCACGGATGCGCGGTTCGAACGGGGGTACGTGGCGGGGTTGGCTGGGGCACGCGGCAGAGGGGCTGCTGGAGTGCGTGGTGGAACTTGTCTCGTCGCTGCTGAAGCTGTCGCTGGTGCTGGCGTGCGGCTTGCCCGCGGCGGCGCAGGAGACGCCGATCGGCAAGCAGTCGCCGCAGGAATTCCGCGTCTCCGAATCGCAGACCGTGCCGTACCTGCTGCACCTGCCGGCCGGTTACGACGCGGCGGCCGACAAGAAGTGGCCGCTGATGCTGTTCCTGCATGGACGCGGCGAGAGTTTCGGGCCGTTGTCGATCGTCGCCAAATGGGGACCGCCGCAGATCGCCAGTACCGACGAGAACTTTCCGTACATCCTCGTCAGTCCCCAGTGCCCCCGCGACGACTCGTGGACCAGCGAACGCCAGCAGGCCGCGCTCGTGCAGCTGCTGGACCAGGTGCTTCGCGATCATCGCGTGGACACCGATCGCGTCTACCTGACGGGGCTGAGCATGGGGGGCTACGGCTCCTGGAAGCTGTCGGCCGCGCACCCGGAACGGTTCGCGGCCGTCGCGCCGGTCTGCGGCGGCGGGGATCCCACGCAGGCCGAACGCCTCAAGGCCATGCCGCTCTGGGTGTGGCACGGTGACCAGGACACGGCGGTGCCGATCGCGAAGTCGGACGAGATGGTCCAGGCGATCCGCGCGGCGGGCAGCACGTCGGTCCGCTACACGACGCTGGAAGCCGTCGGCCACAACAGCTGGTCGGCCGCCTACGCGACTCCCGAACTGTACGCGTGGTTCAACCAGTTCACGATCTCGGCGCGGAAGTAGTCCGCGCCGCGTGCTCGCGTCCAGCTACATCAGCTCATGGAGCACCCGGCCGCTGGAGACCGGGTGGGGGCGGTTGAGGCGATCGTGGAGGACGGTCAGCGGATCGACCTGCAGGTGGTGCCACATGGTGGCGAGCAGGTCGGCCGGCGCGACACGGCCTTCGATCACTTCGGCCCCGTGGCGATCGGTCGATCCATGCACCAGACCCGGCCGCATGCGTCCTCCGGCCAAGACCGTCGTGTAGGCGTTGGGCCAATGATCGCGGCCCGCGTCCTTGTTGATGCGCGGTGTGCGCCCGAACTCGCCGGCCAGCACGACCAGCGTATCGTCCAGCATCCCGCGCTGCTCGAGGTCCACCACGAGCGCGGCGAAGGCTTGGTCGAGCGGCGGGACGATCTGGTGGTAACGCCGCTGCAGGTCGCCGTGCGTGTCCCACTTCTGGTTGAACTCGTTGATGCCGACGAACTGCACGCCGGTTTCGATGAGTCGCCGCGCGAGCAGCAGGGATTGGCCGAGCTTGTTGCGGCCGTATCGGTCGCGTGCCTCGGGCGATTCGTGGTTCAGGTCGAGCGCCTGGCGGACGCGGCCGTCGGACACCAGGTGCCAGGCGGCTTCACGCAGATGGTTCTGCTGCTGGTCCGCTTCGCGCGACAGTTGCTGGTGCAGGCGGTCGAACTGCTGCAGCAGGCCCAGGCGGGTGGCGATGCGGTCGGTGGTCATGCCGGCGGAGAGGCCCAGGGAGAGCGGATTGTAGTTGGCCGCGTTCGGATCGCCCTCGATCAGGAACGGATCATGGACGCTGCCGAGCATACCGGCATACTGGCCGGGCATGCGATTGCTCGGCCCGGGGATGCTCAGCCAGTTCGGCAGCGAAACGCTTCGTGGCACCTTCGACTTCTCGCGCGGCAGGTAGTTCAGGATGGCCGCAGGCCCCGGAAAATCGTCGGCGTGCGCTTCGCGGTCCTGGTCGGGCTGGTTGCTCGATCCGGTCAACGTGATGTAGGTGCCGGCGATGTGGTTGGTGAACGTGTGGGTCATCGAGCGGATGACGGTGAGCCGATCGGCGATGTCGGCCATGCGGGGAATAAGCTCCCCGAAGGCGATCCCCGGCAGCCGCGTGGGAATGGTGCCGAACGGTCCGCGGACCTCATCGGAGGCCAGGGGCTTCGGGTCCCACAGCTCCAGATGGCTCGGACCGCCTTGCAGCATGATGACGATGCAGCGACGCGGCGAGGAGGCGGACGCAGTGGCGGCGGCCCTCGCGACATTCGAACCGGTCCCGGGCAGGCCCCCGGAAAGCATTCCCCCCGAGAGCAGCGAGAGACTGCCCAGGCGAAGGCACGCGCGACGAGTCAGCAACGCTGGGTCCATGGGAGTGGCTTCCGGGAGTCGTGATCGGGCGGGGGGAATCAGGCGGGGAGGGATCGGGCCCGGTGAGTGGGGCAGGCGGCTAGATGGCCGGAGTCCGGACGACCGGAGTATAGTCGAGCGACACGAAAAACGCGAACATGCGATCCGGTCCCGCGTGCTGGGGCCTGAGCGTCCCGCTCGCCGAACTGTCTGATTGCCCCGTTCGCGCCGCCGCACAGCCCCTACCGAACGCAGGGCTGCCGGCATCTTCCTGTCTTACCTGCCGGCGAATCGGGATCGGTACCAGCTCGCGACCTCCTGGCACCCGAGTGGGCCGCCGTGTCCCAGCCAGAGGCGATGCGTTGACAGGGCGAGGATTCGCCCCAGGCTCGCCCTGACCCGTTCCAGGTCGTCGGCGAAGTAATGGAAATTAGGAGCGGTCCGACGGATCATGCCGCCCGAGAGGATCAGGATCCAGTCCGTGGGCAGGATCGGGCTGCTTTCGAACAGGCGAATCATGGGCCCCGTGTAGGTGGAGAGCAGTTGAAGCAGTGTCATGCCGGCGATTCCCAGCCAGACCCAGGGGTTGCTGAAGAGTCTGACGTGGAAGAGCGATCGCGTCAGTGAGCGGCAGTTGAGGAGATAGAAGATCTGCACGAATACGAAGACGTTCGCGGTCACGGTCCGTGCCACGGCTTCGGAGCGGCCGGCGGCCAGCATCCACTGGAAGAGACCGAAAGCTCCGGCCAGTAGCAGCACGCTGACCATGAGGATGCGTCCCAGGAGGATGTCGGTGAGGATGGGCGACCGCCGCGAACCGCGGTGGCCACCGTCGTGACGCTGCGGGCCAACGCCCCCAGAGCCCGTGCCGCCCGGGCCTCCTGAAGGACGCCGATGACCGCGTTCAACAGGACGACCCCGAAAATCACACTGGCGGCCGTCCATTCGTGGAGGGCCGCGGTGATCGCCGCCGCCACGAGCAGGAGGTAGACCAGCGGTTGGCGAAACTGGGATACGAAGAGGGACACCAGGCCTTTCCCGCCCCGATCCGGCAGGCGATTCGCTCCGAACTGCATCCGGCGTCGTTCGACTTCGTGGGTATCCAGGCCCATTCGCTCGTCGGTGGTGAGCAACTCCGCGACGCGTTCCGACGGAAGATCGTGCCACCGCTCACGCAGAACCTTATCCATGCTCGCGTCCTTCGATTGCTTCGTGCGACGAGACCGCGGGAACGTTTCATCTGCCGCTCCAGACGCGGATCCCAGGGGTGGTTTCGATCCGCGCTGGAGGGCGACAAGCGTGGCGAGGCCAGCGGCGCGCCGGCCTCGAGTCTTCGAATCGATCGACATCAGTCGAAGTCGAACAGTCGGCTGAGCCATGACTCGCGCTTCTTGTAGCGTTCCGGATAGTGGGGAGCCTTGGGAAGCGTGTGCGAAGCAGACTGGTAGTCGAAGCTCCGGCCGAACGAACCGCTCTCCTCGGAGTGCAGGTCTTGGGAGCGATCGATGAGTTTTTCAAGTTCGCCGCGGTCGAGCCAGATTCCGCGGCATGCGGGGCAAAAGTCGAGTTCAATTCCTTGGCGAACGGTCATCAGCAACGACACTTCGCAGGAGGGGCAGTTCATCGGAAAGTCCTTTCGATCGGGTGTCATGGGGAAGAAGAGGGGGAGCGAGTCGGGGAGGGGCCTGCTTAGCTCGACAGGTATCGCGATCCTTCCTCCGCCGCACGGCTTCCGCGACTCGGTCCGCGATGCGGTGGACCAGGGCGTAGAGGTTCGAGTCGCGGTCGCGAATGACGACGGGCGGGAGGCGGCGGAAATGCAGCACGCAGCGGCACTGTGTGTCGACACCACCCCGGGGTCCGTTCACATCCTGGATATAGACGCAGATCTGCTTGATGCGGTAGGTGACCGGTTCCACTGCCGTCTGGAGGATCTCCTGTACTTTCCGTGAGGCGACTCCGTTGCCGACGCCGTGTACCTGAATCGAGATGTGCATGCGAAGCTCCTTGGCTGATCTGTGGTGGCTTGGATGCGACGAGTGGCCTTTTCGTTACACTCTACGCGTTGGAGTCGAATTGGACTTGTTTAAAGATCGCGTTTCATTCGTTGGAAATATTTAGGTATCTTGGAGAGGGCGCAGGCCGTCCGTCGCGGGGGGCTTCGCTTAGAATGCGGAGGGGACGGCGGTGGCGACGCCGGCGAACGGACCCTTGGCCGTCGCCTTCGCGTACTCCCCGGCGGAGAACTCGTGGGACTGGCTCCGAGCGGCAGCACGCGACGTTCGGCTGCTGCTTGACGGTGCGAGCGAAGATCCATTACGGTTCACGCGGTCCGCGATCTTCTTCCAAGAACTCTCCGAGGTACTCTCGCTCATGGACTGGCTGAACTACCATCATCTGCTCAACTTCTGGATGGTCGCTCGTGAAGGGAGTGTGCAGCGGGCGAGTGAACTGCTGCATGTGACGCCGTCGAGCGTGAGTATCCAGATACGGCAGTTGGAGCGGGCGATGGGCGTCCCGCTGCTGAAGAAGCAGGGACGCGGCCTGGCCCTGACCGAGGTCGGGGAGCAGGTGTCGCGGTATGCGGACGATATCTTCCTGACCGGCCGCGAACTGATGGACATGGTGAAGGGACGGCCCGTTGGACGCTCGCCGGAACTTCGCGTCGGCGTCCGCGATGTGATGCCGAAGCTGGTGGCCTTCCAGTTGCTGAAACCGGCGCTGGACATGGATCCGACGATGCGGTTGGTCTGCCAAGAGGGGGACATGCCGAAGTTGATTGCGGACCTCGCGGTTCACAAACTGGACGTCGTGCTGTCCGATACGGCGCTCGATCCACTCTATAAGGTCCAGGCATTTTCCCGGCGGTTGGGTCAGTCCGATGTTTTGGTGGTTGGCACGCGGGAATTGGTGCGCCGCTACCAGCGTGATTTTCCCTCGTCGCTCGAGGGAGCACCGTTCCTGCTGCTCAACGAGAACAGCGTGCTCCGCCGCCAGATGTCACGTTGGTTCAGCGACTTGAATCTGAGCCCCGTGATCCGGGGCGAGTTCGCGGACAGCGCGATGCTGAAGATCGCCGGCGCGGGGGGACTCGGGCTGCTGGCGATCCCCGCCGTGATCGAGGAGGAAGTCAAGCGGTGGTATGGTCTGCAACGGGTGGGGATCGTCGATGGCGTGAAGGAAGAGTTCTTCGCGGTGTCCGTGGAGCGAAAGGTCAAGCATCCGGGGGTGCTCGCCATGCAGAACGCGGTGAGGTGACCCGGTTTCCAACGCCCCGGGGCTTGGGCGGCATCACTGGGTCGGACCGGGGCCACCGGGTAACGAAGTCATCGGCCGAAGCGGGCGGAACGTGCCTCCCGCGAAACGCCCTCCAGGGCGAAGGGGACTCGGCGGCGAGGCGTCCCATGGTGGGCAGGGCCCACGTAAACGCCCTAACTGCCAGATCTTTCCTCGAAGATGCTTCGTTCCCGCGTCGTCGCATCCTCGGCCCGAGGCTGGCCGCGTAGACCTTGCGCGACCCCGGTATTTTCACTTACGCGGTCCTTGTGCCCGCTACCCGTCCGCTCAGAATTTGAGATACTCTCGGGTTCAATTGCGGCTCCCCGGAAGGGAGCCATGGTTAATCCACTTCTCAAGCATGTATGGATCGAACAATGTCAGTAAACCTGTTGGACATGGTGAAGTCGGCGGTAGCCGGTCAGATTGGTGAGCAACTGGGAGCGGCCGTGGGCTTGGACAAGAGCCAGACGTCTTCGGCGCTGAACGCCGCGTTGCCGGTGCTGCTCGGGGGCATGGCGAAGAAGGCTTCCAGCCCCGCTGGCGCCGCTGACCTCTTCAAGGCACTCGGCGATCAAGATACTTCGATGCTGGGCAACCTCGGCAGCATGCTGACCGGCGGCGGTTCCTCGTCGATGCTTGAGATGGGCGCGAAGCTGCTGCCGATGCTGCTGGGCGCGAGCCAGGGCGGTGTGATTGCCGCGCTGGTCAAGCTGCTCGGCTCGAACCCGTCGCTGATCACCAAGCTGCTCACCATGGCCGCTCCGATTGTCATGGGCGTCGTGGCGAAGCAGGTCAAGGGTTCGGGGATCGACGCCACGGGCCTGTCGAAGCTGATGGGTGCCCAGTCGGGCGCGCTGGCTTCTGCGCTGCCGAACGAACTGAAGGGCGCGATGGGCTTGGCCGACATGCTGGGTGGCAAGGCCGCCGACACGGCACGTCAGGCCGCCGAGACGGCTGCCAGCCCGATGAAGTGGCTGCTGCCGCTGGCCGCCGTCGCCGCCGCCGCCATCCTGGGCTTCAACATGCTCAAGAAGGGCCCCCAGCCGGTTCCGAAGAATCCGACGGAGAAGGTGGAGTTCGATCCGCCGAACGTCACCGTCCCGACCGTGACTCCCGAGCAGCTCACGGAACTGCAGGGCAAGCTGACGGGCACGTTTGACGGCCTGACTTCCGCCCTCGGTGGCATCACCGACGTCGCTACGGCCACGGACGCCGTGGGCAAGATCAAGGAAGCCGTCGATGGCTATAACGGTCTCAACCTCGACGACCTGCCGGCCACGGGCCAAAACGCGCTGGCTCCGTTCGTGAAGCCGCTGCTCGAGAAGCTCACGGCCGTGCTGGACAAGGCCTACCTGATCCCGGGCGTGAAGGAAGTCGTCGAGCCGGTGATCGGCCCGATGGTGGCCTCCGTCAACGACCTGATCGACTAACCTGCCGATCGCTCCACAGTCCGCTGCGGAGCCAATCGCTGGATGGCTGTCGGGGCGAGTCTTCGCATCAGGCGAGGGCTCGCCCCTTTTTCATGCGCGGGCCTGCGATGCAAGAGGCGCACGGCGCTGCACCTACATCCTGCCCACTTCGGCCACACAGATTCCCGCGACGGAGAATACGAAGGGGCTCACCACGGAGAGCACGAAGGGCTCGGAGAGTCCTGAAGCTCGCCGATGCCTCGCCAGCCAAGTCCCGCCAAGCCGAGTGGGTGAAAGGGCCGCCCGGCAACGCCGTTGGGCTCGCCGTCACGCAGGTCGTGACGGAGCGGCGTCGCGTGGCGTGCGCGGCCAGAGCAGCGCGAGGGCCAGCAGGCCCAGGAGCGGCGCGAGGCCGACCAGTTGCAGTCCAAGTGCGTAGCTGTGGGTCGCTTCGATCTGTCGGCCGAGCACGATCTGTGCGACGCTCGATACGATCCAGCCGAACGCTCCCAAGATCCCCGAAAACAGGCCCATGCGCTGCGTGGAGAGTTCCTGGGTCAGTGAATAGTAGTAGGGATGCAGCCCGAGGATGCCGGCGCCCGCGACCAGCAGGCAGGCGATCATCCACGGTCCATGGCCGACCCAGGGAACCAGTGCGCCGCAGGCGGTGAGTCCGCAGAACAGGGCGTAGCCCAGCAGGCGGGCCGAGTGGACCTGCCAGCCTTTCCGCGCGAGGAATGTGACGAGCGCGCCCGAGAGAAGGCAGCCGACATCGGCGGAGATGAAGTAGCCCGACATCAGGCCGCGCGTCGCCTCGCGCGAGTAACCGTGGTGGTCCTGCAGGAACAACGCGAGCCACGCGCGAAGGAACTGCCAACTGATGGTCAGTGTGGCGATCACCACCGCCAGCGAGGCGAACCGCCGCCAGAATGCCGTGTCGCTCGCCGGCGTCGCGAGCGTGGATGAGTCGGCCGCGGAGGTATCGGTCGCGATCGTGGCAGGATGCAGCGTCCTTCCACGCAGCAGCGTGAACCACAGCGGCACCCATGCCAGGCCGACAATGCCGACTGACCAGAAGGCGAACGGCCAGGAGCGGCCAGACCGCTCGACCGCCTCCACGTAGATCGGCACCAGGACCGCGCCGATCGACGCGCCGCTCTGCAGGATGCCGTTGCCCAGCGTGCGGTTGCGACTGGAAAGCACAGCGCGGACCGTGAGCAGCGCGCAGGGCCAGTGGCCCGCTTCGAAGACGCCCAGCACCGTGCGGCAGATCAGCAGCCAGCGGTAGATGCCCGTGCCCTCCGGATCGCTGGCGCCCTGCAGCCAGCCAGTCACCGCCGGATGTCCGGCGAAACCCGTGGCGATCCCCGCGCACGACCACCCGGTCAGCACCAGTGGATACAGCCAGCGCGGGCCCCAGTGGTCGGCCAGCCAGCCAAACAGCAATGCTCCAAACGCAAACGCGAACCCAAAACAACCCTCCACCATTCCCACCCGACTCTCCGTCAGGTGGAACTCCGACTTCAGCGCCGGCAACGTGACGGCCAGGATCTGGCGGTCCATGTAGTTCAGCAGCGTGGCGACGAGCAGCACGCCGCAGACAAGCCAGGGCCAGGCCGCGCGGTCGTCGGTTGCATGTGGAGAGGATTGGGGCATGCGAGCAGGTCCTTCACCGGAACGAGGCGAGATGGGTAAGGAAAACGAGCGGAGTGGACGACTGGGAGTGGCGGGTCGAGTGGCGGGTCGGTTGGCGACACGGCCCAGCCTTTTGGTCGGGCGATCTGGATGATGGCAGGGCGGGGCGCGTGCAGGGCGAGGCGGGTCAGGCGGGCGGTGCGGCCGGTGGCAGGGCCAGCGTTTCCTGGATGCGGGTGCGGAGGGCGGCCACCAGGTCGTCGGGAAGCGGCCCGGCGTTCGCGGCCGCGACGTTGGCTTGGAGGTGGTCCGGATTGCAGGTGCCGACGATCGTGGTGTGGGCGTGGGGGTGACTGAGCGTGTAACGCAGGATGAGTTCGGCGGGGGACATGCCCGCGGGCAGCAGGTCCTCGGCGATCCGCGCCGCCGACCAGACGGCGTTCAACGCCGGACGCTGGATCTCGGCGTCCGGCCCGCCCTGCGCGATGCCTCCGCGAAGGATGATGCCCGCGCCTCGCCGCGCCGCTTCCGTGATCCACGCGTCATGCTCCGGAGCGAGGCACGAGAACGGAATCTGGAACGCGTCAAACACGCCGAGTTCCACCAACGCCGGCAGGTGCGGCAGGCTGCTGGAGACTCCCAGGAAACGCACCAGCCCGCGCGCACGAAACTCCTCGAGCAGGTCGATCAGGCCCGACGTCCGCAGCGTCTCGGCGTCCCCTCCATGGAACTGCAGCAGGTCGATGTGGTCGGTCCGCAGACGCCGCAGGCTCGTCTCCAGATTCTGACGCACAACTTCCGGCTGCCATACATGTGTCAGCTCCAGATGGCCTGCGCGTTGGGTATAGACGCATCCGCATTTCGTGGCCAGGTAGAACTCGTCGCGGCGCCCGGCGAGGTAGCGGCCGATCCGTTCCTCGCTGAGACCATAGTCGGGCGAGGTGTCGAGGAAGTTGATGCCGGCGTCGAGGACCGCGTGCAGCATCCGCTCGGCGGTCGCTTCATCAATCACGCGCACGCCCCAGGTCCGCGGTCCGCGCAGCCCCATCGTGCCGTAACCAAGGGCGGTCACGGACAGCTGCGTGCGTCCGAGTGTGCGGCGGATCATGGGCGGGATTCCAGGGCT
This sequence comes from uncultured Pirellulaceae bacterium, assembly GCA_964620405.1. Taxonomy (GTDB): domain Bacteria; phylum Planctomycetota; class Planctomycetia; order Pirellulales; family Pirellulaceae; genus CAZUJM01. Next base: position 14,590 of record CAZUJM010000035.1, on the reverse strand, counting down.
GCGGAACGGACCTGCCGATGCACGGCCGGCCCTTGGGGGCGGGGTGGACGATGGGGCGAGTGTCTCAGGCCAGCAGGTCGTGGACGACGCGGCCATGGACGTCGGTGAGGCGGAAGTCGCGGCCCGCGTGGCGATACGTCAGGCGTTCATGGTCCAGCCCCAGCAGGTGCAGCAGGGTGGCATGCAGGTCGTGCATGTGGACCGGGTTCTCCGCCGGTCGGTAGCCGTATTCGTCGGTGCTGCCGTAGGTCAAGCCGCCGCGCACGCCGCCTCCCGCCATCCAGATCGTGAACGCCTGCGGATGGTGGCCGCGGCCATCACCATTCTCGGCGATCGGCGTTCGCCCGAACTCGCCGCCCCACAGCACGAGCGTATCGTCAAGCAGCCCGCGCTGCTGCAGGTCGTCCAGCAGAGCGGCGATCGGCTGGTCGACCTTCGCCGCCTCCCCGACATGACCGTCACGCACCTTCTGGTGATGGTCCCAGGTGTAGTTGGTGGAGACCTGGATGTAACGCGAGCCCAGCTCGGCGAACTTCCGCGCGAGCAGGCACTGGCGGGCGAAGTGGTCGGTCGGTTCGCGACCCACGCCGTAGGCGTCCAGCGTCGTCTGCGATTCGTCCGCCAGCCCCATGACCTGCGGCATCGTCGACTGCATGCGGAACGCCAGTTCGTAGCTGTCGATCAAGCCCTCCAGCCGCTGGTCGGCTCGCACGTCCTCCAGATGCCGCCGGTTCAACGCCTGGATGACCGACAGCTGTTGTTGCTGCGCGGCGCGGTCGAGGCGCGGGTTGGCCAGGTTGGGCACGACGGCCTGGGTGATGGGCACTTCGGCGGACCCGATGGCCAGTCCCTGGTGGATCGCGGGCAGGAAGGCGCTTCCGTAGTTCTGCGCGCCGCCATGGCCGCGCGGCGGGGAGATCGTGATGAAGGCCGGCAGGCTGTCGCTTTCGCAGCCCAGCCCGTAGCTGACCCACGCGCCCACGCTGGGACGCACCAAGTTGGCCTGTCCCGTGTGCAGCCGCAACAGCGCCTCGCCGTGCGCCAAGCCCTCGGTGTGCATCGAGCGGACGACGCACAACCGGTTGGCGTGCCGCGCCAGGCCGGGAAACAGCTCGCTGATCCACGTGCCGCTGTCGCCGTGCTGCCGGAAGCGGAAGGGCGAACCGAGCACCGTGCCGGGCGACGCGGCCATGGGACCGACCACCGATCCGGGCAGCGGCTGTCCTGACTCGCGATTCAAACGCGGCTTGGGATCGAACAGGTCCATGTGGCTTGGTCCACCCCACATGAACAGGAAGATCACTCGCCGCGCGCGAGGAAACGCATGGGACGGCTGGGCCGCCAGCGGACGATCGGCCGTCGATTCCGCGCACGCCCGGCCGGCCAACGCCGCCAGGGCCAGTTGCCCGAATCCGCAGGCGCTCGTCCGCAGCAGGTCGCGCCGCGTCCAGCTCGACAGAAACCGATGACAGGCCATGCTCTACTCCGGTCTACTCCACGAATTGAAAACGGCCCAACGCCAGCAGCGTATGCGTGATTCTCGTCCACACGCGGTGTTCGCGGGCGGCGACGTCGTCCGACGGGCGTTGGTCGTCGCGCTGGCGGACGCCTTCGGTGGCTCCGGTTTCCTCGCTACCATCACCTGCCTTGCCGACATCTGCCCTGCCGACATCCGTTTCGCCGGCACGCAGCGTCTTGGCGAACTCCACCAACACCGCCGTCTCCGCGTCGCTCGGTTCATCCTGCACGACCCAGGCGTAGAGCTGTCGCACGCGGAGCGTGTCCGATTCGGCGGCGGCGTCCGCGGGCGTTGCCGGCGGCAGGGCAGCCAGGAGTCGGGTGGCGATGGCGGCGGCCGAGTCCATGACGAGTTCGTTGTTCAGCAGGAACAGCGCCTGCGTGGCCACGGTGGTCCGTGGCCGCGCGCCGGTCGTGCTATGGGGATTGGCGAAGTCGAAGACGTCGAACAGCTCCGGAAGGTCGTTACGAATCACGGGCAGGTAGACGCTGCGGCAGGGGAAGTCGGTGCGCCGCCGCGCATTGATGCCGACGCCGGTCGCCTGGTCGCCCAGGTACCAGACGGTCGACTGCATCGGCCGCAGGTCGAGCTGTCCGGCGGCGAGCAGCATGGCGTCGCGAAGTGCTTCGGGGTCCAGACGCCGCCGATGGCCGCGCCACAGCAGGCGATTTTCCGGATCCAACGCGTGAGCCGCGTCCTGGTGGCTGCAGGCCAGCGCGAACGTATGGCTGGTTGTGATCTCGCGAACCAACGCGTGGACCGACCAGCCGGAATCGACCAGGCGCGCGGCGAGGTAGTCGAGCAGCTCCGGATGGCTCGGAGGTTCGCCCGTGCGGCCGAAGTTATCGAGCGTCGGCACAAGGCCCTGGCCGACCAGGTGGTGCCAGACGCGGTTGGCAAGCACGCGGGCCACGAGGGCTCCGGCGCCCTGGTGTTCGTCGGTGAGCCATTCGGCCAGCTGCAGCCGTCCGCTTTGCTGCGCCGGCAGCTCCCACGCCCGGTCGCGCCGCAAGACCTGCAGGAAGCCGCGCGGCACCTGGCGTCCGGGGCGATCCGCCTGGCCGGCGATGCGAATGGTCTCCTCGGTAATCGCGTCCCGGTCGGCGGGAATCATGGCACGCGGCGGTATCGGCGGCGCGTTCTTTAGCTCCGCCTCCCGCGCCGCGATGAACGCCTGCTGCGCGGCCGTTCGTGACTCCAGCGACTGGTCCGCCTTCATCGCCTCGGGACTCACGGCCGCCGGCTGCTTTTGCGCCAGCGCGTCCAGGCCAGGCAGGTCGTTCTTCTTGAGCAGTTCCAACGCGGCCTGGGCTTGCGCCAGCGTCGCGCGCTGCGCGGGAGCCTCCCGCCAGAACCGCTCGTACGCTTCGTCCAGCGCCTCGCCTTCCGTGCCCAGCCCGACGAGCCGTTCCATGCCGCGCTGCTCGCCCAGCATGTACCGCGTCTCCATGACTTGCGTCGAGGTCAGGATGCCTGCCAGCGCGTAGTAGTCGGCGGTGGGAATCGGATCGAACTTGTGGTCGTGGCAGCGGGCGCAGCCGAGTGTCTGGCCGAGCACGGCGCGGCCGATCGTGTCAAGCTGCTCATCGGCCACCTCCATGCGCTGCCGCAGTTCTTCGTTGCCCAGCAGCACCTTGGGGCCGATGACGAGGAAGCCGGCGGCGATCCGTTGCCGGTCCCGCTCCTCGACCGAACCATAAGGCAGCAGGTCTCCCGCCAGTTGTTCCCGCAGGAACTGGTCGTAGGGCATGTCCTCGCGCACGGCCTCGAAGACCCAGTTGCGATAACGCCAGGCTTCGCGGAAGAGGAAGTTTTCATCGAGGCCGTTGGAGTCGGCGAAGCGGGCGAGGTCCAGCCAGTGACGGCCCCAACGTTCCCCGTACTGGGGCGTCGCCAGCAGCTGGTCGACGAGTTGCCGCGCGGCGAGTGCCAGGGAGTTGTCACTCGGGCGGGAGCCCTGTTCGGTTGCGGGGAGCGAGTCGAGGAACCGTTCCATCTGTTCGGGCGTGGGCGGCAGCCCGGTCAGTTGGAAGAAGATGCGTCGCGCGAGGTGGCGCGGCGACGCGGTGGCAACGGGTTCGATTCCCGCACGCCGGCGGCGCGAGGCCACGAAGCGATCGAGGGAGTTCCAGGCCCACGCTTCCGGGACGCCCGCGCCGGCCGAATTCGCTGCAGTAGAAGGCTCCGTCGGCGTTTGGCGGAGCAGCGGCTGGAAGGCCCAGTGACTGCGGCCCGCTTCGGGATCGGACGGAGCCGGTCCGCGAACGCTTCCAGCAGGGCCGGCGTCCGTGCGCGGATCGACCGCGCCGTCGGCGATCCATCGTTCCAGCACGGCGATCTGCTCCGCCGCCAACTGCCGCTCGGGCGGCATCTGGAGGTCGGGGTCTTGGTAACGCACGGCGCGCACCAGCAGGCTGGCCTCCGCGTCGCCCGGGACGATCGCCGCTCCACGGTCACCGCCCGTTCGCCCGCCCGCAGCGGTGTCCAGGCGGAGATTGCCGCCGAGCGATGGCGCGTCGGCGGCATGGCACGCATAGCAGTGCGCGACCAGCAGCGGACGAACGTGCGTTTCGAAGTAGTCGCGTCGTGCCTGCTCGGCCGGATCGGCCGCGAGGGCCCAGCAGGCCAAGGTCCAGACAGCGACGCCGAGGAAATGCGAGATGACGCGCGCGATCGCGCGTGGCTTGCGGAGCGGCCGGGGCGGCGGCGCGTCAGCGGCCGGAACGCAGGGCAGGATTGGGCGGGCATCGCGCATGGCGGCGGTTCCTGAAGGACCCGGCGAGCGAACCCCGCGCCGGGCGATCCACCGGATCGGGATGCAGTGTAACGGAGCCGCGCAGCCAAAACAAAAGGGGCCCGGTCACTTGGCGATCGCCGTCCGCCGGTTCCGACTTCCGGACCGGCAGAACGCGATCGAGCGACCAGACCCCTTTTTCTTACGTATTCGCTCTCTTGAGCATTCGCACGGGCCTCGCACGGACCAGGACCGGGCCGCCTGCTGGGCGGGCTGTCCGGGGATTCCTGCGAGGACGGTACTGCGAGGACCGTACAGCGTCTATCGGCGACGGGCGAGTCCGGCGAGCGCTAGGCCGGCGAGCACCATCATCGAGAACGACGCGGGTTCCGGCACGGCGGAGACGGCCGCTCGCGGACCCTTCTCGTAGCCACCCATCTGGAAGGCCGACACGAAGTCGCCGCTGTCGAACAGCGCGTCGCCGTTCCAGTCGCCTTCTGCCCAGCCCGCGGCACCGCCCGTCTCGTACTTGCCCTTCTGGAACACTTCCACGAAGTCGCCGCTGTCGAACTGCAGGTCGAGGTTGGCGTCGCCCGAGTAGGTCTTCTTCAGGTTCACGATCCAGACCTGGCGGTCGTCGTCGTTCACCTTCGAGTCGGCGTTCAGGTCGTAGGCGGCATTGTTCGAGCCGGCGCGGACCTGGGCGGACAGGGCATCGATGTCGGCGGCGCTCAGCTGGCCGTCGGCGTCGAAGTCACCGGGAACCGCTGCGGCCGTCGGCGTCAGCGGATTCTTGAAGTCGACGAAGGCGAAGTAGAAGTCCGTGTTGGTGAGGGCCAGCTTGTCGCCGAAGACGTTTTGGCTGGCCGGGCTGTTGGTTTCCGTCAACTGGCGGGCCTGCACGACGAACGCCTTGGCGGCTTCATCGTACTCGTACGACATGAAGCTGCGATCGGGCAGCGAGCCCGGGCCGCCGACGGTGCCGGCGACGGACAGCACGAGCACGCCGTCGTTTTCGCCGAGCGACTTGCCGCCGACGTCCTTGACCGAGATGGCGTACTCGCCTTCACCACGACGGGCGAGCGAGAACCGCGAGGTGCCGGCGGCCTTGTGCACCGTGCCGTCACCCAGCACATGCCCACCGACCAGGTTGCCGGCCGTGTAGGGCACGTACAGGAACTGGTAGTCGGACTTGTTGGGCACGACCAGCGTCGCGCCGGTCTGGTCGCTGTCGTTGTCCTCGCGAACCGCGACGTCCCAGCCGCCCGCGCGGGGCGAGCCGGCGGCGATGCGCGTGTTGTTGTCGGAGTTGCTGGCGGCGACGAACAGCATGCCATCCTTGGACGAGTCGATGCCGGGGAACTTGATGTGGCCGAGCGCCCCGTCGGCGATCTCACCGGTCGGAGCGGACCAGCTGGCCACTTCGACGGGCAGGTTGGGCGAGCCGCTGGTGATGACGCCCAGGTCGTCCGCCGCGCCCGCGACCCAGCCGCCGAGCCAGCCCTGCTCGTAGGGAAAGAACGCGGTGGCCACGTCGAAGCTGGCTTCACCCGCTCCGCCGTCATTGCCCGCGACACCCATCTGCAGGTCGGCCGACGGACCGCCACCATTGGCGAACACGCCGTCGCTCATGCGGAAGCCCCAGCCCTGGCCGAAGCCCGAGTTGAAATAGGCGACGCCGTGCGTGATGCCCATGGGGCTGCCATTGGCGAGAATGCCCTGGTCGACGCCGTTGTGGCGGACCGTGGCCAGCAGCGCGCCCGAGTCGCGGTTTACACGCCAGGACAGCGTCGTGTTGGCGAATGGCGGGTTGCCCGCGATCGGCTTGTAGTCGTCGAAGAAATCGTTCGGCGGGTAGAACGACGGATCGTCGGGATTCTGGGGACCGATCAGCATCGCGACGTCGCCTTCGTTGTGACGCGACTCGGTCCATTTGATCGGACCGGCCGACGGGAAGGTCACCTTCAGGTTGTTCTGGTTCGCGCCGTTCAGTTCGCCGCCCGGCAGGGGAGCGATGTTGACGTTGGCTCCGGTCACGATCACCGGGAAGATGCCAGGCCCTTGGCCCACCTCCAGCTTTCCATCAGGATCCGACGGTTCGGGCGCGGCGGCCTGCAGTTGCGGCGCGGCCCACAAGGAGGCGCCCAGGCAGGAGTAGAGACATGCGAAGCGAAGTTTTCTGCGGACCACGGAGGCTCTCCTGGATGCGTTCGTCTGAAGTCGGCCATTCCAGCGCGGTACTACCGCGCGGTGCGAATCAGTATTCTGATCAGCAACAGGCTGTCAACGCAAACACTTTTCGCTCAAGGGAGAATTCATGATCAATTCATAGAACACACACCGCGAGCCTTTCGCGGTGATGAGCAAGCTGAATGGACGATCACGCTGCTCGGATGAACACCGACGGCCGCATGTTTCAAGATGTGAATCCCGAACGCGGTGACCTGATGCGGCGAATGAGCACTCGCCTGTGACGTCACGGCATCGGCCCGAAGAAGGTGAGATAGGGTTGCGCGCGGGCGATGCGCTGCACGTAGAGCGCCAGTTCCATCAGGTGGTAGTCGCCCCACAGGCAGGACTCGCCGCGCGGGATGCGCGAGCCCGCCGGGATGTGGTCCCAGCCGCGCGGGCGATGGTAGACCGCATGCTGCAGCAGGCCCTGGTGGCCGGGCACGTCGCAGAGGTAGGTGGAGGTCAGCAGCGTGCGGAGGACGGTGAGGCCCGCCTGCCAGTAGCGATCGGCGTTCGCGCGTTCGGGTGTGCCCGCGGTCGACGCCTCGCACAGGTAGTGGCCGAGGCGCAGGAGGCCTTGCGCGGCGATGGCGGCGGCGCTGCTGTCGACCGGCTCCCAGTCGTTCTGTGGATCCGCGGGCCGTTCGAGCGGCCGGTCGAGTTCCCGCAGGCCGGGCGCGCCGGTATCCCAGTAGGGCACGCCGCAGACGGGCGTATGCTCGAGATAAAAATCGCAGGCCGCCTCGGCCGCCCGCCGCATCATCGGCTCCACCGACCCGCGTCCGCCCAGCGGTTCGAGCGCCGCGTCGGGCACCGTTCGCAGCCACTCGAGTTGCTCCGGATAGCCCAGCATGATCCACGCCAGTCCACGCGTCCAGGTGGTGAACGGCGAGTAGCCCTGCTGCGTGCTGGGACAGCGGTAGCAGCCGTCGTTGCGGTTGAACAGGCTCTCGTGCGCCACCCGCCCCCGCACGTCGTAGATGTCCCGCCGCTCGCCGTAGTAGACGTTGTACCGAGCGGTCGCCCGCGCGTGCTGCACCAAGCGTTCCAGCAGCGAGATGCGGCGATCGTTCTCGGCCCACAGCACATGGCCCAGCTGGTGCGCGAGGGCCAGCGAACGGAGTGACCGGATGGTGTCACAGAAGAGCGAGTGGGGGCCGTTGAAGGAGTAGATGTACCCGTCGCCGTCCGCCGTGGTGCTCCACCGCGCCGCCTGCACCGCGCCGCTGGCCCGGAGCGCCAGTTCGCAGGTCCCCAGTTCGTGCTCTTCGCGGGCGATGCGGCCTTCGAGCATCAGGCGGCGGAGCGCGCCGTAGGTGCTCACTTGGTTGAAGCCATGGTCGTGCACGCCGACGTGCGTGATGTGGTGCGCCATGCCTTGCAGCGTGTTGCGCCGTCCCAGCTCCAAGAACCCGGCATCGCCCGTGGCGTCGTACTGCAGGAGTTGGCAGCCGTACTGGAAGCCCTGCGTCCACTCGGTCCAGCCCTGCGCGACATACTGGCCCGCCACCGTGAAGACCGGCGTGCCGCCGATGCGTGCGGCCGAGTCGTGGATGGCGTGGATCTTTTCGGCCGCGAGGCTCCAGAGCCGTTCCAGGGCGGGAAGAAGCGACGCGGGTTGCAGCTGCATGTCGATCTGGATCACGGGATGCTCTCGAACGAGGTGGCCGAGGAATGGAGGAAGAAGGAGGTACGCGGTCGGAAGACGAACGGAGGGTGGCGACGCTTGGCGGCTTTTGTCGCGAGGCGACGCCGCGATCGGCGGGCGCTACGACGGTCCGCGGGCCGATCGCCGGTCGAGGTAGTCCTGCAGGTCGCGCAGCTCGCGTTCGTAACCGCCGGAGAGAATCGGGAAGCGGCACCAGGTCTTGGGGTCGAGGTTCTCGTCGTCCACATGGAACGACGGCGCGTATCGCTCCCGCTTCCACTGGTTGCGGCACCAGAGCAGGAAAAAGCGGCGGACCCAGGGGCCGAGGTCGGCCAGCGTGTATTGGGGGAAGGCCTGTTCGAGCACCTGGCAGCATTCGAGCGGATTGCGTTTGTCGCGAATGGCCGCGCGTTCGATGGCGTCCAGCACCTCGTAGGGCATCAGGTCCGCTTCATCCGTCTGGCCGCTGCCGAGCGGCCGGAGTTCGGCGGTGGGAGCTTGGCGCGTGACGAGTTCCAGTTCGGGCGTGGGACCGAGTTCGCGCGGGCCGGCGACACGCATCCAGTCCAGCCAGCGGCGGAGGAAGGCCTTGTCGATGCCGGCGATGGGCGAGAGTCCGCCGCAGGTGTCGCCATCCATGGTCGCGTAGCCGACGGCCGCTTCGGATCGATTGCTGGTGGCCAGCAGCAGCGCGCCGCGCAGGTTGGCCAGCATCCAGACGCTCGGACCCCGCACGCGGGCTTGGATGTTCTGCAGCGTTACGTCGTCCCGCTGCCACGTCAACTCACGCCCGATCGCCGCTTCCACCTGGCCGATGTAGGACTGCACCAGGCCGTCGACATCAAGTTCCAGGTGGTCGGCCAGCACGGCGCGAGCCACCGCCGCGGCCGCTTCGCGCGTCGTCGCGGAACTGTTCCGCGTCGACTGGTAGGCCGTCGTCAGCAGGAGCGGCACAAGGCTCGATCCGGCCGGCACCTGGTCCAGCCCGGGAATGTAGGACAGCTTCCGCAGGATCGCCTCCCGGCCCACCTCCTGCTCCGCGAAACGAAGGCCGGCCGCGCAGAGTAGCGCGACGCCGGTCGAGTCGGCGCCGCCGCTGAGCGACACGACGAAGCCGCGCGATCGACTCTTGCGCAGGTAGTCGAACAGCCCCAGCGCCACGGCGCGCGTGAACTCCTCTTCCTTGAGCCGCTCGGCATGCTCCCAGGGGGCATCGGCTGCCCCGTGATCGTGGGCGTCGACCGCTTCCAGCGGCACGGTGCCGCGGTCGCGGGACAGCTCCACCTGCGGATAGACGAACGGATGCGACACCTCGGGCTTCTGCTGCCGCACCGTGGTCTGGAAGGAGCTGGACCGCGCTCGCGCGACCTGGATCGCATCGATGTCGACCAGCGCGCTGGTGACCTGCACGTCGCGGTAGCTGAAACGCGGGCCCGTCGCCAGCAACTGGCCGCAACTGGCGATCATCGCGTCGCCATCGTAGATGGCCCGGCCCGCTTCGTTGCCGACCAGGTTGGTGTAGACGTAAGCGACGCAGAAGGCGCGCGAGCCGTCGACCACGAACCGGTGCCGCACCTGGTGCTTGTGGAAGGCGAAGTGGCTGGCGCTCGGGTTGAGCAGCACGTCGACGCCTTCGGAGGCCAGTTGCCGGCCCGGTCGATGGGCGACCCAGGCGTCCTCGCAGATCTCAAAACCCAGCTGCACGCCGCCGCAGTCGAAGATCAGGTCGCCCAGCGGATGCGTCTGGCCCTGGATGTCGATGTCGACCGTCGCCCCCTCCGGCCACGGCTTGAACCATCTCGGCTCGTAGTGCAGTCCTTCGCCCGCCAGGTTCTGCTTGCCGACGAAGCCCAGGATCTGGCCGTTGGCGATCAGGCAGGCCGTGTTGAACAAGGCGCCGCGATGGAACAGGGGCAGGCCTACTGACACGATCATGTCACGCGTTGCCGGCCAGCGCCATCTCGTGGGTGCCCACGCTGTGGAAGGCGTCCTCGCAGCCGTAGCCCGTGATGCACAGCTCCGGCAGGCACAGGATGCTCACCGCCTGCGACCGCGCCTCCTCGATGGCCTCCAGGATGCGCGATCGGTTTCCATCCCAGTCGAGCGGCGTCTGGTTCAGCACGCCTGCGCCCACGCGAATCAGTTTCATCGAATCCTCGGTCGTTCCCTTGGGAGCGTTTGCGGCCCAGGTTCCGCGGTCGGGCGTAACCATGCCCGTGATCCCGCGGCGCGGTGTGCGCTGCGCCGCACGCGGCGTTTTAGTTTACAACAATCGGGGCAGCCCTTGGGCAGCACGCTGGTCGTTCAGTTGCTGCAGCCCGTCATGGTCCTTGAGGAACCGGACCAGTTGCGTCTTCGTGCAGCCGAGGCGTTCGACGGCCTGGGCGACGTCCCAGCCGCAGGCGGCGAGTGCATCGAGGGCTTCGGCGAGCACGGCGGCCAAGTGCGGATGGCGGGAGCTAACCACGATCCGGCCGGCCTGGCAACGCGATCGCCACAAGTCGCTCGGCTCGCTCCAGCCGCAGCGGACGCGAAGGGCCAGGGCGACGCGCAGCCGTTCGATGGCGACGGCCCGGTTCTCGGCCTGCTGCCGCCGCTCGCTGGCCATCGCCTGCACGCCGGTCGCGCGATGCCGCAGCACGACGGCCGTCTCGACCTTGTTGCGATGCTGGCCCCCGGGGCCCGAACGTCGCTGGAACTGGATGTCGCAGTCCGCCAGCAAGACCTCGGTCGGCAAACTGGCCGGATGCGGGCCGGCCGTGAAGCCGGAATCGGGCGGGGCAGGCATGGCGAGGTCTCGAGAAGGGGGAGAAAGGGTTGCGAGGGGGGAGCGGGTGGCGCGGAGCCGCGGGACGAGGTGGGGTAGCGATCCTCGAAGGCGAGGTAGCCGGACGCCCGCGAGGAAATGTGGAGTTCCGCCATTTGCCGCGTGCCAAGGAGTGTACCTAGAATGCCGGGGTGGTATGGTGATGGCTGGTGGGGGGCGGTGAATTTCACGGGTGGTGTGCGGTGCATGGGACGCGCGGGTGACCGAGCGAGGTGACAATGCGAAGGGTGCGTAAGGTCGGGACGGCCCTGGTGGCATGCGCGATCTGGTCCGGCGCGGCCGTGTCGCTGCAGGCCCAACTGGCGGTGGAAGCCAACCCGCTGTACGTCGCACGCTACGTGCCGGCGGGACCCGTCGTGGATGGACTGCTGACGACGGCCGATGAGTGGCAGCAGGCGTCGGCGATCGTGGGGAACTGGCGCGCGCTGGGGGCCGGAGTGCTCGACCGCACGAACAACCGCTTCGCCGCCGTCTGGAACGACGCGGGACTGTTCCTGCTGCACCAGGTGGACTACGGCCAGTGGGCCGACCGCGCGCGGGGGCAGATCGATTTCGGCTACGAGACGCTGAACTTCTATTTTGATCCGAACCGCGATGGCGAATCCAACGCCAACGCCCTGCCGACCGACTCGGGGATCGACGGCTACCAGATCGCCTTCAACCAGCCGCTCGGCATGTCCGAGATTCGCGCGGGGGCTCGCACGGCCGGGTTCTACACGGAAGCACACGTGAACAGCCCGTTCGGCGACCAGGGGGGACCTTTCTCGCGGTTCGACCAGATGGTCGTCGTGCAGAACACCAGCAATGACGAGCGGACCGGCTATACGGAAGTGTTCATCCCCTGGTCGAACTTCGACGCCACCAACCCGGACACTCCCGGTTCGCTGCACGGCGATACGGGGCTCTACCATCCCGAGTCGCCGATGGATGGCGAGCAGTGGTATTTTAACGTCGGGCGCATCCAGACCAACGGCGTCGTGCCGGCCTGGGCTTCCTCGGCCACGTCGCAGTTCCTGGCATCGCGGCCGCATGGCGTGCTGGAATTCCGTCGCGATCCGACCAACCCGGGCGACTTCAACGGCGACGGACGCTGCGATGACCTCGACATCGACCTGCTGGCCGCCGCGATCCGCGCCGGGAAGACCGAGCCGCGGTTCGACGTGAACTCGGATGGCTGGGTCAATGAGCCGGACCGTGTGTACTACATCGAGGAGTTGAAGAACACCTACATTGGCGACTCCAACCTCGACGGCCAGTTCAATACCTCGGACTTCGTGCTCGCGTTCCAGCGCGGCGAGTACGAGGATGGGATCGTCGAGAACAGCGGCTGGGCGGCGGGGGACTGGAACGGCGACGGCGAGTTCGGCACGCCCGATTTCGTGTTCGCTTTCCAGGGCGGCGCGTTCGAGCGGGCACCACGGCCCGCGATGCCCGCAACGTCCATCCCGGTGCCGGAGCCGACCGGGATGGGAGTGTTGTTCCTCGCGCTGCCGTGGATGGCTCGTCGTTTTTCGCGCGCCGCGATTTTGGGATCCATGATGCGGGGAGCAACGAAAAGGGCCCGAGCCTCGTTCTTGCCCTGATCGGGCGGAACGGGGACCGGGCCCCTGGTTGCCGAGGTGGCCTGAAGCGTCGTCGCCGATCTAGCGGCGAGCCAGCGGATGCCGCAGCGGCAGCCATGCGCCGTTGTCCTGGCTGCTGGCCACGCACTGCTGGATGAAGTACATGCCTTCGACGCCGTCCTGCACGTTCGGGAAGACCGTGTTCACGCGGTCGATCGACTCGCCTGCAGCCTGGGCCACGATCGCGTCGTAGGTCGCGCGGTAGACGTTGGCAAAGGCCTCGAAGAACGCTTCGGGGTGGCCCGACGGCAGGCGGCAAGCGGCTGCGCCCGAACCGTTCATGTACGGCGCGTTCGGGTCGCGCGTGTAGATCTGGTGCGGATGCCCGTTGCGGCGCACGATCATCTGGTTCGGCTCTTCCTGCCGCCACTGCAGCGAACCCTTCGTGCCGTCGATCTCGATGAACAGGTCGTTTTCGCGACCATGGCTGATCTGGGAAGCGGTGACGGAGCCGAGGCCGCCGTTCTCATAGCGGATGATGGCCGTGCCGTAGTCGTCCAGTTGGCGACCCGCTTCGAACGTCTTCAGGTGGCAACTCACCGATTCCGGCAGCAAGCCCGTCATGTAGCGGCCCAGGTTGTAGGCGTGCGTGGCGATGTCGCCGAAGCAGCCGGCCGCGCCGCTCTTGGATGGATCGGTTCGCCAGGCCGCCTGCTTCTGGTCGGAAGCCTCCAGTCGCGTGCGGAGCCAGCCCTGGATGTAGTTGGAACGGATGGCGTTGATCTCGCCCAGTTCGCCGCTGAGGATCATTTCGCGCGCCTGGCGGACCAGCGGGTAGCCGGTGTAGTTGTGCGAGACGGCGAACACGACCTTCGATTCCTGCACCTGCTTGGCGAGCGCTTCGGCCTGGGCGAGGTCGAAGGTCATCGGCTTGTCACAGATCACATGAAAGCCGGCGGCCGTGGCGTGCACGCGCCCAATGAAGGAACCCTGGCCTCCGCCCACCAGAGCCATCCTCAGCTTGCGATTCAGCGAACCGTTCGTCGGCATTGCCTGCGTCTCCCATGCGTCTGACCGTGACCTCGCGGGGACTCCAGGCGAGCCCCCAATCGCCTAAGGTTGTACCAGAATCGTCGCCGTCTGCCAGTCACCGCCGCTCTGGTCGCTGCGGAGTGAAATCGCTACGATGGAGGGTCTGGCTGGAGGCCGTCGCGGTAGCGCGGCGAACCTGCCTTCCGGCTCGTGGGACCCCATCGCGGACGCGACTTATCAGCGCTGGTGCGGCGGCTGGCTGGGTAGTAAACGGCCCGGGCAGATCCGGCACCAACCCTCGGGCATCGGCTCATCGGACAGTTGTGGAATAAAGGAGCCCACATCGTGGCGGAAAAACTGACGGGCGACGTGGAATCGCGGGTATTGGAGGCCACGCATCAGGCGGTGGGAGCCGGAATGCCGGAGGGCGTCGAAGGTTTGGCGCCTGCCAGGGACTCGCGACTGCACCGGGCTTGGCGATGGATGGGAGTGCTGGCCCTGGGGTGCGCCTTCGCCGTCGGTTTCGGGCTGAGAGGACTGCCCGTGTTTCAAGCGGGAGCAATGGGCGGGCCGATGTCCAGCGCCGATCTGCCCGCTTGGCTGACGCCCAGCACGCTGCAGGCTTCGACCGCTTCGCAGGCCGAGTCGTTCGCGATGGCCACCGGAGCGATCGATTCGGATGTGGAGGGCTGCTTCATGCTCGACTTCCTCACCGGCGAACTGCAGTGCGTGGTGCTCAACTATCGGACCGGCCGGTTCGGCGGTTTCTTCCGCACCAACGTGATCCAGGACCTGGGCAGCGATCCGGCGAAGAAGCCCAAGTATGTGATGGTGGCCGGCGCGATCAACTTCCCGCGCGGAGCGGCCGCCGCGCGGCCCGGCCATTCGGTTGTCTATGTGCTCGACACCACCACCGGCAATTTCGCTGCCTATGGCCTGCCGTGGCGACGTGAACTGGCCGCCACCGGACAGGGCCAGATGGCCGGCCTCGTCCTGCTGGATGTCGGCCGAGCCCGCACCGCCGCCCTGCAGCCCT
>CAZUJM010000034.1:21252-31726 GCA_964620405.1 uncultured Pirellulaceae bacterium | reverse complement strand
ACGCAGAGCGCGATGAGCGCGACGATGGTTCCGTACTGGGAGACGAAATGGGCGATTCCACGCATGTCTTGGTTACCGCAGCGATGCGTCCTTGTCGGCCTGGGCCTTGTCGTAGAACTCCGTGGGAATCAGCAGTTCCTCGGGAACCGCTTCGCCCTGGAAGTGGCGGATGATGGCCTTCGTCACCTCCACGCCCATGCGATCGGGGAACTGCACCGGGTCGCCGTACATCTTGCCATCGCGGATCGCCATCTTGCCGTCGGGCTGCCCATCAAATCCGATCAGCACCACCTGGTCGGCCTTGCCCGCTTTTTCCAAGGCGGCCAGCGCGCCCAACGCCGAAGGATCGTTGATGGCGAAGATCCCGCGCACTTCGGGCGTCGACTGCAGCAGATCCTCGGTGACCTTGCCGCCTCGGTCCTTCGTGCCGCCTCCCTCGTAGATACCACTGATTTCAATCTTGGGTCCGCCCGCCGCATTGTGGGCGTCGATCACCTCCTGGAATCCCTGCACGCGAAGCTGGCAGGATTCGGCCTGCTCAAAGTGCAGCACGGCCACCTTGCCTCCCTCCGCACCCAACGCCTCGATCATCGCCTTGCCGGCCTGCTTCCCGCCTCCCAGGTTGTCCGAAGCGACCTGGCAGACGATCTCCACATCCGGCAGCTTGCTGGGAATGTCGACGGTGAAAACCGGAATGCCGGCCTCGTTCGCCTCGCGGATGATCGGCCCGATGGCCTTCACCTGGCAGGGGCTGAGAACGATCGCGCTCGCTCCGCTGGCAATGAAGTCCTTCACGTGGTTCCCCTGCTTGACGATGTCCTCGTCCGCGCTGAGCACCACCACTTCGTAGCCTTCCTTCGCCGCCTCCTGGCGGATGGCGTCACCGATGACCTGGAAGAACGGGTTCTGCAGCGTCAGCAGCGAGACGCCGATCGTGCCTCGCGACGCACTGCCGGAGGAAGTCGCACCGGATTCCTTGTCAACGCGGGACCCACACCCGACGATCGAGCAGGCGACGACGCTGAAGGTCACCAGGAACGCCAAGAAAACGGCACGCCAATCTCGCACTTCCCGCATCGGAGTCTCCTTCCGAACCATGGTTTCCTATCCCAGCGTTCCGCATCGGCCTTCGCGGCGAATGCTGGAACGCAGCAAGCGACCGACCCGCTCCCCATGGCAAATCGGCTGGCGTCCAACGCCGTACCCGCCCCGCTCGCATCCTCTCAGGTGTAGCGAACTCCCTGATGCTCGGCCTCGAAGAAGGCGGGCAGCAGGCTGTCCACTCGCAGAAGGCCCGTCATTGTCAGTTCCAGCCGATCCGGATGCAATCGCACGAAGCCCTGGTCGCGATAGCTTTCCCAGACGCCCTGCCATCGCTGCAGGATGTCGGTCGTGAACTTGTCCCGGAAGTACGGGACATCCAGATAGCCTCGTTTCAGCTGCAGGATCATCTCGCGGATCAAGGCTTGCTGGCGGGTAGGCCGCAGCGCGCGGAAGAGCGGCAGTTCGCTCCGTTCCAGCAGCGCGCCGACATAGGCATCCCACTCGGGCTGGTTCTGGTAATGAACCCCGGAGATGTGTCCGAAGCTGGCGATGCCCGTGGCCAGCAGGTCCGATCCCCTCCAGAGATTGTCGCGGTAGCTGAAGTTGACCTTCGCCGGGTTCCTCACCATCGTGTACGCGCTGGAGACCGAATACCCGGCCGTCCCCAGCGTCTCGAAGGCATATTGCACCCAGTCTCGCTTGGTCTTCCAGTCCGCCACAGGCGACTCGCCGCCCGACTGGAGGAGGTCCTTGGAGTAGACCGTGTTGTAAGGCAGCTCCATCTGGTAGATCGTGACGCTGTCCGGCGCCAGGTCGATCGTGCGCTGGACGCAGTCTCGCCAGTTGTCCCAGGTTTCGCCGACCATGCCGGCGATCAGGTCGACGTTGACGTTGGGAAACTGCGCGTTGCGGATCCAGTCCCAGCTGCGGTACACCTCGCTCGACAGGTGCGCGCGGCCGTTTTCCTCCAGTACGCGATCGCTGAAGTTTTCAATACCCAGGCTCAGCCGCGTGACTCCAAGGTCTCGCAGCGCGAGCACTTTGGGTTCGGAGAGCGTTCCGGGTTCGCACTCGAACGTCACCTCCTCTGCCTGGTCCCAACGCACATTCGCCTGCAGGCGTTCGACGAGCGACGTGAGCTGCTTGACGCTCAGGTAGGAGGGAGTCCCGCCGCCAAAGTACACGAAGCGGAACGGACGTCCGCCCATGCACGGCAGCTTGCTGACCAGTTCGATCTCCTTGGACAACGCCGCCAGGTAGACTTCGATCTGGTTGGCGTTCTTGTCGGTGTAGACGCGAAAGTAACAGAACTTGCAACGCTTCCGGCAGAACGGAATGTGCAGGTAAAGCCCCAGCGGCTCATTCCCCGGCGCCTGGTCCAGGGCCGCGCGAGCTTCCGGCAGGGCGTCGACGCTCCACTGCGAGAACGGCGGGTAGTTCGAGATGAAGTAGCTGCCAACTTCGGTTTTCGTGGTTTCCGTTGCCATGACCTGTCCCGCCGGGGTGCCGTGGCCGCGCGGGTTCCACGGGGATTTGGATGTGTCTGCGTCAGGGGGAGGTGGGTTCGCCGAAGCAGTAGATCGAGCCTCGTTCCGTCGCGATCACCAGCTTGCCATCGGCGACGCCCGGGGAGCCGACCAGGCCGGAGCCGATCTGCTGCTCCCACGTCTTCTGCCCGTCGGCGAGGTTCAACGCGTAAAAGCGTCCATCGACGGCGCCGACGAACACACGCTGGCCGACGATGACCGGCGAGCAGTCCACCCGCTGGCTCGTCTCGAACTCCCAAAGCACTTTGCCCGTGGCCATGTCGAGCGCACGGACCTTGCGGTTGCGGCTGCCGAAGACCACCTTCTGGTCGGCGACCGCCGGGCAACTGCGGATCGGCTGGCCGCCGCGGGCGTCGGAGAACGTCCAGAGCAGCTTGGCCTGTTGCCAGTCCACGGCCAGCATCTCGCCCGCCTCGTTGCCAAAGTAGACCACGGATCCATCCACGGCTGGAGTGACTCCCGTGGGGCCGTTGATCGGAACTCCGGCCGTCTCCATGCCCGTCTCCACGTCGATGATGTGCAGCACGCCGTCGCAGCCCGCGACAAACGCCTTGCCCTCGACGATCGTCGGCGAGCAACGGATCTGGTCGGCGATCTGGAATTTCCAGACAAGCGTTCCGTCCGAAGCCTTCAGGCAATACAGCGTCGCATCCTGGGAGCCGAAGAGGACACGGTCGCGATGGAAGTTGACCGCCGAGTTGATTTCGGCGCCTGCCTGGAAGCTCCAGATCTCCTTGCCGTCCTCGGTATTCAGGCAACGAAGCTTTCCATCGTAGTCACCCAGGTAGATACGGCCCTCGCGCACAGCGGGCGAGCAGGCGAAGCCCGTCTCGAACTTGACCTGCCAGAGTTCCTTGCCGGAGTCGAGGTCGAGGGCGAGGGCGCGGCCGTCGAGATCGCCGAGGTAGACCTTGCCGCCGACGATCGCGGGCGCGCCTTCGAAGGCACCGCCCTGGATGTCACGCCGCCAGCGGATGGCCGGGTTCGCGGGCAGTTCGCCGCCCGCTACTCCCGTTCCCATCGTGTTGCCGCGGAAGAGAGGCCAGGCCGAGGCCTGCGGTTTGGATTCGGGCAGCTCGCCGGTCGTCTCGTTCGCGCAACATCGACGCGCGTCTACCGACAGGCTTGCGGCGAGGCCACAAGCGACAAGGATGATCAGCCTGCAGAGGATTCGGGCCTGCGAATCCATGGAGTTTCTCCCTAGCGAACCGCGATCTTGGCACGCTGGCAGTGTAGCAGATGCAGGCCCGCTCCATACAGACGCAGCCCCGACATCTTCCGAGGGCTTCCGAACGCCGCCAGCTCCCGACGAGCACGCGCCAGGATGCAGGGACGCATGACGCCTGCGGCCTCGGGACGCTTCGAACCGTGAACGGAGGTCCAGGCATCGGGGGATTGGGAGACCCGGGCCTTTAAACTTCCAGCCTGCGGGCCTTAATCGCGACTCGCTCCGCGAAACGCGGCCTCGTACAGCTGCCGCAGGTCCCCGGCGTTGGTCTCACGCGGGTTGAAGGCGGCCGTCCACTGCCGGGCCGCTTCGTCGGCCAGCATGGGCAACGCATCCTCGGCGACGCCCAGCGGTTCCAGCTGGATGGCGAGACCGGCGCTGCAGGTCAACGCCTGCAGGTGATCTGCCAGCAGCTTCGCCTTTTCCTCGGCCTCCCGCGGTTTACTCGCCTCCCGTGCGTCCAGCCGCAGGTCGTCGAACAGTTCGGCGTAGGAAGCGGCTGCCTGCGGCCGGTTGTATCGCACCACCTGGGGCAGCATGACGGCCACCGCCTGCCCGTGGGCGATGCCGTAATGGGCCGTCAAGGGGTTGGCTAGCGAGTGGGCGATTCCGAGCATCGAGTTCTCGATGGCCAATCCCGCCAAGCAGGCTCCCAGCTGCATCTCGCCGCGCGCTACCAGATCGTCCGGATGGTCGAGGACGCGAGGAAAAGCCCTCGCCAGACGCCGCCACGCCTCGCGGCTGTAGAGCATCGAGATGTCGCTGCGGCTCCTCGTCACATACGACTCGACGGCATGCGAGATCGCGTCGATGCCGGTCAAGGCAGTCACGCGCGCCGGCTGCGTCAGCGTCAGTTCCGGATCGAGCACCGCGATGCGGCACGACGCCTTCTTGTCGCCGCAGGCCATTTTGGCGTGCGTGACGGCATCCGAGATCAAGGCGAACGACTGGGCTTCGCTGCCCGTGCCCGACGTCGTGGGAACGGCAATCATCGGAAGCATGGCCTTCAACGCCTTGCCGACGCCCCAGTAGTCCTTCATCTGGCCGCCGTTGGTGTAGAGGAAGTTGATCCCCTTGGCGCAGTCCATGGAACTGCCGCCGCCCAGCCCGATGATCAGTTCCGGTTCGTGACGACGGGCGCAACGCAGGCCGCGATCGACGTCGTCCGTGGAAGGATTGTCCGAGAACTCCTGGAATAGCAACGCGTCGATGCCCGCCTTCTGCAGGAGTTCCAGCCCGCGTCCCGCATGACCACAGGCCACGATGCCTGGGTCGCTCACCAGCAGGGCCCGCCTCGCTCCCAACTCGCCCGCCAGCTCTCCCAGCCGCTGAAAGCTGCCGGGGCCAAAAACGAGGCGGGTGCGTAGTTGAAAGTCGAAGGGGATCATGAGGTAGCCGGCTGCCTTCGCTAGGTCGATTCAGCGATCTGGTAGGCACGCGACCGGTACAGGAAGTCGAGGATGCTGCCTTCGTGAGGCTGCAGCCAGTTCAGCCGCGACGTCGGGATCGGTCCGATGTTCAAACGGTCCACGTGCGTCGCGTCGCTCAACTGCCGGATCAGCTTCTCGTTCCGCGTGATCCCGGTGCAGACGAGCGTCGGTCCGATCCGCTCGACCATCTGCGACTCGGGGCACTCCACGACGCTTGAGAACGGGAACATGTACTCCTTCTGCACGACCTGCTTGTCGGGGCTGCTGGCATGGATGATCATCGGACGCAGGTAGGAGCAGTGGGCCTGTTCGACCAGACGCGGCCCGTAGGCCGCCGTCATGTCGGTAACGCCCTCTTCCTTCAGGTCCTGTTCGATCATGCCCCAGACGGCCTTGCCCATGCCGGGCACGGTGAAGGCGGCCAGTCCTGCCTGCGGGTTGTCCGGCGGCAGCACTTCGATCGGGCCGAGCCGTTCCGCCAAGGCCTGGGCGATCTCCTTCGTATGGCGGGAGGCCCAGACGCCCGAGCAGTTGATGCAGCCGCGACCGCTGTTGATGTAGATGCTCTCCGCCATGATGTCGAGGTACTTCTCCCAGTCGTCGACCAGGTCGTCGCCGAGCAGGATCTTGGAGAAGCCCGGGCCGTGCGCCTGGACGCGCGGGTTGCCCTTGTAGCGTTCCACGGTCTGGCTCGCGCCGAAGATCATGGAGCGTTCGCAGCTGGCGAGAATGGCGGCTCCCGCCGAGGCTTCGCCCGGATACAGGCCGAACACTTCACGCGGCACGCCAGCTTCGATGAAGGCCGCCACCATGCGGTACGGCGTCCACGGTTCCTGCGGACCCGGCTTCAGCACGAGGCCCAACTGCAGCGGAATCACCGGCAGCCACAGCGTGTGCACGCCCGGCGAGTTGGAGGGCAGAACGGCGGCCAGCACCGGAGCCTGCGCCTGGTAGCTGACGATCACGCCCCGCGACTCCATCCCGTAGCCCTTGGTCAGGATGTCCAAGTCCAGGCCGCGGGTGAGGCAGTCCAGGATGCGGTCCATGTTCTTCAGCACGAATGAATTCTTGGCCATGTTGGCCCGGCACATGTGCTCCGGCAGGCCCGTGCTCGCTGACTGCTGGTGCACAAAGTCGTTGGGGCTCTGCGTGCCATCCCCCATCGGCAGCGTCGCGTTCTCGTAGAGGTCGGCCGCCTTCTTCATCATTCCGATCAGGTCGGCAATCGAGAACGCCGTCAGGATCCGCCGCGCTTCCGCTGCCTGCCGCATGTCACGACGGATGATGCCATCGTTGGCTTGGCTGACTTTCGCAATCGGTTCACCCGTGCTGAAGTGCAGCACGTCGTTGTACTCGAGGGATTCGTAGGGCTTGCCCCAACGCAGGACGGGTATCTTCAGCACGCAAGCGTTCCTTGATGGTTAGATTCGATCCTTGACGAAATCCGAGCGGCGAGCGACACACCGTCGCTCGCGGTCCAGGAACCGCAACCGCGACACACGGGACGTGCGCCGGCGAGTCGCGGTGGGGGGATCAGTACACGCCAACCGTGGTCTGGGCGGCCACGCCACGGTACGGACGCACGCCACTGACTCCGTCCCACGGATACTTGTCGAACGGACGCTCGCGCTCGCCCTCATCCCGCTCCAAGAAGCCCGGGACGAAGAACTCCTTGGTCAGCGTGGTGAGCTTCACACGCCCCGTCTCCCCGTATCCGACCACGCGATGCGGATCGTCGAAGTCAACGACCTCGGTGACGGCCCGCGGTTGCGGAGCATAGTACGAGATCTTGTAGGCTTCGGCCGCCGTGATCGGCTTGCTGCACGCCAGACCCATCAGCGTGTTGCCGTAGGTGGGCGTCATGTAGACTCCGCTGACCTCCGGCGGTCCACCCAGCAGTTCCTCAACGCAGTAGCGAGTCCACTGCGGCGTGAACTCGGTTCCGCCCGAGAAGATGCCCGTGATGCCGATCTCGCGAATGCTCGTTCCCTTCTCCTCCAGGGCCAGGGCCAAGCCATCGAGCAGTTTGGGGGTCGCGAACATGCACTTGATGTCGTGGCCGGCCGTCAGGATCGTGACCGCCTGGTCGATGCAGTGCTGCTTGTACGCCTCCAGGTGCTCCATCCAGCCTTTCTTGATGAGCTTGATTACCCAACGCGGATCGAGGTCGATGCAGAAGCAGATGCCTCCGCGGAACTGGCACAGGTGTTCCACCGCCAAGCGCAGGCGACGCGGTCCGGATGGACCCAGCATCAGCCAGTTCGCACCCTTGGGGAAGTACTGATCGGGCAGCGTATGGCTGAACAGTTCGTAGTCGGTCCGGAAGTCGTCGATGACGATCCGGCTCTTCGGAATGCCCGTCGTCCCGCCCGTCTCAAAGACATACACCGGCCGGCCGTCGAATCCCTTAGGTACCCAGCGACGCACGGGGCCGCCCCGCAGCCACTCGTCTTCGAACAGCGGAAACTTCGAGACGTCCTCGTAACCCTTGACCTCCTTCAGGGGGTCGAACTTCAGCTCGCGCTTCTTCTCGAGCCAGAAGGGGCATCCGGTGGATTCATGGAAGTGCCACTGGATGGTCTCATAAACGTGGGCGTCCAGTTGGTCGCGTGCCGCGCGTGCGGCCGCTTCCAGATTCGGTTCGGAGTTGGTCATGGTCACCAGGGTATGCAGGAGGGGACGGGGGAGTCGCGGGGAAAACTCGACCCCGCAGGTGGGCTGGCGTGTCAAAGCCCCGCCAGACAGAAGACGATAGTCGAGCCACCACGGGTTGACAACTACCCGCTTCCCGCAGACCCAGGAAGGTGCCCAGGGCGGTCGCGTCCGCACTTACGCTCAACTGACTGGGGGACTCGTCCAGGTCGGCACGCCGACCATCGTCGGCGTCCGGCGAGCAGGAGCCGTTGAGCAGGGCTTGGCAAGCCTGCCGATCGTCCGCTGCAGGAAGAGTGGGCCTGGGATTCGGACCGCCGCCTGTGACCGAGCCTCAAACAGTGCGAGTCGCACGAATTGGGAAGATACAACCGCTGGGCGAGCGATGCTTCCCGCGTCGAAGAAGGGGGGGCTCCGCGTACGGGCGGGCCCCCTCGGGACGCCTAGATAGCCGCCCACTGCGGGCCAACCGGCGGTCTAGGACTCGCACCCTGCGGAAAACGCGGCAGGGGGCGAGTGGGCCGGCGTGGCTCGACACGTGGCCTAGGTGGTCGCTTCACCACCGTGGCTGCTCAGCTGGGACAGCACCTGGAGCACCCCATTGAGGTGGGCCAGACGAGGACCGAACCGGTCCACGAACTCGTTCAGCATGAAGTCGCCGTCCATCATGCAGTCGCCGTTCTCGGTGATCTCTTCGGTGACGCTTTCCAGGAAACGCGTCTGCACCTGGCCGAGCATCTCGGCCGCTTCGCGGCAACGCTGGGCCAGCATCGGATTGGCCTGCTTCCATTGGCCGAGTTCCAAGTTCCGCTGGCGCTGGGCCGCACTCATCTGCTGGATCAGCTGCTCCATCAGTTCGTTTTGGCGGGTTTGAGCTGCCACCAGTTGTGCCAGCAGCACATTCGTCGACCCGCCCGACACGAGGCTGGAGCCGGTGGCCGTGGCCGTAGCCGTGGTCACATCGATATGCGTGAAGAGAGGGGCCGGTCGCCGTGATTCGTCGGACATCTTTTCGGGATCCTTGACTCGCTTGAGCATCGTCAGCATGAACGAAAACTCAGTATAAGCAGGGTTGAAGCGGATTGTCCACCAAATGGACTCGCGAAAAGACCTCCCAAACCCGTGGGCAGTAGTCCCTGCTCCCGATGTCAGGGGGTGCGGTCTGCGCCGTTTGCGATGGTAAACCGCGCAGAGATGGACACCGCTATTTTTCGCCGCTTTTGCCGAAACTTCCGCCGCGAGCTTCAACCCTTGGTCAGGAGTTGTTCCCGCTAAAGACCTTGAAACTGGACGCCCGATGTTTCGCAGGGGAGCGATTTTTCCGTCTTGGAGGCTGCCAGCGCATGAGTGCTACCACGCCCACGCCAGTGATCGGGTTTGTCAGCGTGGCCGACCTGGGCGGCGCCGCCTGGATTGGCGGCTACCTTCTGCTCAACTCCCTGGGTAGGCCCTTGGAGTTTCACTGCACGGAACCGGTGAAAGCCAACCGCGCGCAGCAGATTCTTTTCGGTGAAACGCTGCAGCCCTATCTTTGCGGCGAGCAGATCGCACGCTCTCTCGTCGGGAACTCCTCCCTGAAACCCGACGTCGTG
Organism: uncultured Pirellulaceae bacterium; assembly: GCA_964620405.1. Taxonomy (GTDB): domain Bacteria; phylum Planctomycetota; class Planctomycetia; order Pirellulales; family Pirellulaceae; genus CAZUJM01. The sequence continues at coordinate 22,233 of CAZUJM010000034.1, read as the reverse complement.
CTGACCGACGTGCCTTCCGTAATGACGCTCCGCGGGTTCGTGGAGTTTCCGCTCTACCTGATGCTCCGCGAACCAGGCCTGCCCAAGGGCTCATGGGAGCCTTGCGACTTCGCGGGCGTGCGGGGAGCGGTCGAAACGCAGTTTGCCGCAGACCGTGCGCGGATTGTTCAAACTTTCGAACAAGTGACCTCCGGCTGGGAACTGGAGGAGCCTTTTGAGCGGATCCGCGAGGCCGTATCGGAACTGCAGAAAGCCGCCTGAAACGAAGCCGTTTCGTCGTTGCCGGAGCTGCCGAGCCTGCGGTCGCGTGCAACCGAAAGACAGTCGGGGAATTCCCAGGGAGGCTGCTGCTTTGACGACCCCGAATCCCATCCGTGTGAGCCTCTCCTGGAACGCGCCCCCAGAAACCGTCCCGCCGCCGGTGCGCGCGACGGGCTGGAATGCAGCCTTGCGGCGCTGGAAGGCCGTGGAGGTCCAGGCCGTGCCGCTGCAGCCCGCCGCACCGCGATGCGTCGCGCTGCGCCTGCAGACGCCCTCCATCCGCGTCCGTAAGTTTGTCTTCTCGCTGCCTGCGATCTCGTCGGCCGCGATCCCGTCGCCCGCGATGGCCGCTGCCGCCCGCGCCGGGAAGCCGCCCGCCGCTCGTTCCTATCCTGCGCCCGCCGCCGACGCCTCGGAAGCCTCCGCCGACGCAGATGGCGAGCCACGCACACGCACTCGACTCGCACCGCCGGCCGATGTCGTGCGGCTGGACGACCGCCTCTACTACCTGCTGCAGCCGCCCCTGGAAACCCTGCTGCGGAATGAGTCCCTGGCCATGCCGTTTCGGCCCTTTCCGTACCAGCTCTCGGGGATCAGTTTTCTATTTCCCCGCCATACGGCGATCCTGGCCGACGAGATGGGGCTGGGCAAGACCATGCAGGCCATCACTTCCGTTCGCCTGCTGCTCCACGCAGGCCACGTCCGCAAAGTCCTGCTGAT
>CAZUJM010000034.1:0-21242 GCA_964620405.1 uncultured Pirellulaceae bacterium | reverse complement strand
CGAACTGGCAGCGGGAGTTCCAGTTGTGGGCGCCCGAAATTCCCCTCTGCATCATCGAAGGCGACCAGTCCCGGCGCCGTTGGCAGTGGTCCCTCGACGAGGTGCCGGTCCGCATCGCCAACTACGAGGCCCTGTTGCGGGACCGCGACGAATTCGATGGGGGGCGTAATCCGTTTGACCTAGTCATCCTCGACGAGGCCCAACGCATCAAGAACTCGTCCAGCAGTTCGCATCAGCTGGTGTGTTCCTTGACGCGGACCCGTAGCTGGGCGCTCACGGGCACTCCGATCGAAAACTCCCCCGACGACCTCGTGGGCATCACCCAGTTCCTGTCGCTGGGCGGCCTGAAGCCCGGCATGTCGCCCCGCCAGCTTCGCGAGGCGACACGGGACCACATCCTGCGACGAACCAAGGAGCAGGTACTCACGGACATGCCCCCTAAACTGTATCGAGACGCTTGCCTCGACCTCTCCGGCGACCAGCAGCTCTCTTACGAACGGGCCGAGAAGGACGGGGTGGTTCATCTTTCGGAACTCGGCGAAGCGATCTCGATCCAGCACGTGTTTGAACTGGTGCTGCGTCTCAAGCAGATCTGCAACTTCGACCCGCTCACCCAACGCAGTTCCAAGCTGGACCGGCTGGAAGCCGACTTGGAGGAGGTGGCGGCGAGCGGCAAGAAGGCGATCGTCTTCAGCCAGTGGGTGGATACGCTGGACGTACTTCGCAAGCGGCTGGAGCGGTTTGGCACGGTCGAGTACCACGGCCGGATCCCATCCCGCCAACGCGACGGGATGATTGAACGCCTGCGGAACGACCCCAAGACGCATGTGATCCTGATGAGCTACGGAGCGGGCAGCGTGGGGTTGAACCTGCAGTTCTGCGAGTACGTTTTCCTGTTCGACCGCTGGTGGAACCCGGCCATCGAGGACCAGGCGATCAACCGAGCGCATCGCATCGGCGCGGCCGGTCCGGTCACGGTGACTCGCTTCGTCAGCTGTGGCACGATCGAGGAACGCATCGACCAGATCCTGACGCAGAAGCGTGAGCTCTTCCAGACGATCCTCGCGGATGCGGATGCGCCGGTCAGCATGGGGCTGACGCAGTCCGAGATCTTTGGCCTCTTCGATCTCCGCGTGCCCGGCGGGCGACTCTGCGTTGACCAGGAGGCCGCCTGAACATGGCGGCGCACGCGGCCGCAAACGGGCAGGGGCGGTCGCTCGCCGAAGTCTCGCCGCCACCAGGCAGCCGGCCTAGGCTTGCCCTGGTCCTGATCTGGCTGCTGCTGGTGCCGCTCGCACTCGCGATGCGACTGCCGCCCGTCCACGACAGCCTCTGGCTCGATGAACTCCATACCAGCTGGAGCGTGCAGGGGCGCTGGAATGAAGTCGCCAGGCGCGCGGCCGAAGGCAACCAAGCTCCCGTCTACTTCTGGGGTGTCTGGTGGATTGTCCGCTGCCTGGGCGAGTCGGAGTGGACGTTGCGGCTGCTGTCTTTGGTCGCGGGGGTAACGCTGGTGCCCGCCGTCGCCCTGCTGGGATTTCTCTGGACGCGCTCGGCGATCCTTGCCACGCTCGCCGCCTGCCTCGTCGTCTTCGATCCGCACTGCGTCTATTTCGCGCGCGAGGCCCGCCCTTATGCCCTGGCTCAACTGCTGGTCGTGATCCACTTCATGGCCTTCACGGGTCGACTGGCCGGACAGCGGGGAAGTCGACTGGCGTGGAACCTGACGCTGTGGCTGGCCTTCTTCACCCACTGCACGGCGGTGCTGGTCGTCGCCGCGGAACTGGCGGTCATCGGTTTCAGCCAATGGCGGCGGCAGTGGCACAACCCTGTCACTCGCCGCGGCTGGCTGCAGGATCTTGGCTTCGGAATCCTCGTCGGCGGTTGCGCCGTCCCGTACCTGTCGCGGCTGGCGGCAAGGCGAACGAACTGGGAGGCGTTCGTGCCGGTGCCGGAAGTAGCGGACTTGGGACGCCTCTTCGCCTGGATTCCCTACGTGTTCGTGCCGGTCCTCTGCGCGGCGTGTGTGTCGGTCTTCATCCCACGCTGGCTGCTGGTGCCGGGCCGCGACGCGGCAGACCAGGGTGCCGACAATCGCTTCCCGCGGCGACTCGCGGTGGGACGCTGGCTGTGCTGGGACTGGCAGCTGGCCTGCATTCTGGCTTGGTACCTCGTGCCCGCAGGACTCGCCTGGACCTCCACGCGCCTGGGCATCGCGTCGATTTTTTTTCGCCGCTACCTGATGACCACCGCCGTTGCCTGGTTTTTGTTCGCCGCCTGGTGCGGCCTGCGCCTGCGGCCGAGAGGGCCGCGGCTGCTGTTCGCGGTACTGGTCCTGGTCGCAGCCGCTGCCACGCACGGACAGTGGGTCGGTTTTTATTATGGGCGGCACTCGGGCGAAGCATGGCGGTCGGCCGTCGGCTGGGTGCGCCAGACGGATGCCCCGGGAAGGACACTCCTGTGGCTGCGGCCCGGTTTGATTGAGGATCGCGCAGCGGAAGATGCGGCGCTGCGCGACTACCTGCAGTTCCCCGTCCGGGGCCTGTATCGCGTCGCTCAACCGGTCGATCGCGTGGAGATCCTCGCCCGCGACTGGACTGGCTGGAACGATCGGCAGTGGCAGCGATTGCGAGAAGAACCGCGCGGACTGCTGCTGGCCCGCGGAACGCTCGAGTCGCGGCAGTCGCTGCTGGCTCGCTGTGAGGCTGCGGCCCACGAGCGCGGCGGACGCTGGAAGACGAGCGAAGTTCGCGAGTTTCCGGGAGTGACCGTGGTCCGCTTCCAGGTGACCTGCCCGGCGCCGACGGAACGCCATCCGGCCAGCGAACCGTTGGCCGAGTAGGAGAGACGGCGGGTGTTGGGCGGCTGGGGGGCTGGGCGAGCCAGCGTCTTCAGCGGTACAGGTCCAGTGACGGGCGATCCGCGAGGATCGCGAACAGGTCGCGAATCTGCTGCAAGCCCTCCCGGTAGCTCACCGCCACTCCATCCTTCACGCCCAGGCGATGCAGGAAACGTGCGTCCGTCGGCCATGGCAATGCGTTCGCGGCGCCCGTGGCCACAATCACCACATCGGCATACTCCCGTTTCTCCTCACCGCCTTCCACCAGTCGCACCAGCAACGGCTCGCAGGTGACTTCCTCCCAGTCGCCCTCTTCTTCTTTTTCCGCTGCCGCGGTTTCGTTCCCGGCGGCTTCCGGTTCAAGCAGGGATTCAATCTCGTCCGCGGTAAGTGGCCGCACCTCCACGACTCGCGATGCTCGCCGGATGTGCGCCGCGAGCAGGTCCGTTTCCGACAAGGGACGCAGGTACTGGTCCACCCACTGCTCGAGGGTCAGTTCTGCGTCCAACGCCGGAAGGCCTCCGGGCCCGTGCTGCGCCTCCAGGGCCTGCAGGGCGAGGACGGAGCAGTATTCTCGAAACGTCCCCGCCAGTCGATCGCCTCGGCGGCCTCGTTCCAACTGCCCGCCGCCGACCTCCGCCTGCTCGAAGACTTCCACGTCATATCCCAGGTACCGCGCGTAGAGGGCCGCTTCGATGCCCAGCGGGCCGGCGCCAATGATCGCGATGACTGCGGGGGTATCCATGGCCATGGGGAAGAACTCCTGTCGGGGGTGCGGCGCGGAATGGCCTGGGTCGTGGGAAGCGCGGGAGCCGGATTAAACCGTCTTGGCTCTCGATTGAACAGGCGGTCGCTTGGAAAGAGCGTGACGCGGGCTGCGTATTTCTCCGCGTTGCGATCATCGGGCGAGCGCGAACGGCCGCAGGTCAAGTTCCGTGGGCTGGTCGAGCATGCGCGCGGCCATCAGGCGTGCCGTGGCGGGGGCCAGATGGATGCCGGAACGGAAATGGCCGGCCGCGAGGAAGGCGTTCTTCCAGCCGGGAAGTGCGTCCAGGTAGGGCAGACCATCGCTGGTCATCGGCCGCAGACCGGACCAGTTCGCTACCGGAGCCAACTCCCGCACGGCAGGAAGCAACTGTTCGGCGAACTGCGCCAGTTCCCGCAGGCCCGCGACCGTGGTCTCATTGACGAACCCCGTCTCCTCGACCGTGGAACCGGCCAGCAGATGTCCGTCGCGTCGAGCGATCAGGTAGCGAGGCCCTTCGTTGACCACATGCTGCAGCGCGGGCGCGGGGAGCTTCCACAGCAGCATCTGTCCTCGTCGCGGTTCGATAGGCAGGTCGTGTCCCAGCGACTGCAGCAGTTCCCCGGACCAGGGGCCGGCCGTCACGCAGAACGCGCGAGCGGCCAGTTCGCCGTGTTCCGTCTGGATGGAAGTCCACCGTGAGCCCTCCTGCTGGAACTGTCCGTTCCAGGTCGCGGAAAGCAGACGGACATCCGCTCGCTGCAATGCGATGCGCAAAGCGCGCAGGATTCGGGAGGGACGCACCTGCATCTCGTCGGGAAGATACAGGACACGCGTCGAGGCGGGCAGCGACCCGAGGTTTGGTTCTCGCCGTTGCACTTCGTCGCGGTCCCAGGCTTCCACGCGCACTCCATCGTCCTGCCACTGCGCTCGCGCCGCTTCCAGCGCCACGCGTTCCCCCGCGGAACGTCCCAGGTAGAGTCCGCCACAGCGGAACAGTTCGACCTCCGTGTCGGAGCTGCGCGTGAGTTCCTCGCACCAGGAGGGGTAGAGCGAATGGCTGTAGGTCCGCAGGCATTCCAAGGGATCGTGCAGGGCACGGGAAGCGGGCGGAGGCAGAATGCCTCCAGCGGCCCAGGAAGCGATGGTCGAGTTCGCGGGCCGGTCGACGACGGCGACTCGCTGGCCCGCACGCGTCAGTTCCCAGGCCAGCGCGAGGCCAATGATTCCACCACCCAGGATCACGCAATCGAGCATTCCACAGCCTTCTCGGGTATTCGCATTCGACGCGACGCAGGGAGCTCAACGGGGACAACCTTCCCCGACCCGTGGCGACCGGCACCTGTCGCCGTCGTTCGGACCTTCGCCTTCCGGTCTCGCGGAGCCGCGTGTCGTGGCGTCATGTCGTAGCTCCGTGCAGCAGCTCCGTGCAGCAGCCCCGTGCAGCAGCTCCGTGCCTGCGCCGGCCGTCCACCTGCGTGCTTCAGTTTACGGATCCGGACGATCGGCGAGGAGGGCCCGGGAAGAAGGCATTGGTGCGACGCTGGTATTCGGCGTACTCCGGGCGACGCGACAAGATCGTGCTTTCGGTGAGTCGGACGCCGGAAACGAAGAGCAGCAGCAGGGTCATGGAGATGGGACTGAGGATTGTCCACCAGGCGCCGGCGGGACCCGCGAGGCCGTAGAGGGCCCACCAGACGCAGAAGTCGCCGAAGTAGTTCGGATGACGCGAGTACCGCCAGAGGCCGCGGTCCAGCACGCGTCCTGCGTTCGACGGATCGGCCTGGAAGCGGGCAAGTTGCCAGTCCGAGACGCTTTCCCAGAAGAGACCGAAGCCCCAGAGCGGAAGGAACAGCAGGTCGCTGGGCCGGAACAGGTCGCCTCCCTGCTGGATGGCGACCTGCACCGGGAGGCCCACCCACCAGAGCAACACGGCTTGCAGCGCGAAGACCGTGAACCAACTTCGCCACCAGAACGCGGCGCCGTGGTAATCCCGCATGACCCGGTAACGGCGATCCTCGCCGTGTCCCAGGTTTCGCCAGAGCAGGTAGATGCCGAGGCGGCATCCCCAGAGGCTGGTGAGCAGGAGCAGCAGTTGGCCGCGCGAGCCGGGATCGGGCGAACCGCTCCACGCCAGGGCGGCCATGGCCGGGAAGCCGAAACCCCAGGCCGGGTCGGCGAGGCTTGCGTCCTGCCGAACCAGGCTGACCAGCCAGACAAGGGTGGCCAGGATCAACAGGCCGATCAACGTGGAGATCATCATTACGAAGGGTGCTTCCGAGTCGGGGGGCGGTGCGTGGGGCCTGCGGCGAGTCGAGTGACCGACGTTTCCGACGGTCGGGATAAGGAGAGCCGCGTTTGCGGTCCGCGACGATCGCTTCCGCCGCGGCGAGCGTGGATATAATAGACGAGACGACTCGCACGGCGAGTCCCCGGGAAAGCAGCGGGATCCATCCCGCGGACATTCGGGGGCTTCTTGCGGATCAGCTTCTTGCGGACCGGCTGGTGCAGAAGTGCCTGGGGGAAATGAGGAGCGACGGGTGCAGCGGGGCGATCATCTCTTTTACTATCGGGCTGGCGGAGTGTATTCGCATCACGGCATCGCCTGTGGCGATGGAACCGTGATTCACTATGAGTCCTCCGCCTGGCTGAAGCTGGCCGGGCTGCTGGCCTCGGGAATCGCGCCCCAGGTTCGCCGGGTATCGCTGGATGCGTTCTCGCTGGGGGCCGCCGTGAGTGTCCGCGCGTACGCTTGGGAGGATCCCGTGGCTCGCGTGCTGGAGCGTGCCGAAAGTCGACTGGGCGAGGCGGCGTACCATCTCTTCGAGAACAACTGCGAGCACTTCGCCGTGTGGTGCAAGACAGGAGAGACGCTTTCGACGCAGGCTTCGGCCCATCAGCGAGCGAGTCGGCTGGCGATGCGAGGAGCTCCCCTGGGACTACTGCTGGTGCGGTCGGCACGCTGGATGCCGGGCCCCTACCGTGGCCTGGCTTACGCGGGAGCGCTGGCAGCGGCGGGGGGCGCGTATGCGGGCGCCTACCTGGCCTGCCGTTATCACGACATGCGCGCCGGCCGATCGTAAAGCTCACCAAGTCACCAACCGTCGGACGGGCCGCGACCGTCCGACGATCGACTCCTGACGCGCGAGATCAGCCGCCTTCGCCAGCCGATGCCTCCTTGCTTTCGATCTTCCCCCAGGTGTCGCGGAGTGCCACCGAGCGATTGATGACCAGTCGATCGGGTCGGCTGTCCTTGTCCGGGCTGAAGTAGCCGAGTCGCTCGAACTGGAAGTGGTCGCCGACCGTGGCGGTCGCCAGGGACGGCTCCAGCCAGACCTTCGGGAGGACTTCCAGGGACTGCGGGTTCAGGTTGTCGAGATAGGTCTTGCCCGCCTCGACCTCATCGGGATTCGGCTTGCAGAACAGGTGATCGTAGAGTCGCACTTCGGCGGGAACCGCGTGTCGTGCGGAGACCCAGTGCAGCGTGCCCTTTACTTTGCGATCCGCCTGGGGCATGCCGCTGCGCGTTTCCGGGTCGTATGTGCACCGCAGTTCCACGATCTCGCCGGTCGCCGGGTCCTTCACCACCTCCTCGCAGCGGATGATGTAGGCGTAACGCAGCCGCACCTCGCGTCCGGGCGCGAGGCGGAAGAACTTCTTCGGCGGGTCCTCCCGGAAATCGTCCTGTTCGATGTACAGTTCGCGGCTGAAGGGCAGCGAACGAGTACCCTGCGACGGATCTTCCGGGTTGTTGATGGCCGTCAACGATTCGACCTGGTCTTCCGGGTAGTTGGTCAGCACGACCTTGAGCGGCCGGAGGACGGCCATCACGCGGGCGGCGGTGCGGTTGAGGTGTTCGCGCAGACTGTTCTCCAGCACGTGCATGTCGATCGTGCTGATGAACTTCGCGACGCCGATGGTCTCGCAGAAGTTGCGGATCGATTCGGGCGTGTATCCGCGGCGGCGGAGTCCGCTGAGGGTCGGCATGCGGGGGTCGTCCCAGCCGCGCACGAAGCCGTCCTGCACCAGTTGCAGCAGCCGTCGCTTGCTCATCACCGTATACGTCAGGTTGAGTCGTGCGAACTCGATCTGCTGCGGCTGGTAGATGCCGATCTGTTCGAGATACCAGTTGTAGAGCGGCCGGTGGTCTTCGAACTCCAGCGTGCAGATCGAATGCGTGATGTGCTCCAGCGAGTCGGACTGTCCGTGCGTGTAGTCGTACATCGGATAGATGCACCACTTGTCGCCCGTGCGATGATGGTGCGCGTGCAGGATGCGGTACATCACGGGATCGCGGAGGTTGAGGTTGGGCGAAGCCATGTCGATCTTGGCACGCAAGGTGCGGGCTCCATCCGGGAATTCACCCGCCTTCATCCGCTCAAAGAGGTCCAGGTTCTCCGCGATGGTCCGGTTGCGGTAGGGACTCTCGCGACCGGGTTCGGTCAGCGTGCCACGATACTGGCGCGTCTCTTCGGCCGACAGGTCGCAGACGTACGCTTTCCCGGATCGGATCAGCTCGACCGCCCACGCGTACAGCTGGTCGAAGTACGACGACGCGAAGAAGAGGCGGTCCTCCCAGTCAAAGCCCAGCCAGCGCACGTCCTCCTGGATCGAGCGCACGTATTCGTCGCTCTCCTTGGTCGGATTCGTGTCGTCGAATCGCAGGTTGCACTTGCCGCCATGCTTGGCCGCGAGGCCGAAGTTCAGGCAGATGCTTTTGGCGTGGCCGATGTGCAGGTAGCCGTTGGGTTCGGGAGGAAACCGGGTGTGGACACGCCCTCCGTAAGTTCCCTGCTGCAGGTCCTGCACGACGATCTGCTCGATGAAATTCAGGTGCCCCTGCGCGTCGCCGGAAGCGGAGTTGGCATCGTGGGGAGCGTTCATGGGATGGATCCTTCTCGAAGGAGCAGCAGGTGTCCGGGCTGTCTCGTCGGTATCGTGGTGCAGGGAAGCAAGGGGAGGAACGCCACGCTGACGCGCGGAGGGAGATCAGGACGGCGGCGGGGATTCGCCGGAGTTGGCTTGGCAGAGTTCCAGGGCGCGGTCGATGCGACGAACGCTCGACGCCTGCCCGAGGATCTCCAGGGTCTCGAACATGCCGAACCCGACCGCCTTGCCGGAGACAGCGACGCGCAGCGCCTGGATGATCTGCCCCAGCTTGATGGACTTCTCGGCGACGAACGCCTTCAGCGTGGCCTCCAGCCCCGGCGCGTCGAACGACGCGAGACCGGCGAGCACGCCGCGGAATTCCGCCAGCAGTTCCCTGGCGCCAGCCGCTTGGCGCAGGTGCTTGTCGAAGTCCTGCGGGTTGTATTCGAGCTGCTCGTCCGTGACGAAGAACTCGGGAAACTTCAGGATGTCCCCGGCGATGACAAGCCGATCTCCGGCTGCCTCGACCACGCGGCTGAGGCGGTCGGCGATGTCGCACGGTGGAGGACTGGCCACCCAGCCCGCTCCCTGCAGGAACGGCAGCACGCGAGCGACCTTCTGCTTCAGCGGCAGTTGCTGCATGTAATGGCCCTGGAAGGCCATCAGCTTCTGCGGATCGAAGCTCGCGGGCGCCTTGTTGATGCGTTCCAGCGAGAAGGCGTCGATCATCTCCTGCCGCGTGAAGAATTCGGTGCGGTCGTCCAGGGACCAGCCGAGCAGCAGCAGGTAGTTGACGACGGCGTCGGGCAGGAAGCCGACATCCCGGTAGAACTCGACGATCACCGGGTTGAACGTTTCGGCCGTCATGGGGCGTCCGATCTTGGTCGCGATCGCCTCGCCCTGGTCGCAGAGGCTGGCGAAGTCGCGGTTCTGGCGGTACTTGGCCAGCTTGCGTTTGCTGAGCTTCGTGTGGCTGCCGGGTTCCGCGACGAAGGGGATGTGCGCGAATTGGGGCAGGGGGTACCCGAGGGCCTGCGCGATGAACACCTGCCGCGGAGTGTTGGAAAGATGTTCCTCGGCGCGGATCACATGCGTGATCTGGAAGTCATGGTCGTCGACGACCGTCGCCAGGTGGTACAGGCAGCTGCCGTCCGCCCGCTGGATGACATGGTCCTGCTCTCGCTCCCAGGCGAACTGCACCTGGCCGCGAATCAAGTCGGGCAGCTCCAGGACACCCTCGCGCGGCATCTTCAGCCGCACCACCGCCTGCCGCCCCTCCCGCTCGTAAGCCGCCCGCTGTTCCGCCGTCTCCGCCATCCACTGGCGGCTGTACACGAATGACCGCTTCTCCCGCTCCGCCGCTTCACGCTCCGCCTGCAACTCCTCGGGCCGCGCGTAGTCATGGTAGGCCGCACCGCAGGCCAGCAGCGCCGCAACCGCCTCCTGGTGTCGCGAAGCTCGCTGGGACTGGAAGTAAGGAGCGAACGGGCCACCCACCTCCGGGCCCTCGTCCCAATCGATCCCCAGCCAGCGGAAGCCATCGAGGATTGGCTGCAACGCTTCGTCCAGGTTGCGCTGCTGGTCCGTGTCGTCGATTCGCAGCAGGAACTGGCCTCCGTGACGGCGGGCGAAGAGCCAGTTGAAGAGGGCCGTGCGAACACCTCCGATGTGGAGGTATCCGGTAGGACTGGGGGCAAATCGAGTGCGGACCATCGAGGAGCGATTCCGTGGGAAGACGAGCATTGATTCGGCTGACGGGACGGCCGCGATCCACGCGGCCGCGGCACGCGGGGGCTTACGCCTCCCGCCGCGGGCCAGACCGGGACTGCCCGCGGCCCGTAACCTCCGCGAGCAGGAACTGCGCGGGAGACCGATGCCGCAAGTCCCGCAGATTGTAGTTTGAAGCGGGAAATGCAAGAAGTGCCATTCGGACCGCTAGCGTCGCGGGAAGCCCGCATGGCGAGTGGCCCTGCAGTCCCTGCTCCGGACCTGTTGGCCCTGCTCACTGCCTCTGCTAGGCAGCACGCTTCTGCTTCTGCTGCATCTTTCGCAGGCGCTTACGCTCCGCGCGGCTCATCGACACCGTGTGCCCGTCCTCGTCCTCGCCTGAATCTTCCAGGTCTTCGGACTCCTCGGGCTCCTCCTCCGCTTCGTGCTCCACCACGGGCTCCTGCTGCCGCGGGGGAGCAGTTTTCGGCGTTGCCTTGGTGTTGCCGGCGGTCGGGGTGGGGGCTGCCACGGCCGGGACATCACTCAAGACTTCTTGCTTCCCGGAGGCGGCTCGCGGCTTCGCCTCTCGGATCGGCAGCTCGCCCTGCGCGTCGAGGAAGACATGCCGCAGGTTCAGCAGCATCGCAAAGACGAAGAAGTGCGTTGTCGCGAGGGTGCCCAGGGAATCGACCAGCGGCCCCGATGGGCTGTCCGCGGCAAGACCGCCGACGAGGCGGGCGATCGCCAAACTCCAGGCCAGCACGCAGGCCAAGCCAAGGCTGACCACGGCCGGGCGGCACGCCCACATTTCTGCTGCAAGGCGTCCGGCGGCCAGCGTGACCACCGCCAGCAAAGTCAGGTGCGACCAGGATGCCGAGAATTCCACGCCCAGCGATGATTGCAGCTTGGGCGCCGCGAGCGCCAGGTTTTGCGAGACACCGGTGACGGCGTTGACGCAGAGCAGGAGGGAGGCCGCGACGGCGGGATACCAGACTCGGTAGCGGCCTCGATAGTCGTCTACTCGATGGCGGCGGAGATGCAAGATCTGACGACAGCAGGAGGCGGCCATGAGCCACAGGGCCGCCTGCACGAAGTGCGAGAGGTTCCGGCCCGTGTCGACGCGCAGCGACGGCAGCTCGACCTGCCATCGTCGAGCGATTTCGAGCGCCAGGAGATGGAGGCCGCCGACGCTGGCGACTAGGACGCTCAGGCCCAGGAACCACGCAGCCAGCGACCAGATTCCGGTGGGAATCCAGTCGCAGACGCGCGGCTGTTCCTCCCGCAGAGCCGCAGCCGCGTAGCGGCGGGGAACCGTGGTCCGGGATTCCGACGAGTCGCCCGCAGTCCTCAAGCTGCTGGCCGTGCCGCTGGCAGCAGGGTCCGGTTCCTTGACGACCACACGGCGACGTCGGTCGCCGTGCGGGGTCGAGCGGCGAATGACCAGGCGGTCGGGCGTGCTTGCATCCATTCCTTGTAGTCCTTGAACGCTCGATGGCCTTGCCGTCCCTGAGCGCTCGATGGAGGGAATCGGCGGACGCTGGCGGGCGGCTCCATTCTGAACGAAATGGGTCCATCTGGCGAAGATGGCGTGGCTGCGCGTGCTTCGCTCGCGCGCAACCGCTGTCCCCCGATTCGATGCTTGGGTGCGGCTTGCCTCGCTTGTTCCGCCCACCACGGCCCGGCCGCGGCCCTGCTAGCCGCCTCATTGTCAAACCATCGAGGCTTCGCTATCCTTCCGCAGTGTCCGCCTCCTCACGAGAAGGCGGGGCCGCGGCCGGTGGGGATGAAGCGCGCTGCACTCGTTCGAGTGGGCCGACCCGCCGCCGCTGGATGCGACTCCCCTCTGAGATCACCCACGATGGATCGTCGGGCTTCCCATGCGGAGCAGACCTTCCCGAGCACTCACAAGGACCCACTCATGGCTTACTCGTTGCCGCAACTGCCGTACGCTTACAACGCTTTGGAACCGCACGTGGATGCTCGGACCATGGAGATCCACCATACGAAGCACCACCAGACGTACATCGACAACGTCAACAAAGCCATCGCCGGCACCCCGCTTGAGAGCAAGACGGTGGAAGCTCTGATTTCGGACCTGGCCTCGGTTCCGGAGAACATCCGTAACGTGGTGCGAAACCACGGCGGTGGTCATGCGAACCATGCCCTGTTTTGGACCATCCTGGGACCGCAGGCGGGCGGGGAACCGACGGGCGACCTGGCGGCAGCGATCCAGCGTGATTTCGGCGGTTTCGCCCAGTTCAAGGAGGCGTTCAGCAACGCCGCCAAGACCCGGTTCGGCAGCGGTTGGGCGTGGCTGAGCGTCCACCAGGGCAAGTTGGTCGTGGAGAGCACGGCGAATCAGGACAGCCCGCTCATGGAAGGGCGTACGCCGATCCTCGGAATTGACGTCTGGGAACACGCCTACTATCTGAACTACCAGAATCGTCGCCCGGACTACGTGGAGGCCTTCTTCCAGATCATCAACTGGAACGAAGTGGCTCGCCGCTTCGCCGCCGCCTAAGCTCTCATCGCCACGCGACTCTTGCCGCGCGGTTCGGTCCAGCCGTCGTGTCCGCGACTTGCGGCACGGCGGCGACCGCGATGCCCCGCCGCAGCCCACTCTGCGTTGATGCGGTCGGTGCCGGTGCACGCTCCTGCAACCACCGGCTCCGCAACCTAGCGAACGCCCAGGAACAACTCAGCAGGTGCGTCTCGGTGGCATTGCCGGCTTGAGCACTCTTCCCGCTCCTGCTCGCTGGGCCCGCTCTGGGCAGCTTTCTCGATCGGTCTGGCGTCCGCTCACCGGACGCTCTGCGTCTCCTGCGCGAATTCTCGCTGAGGTCGGAAAGCTAGCGGATGCTACAGGTTTTGCCCAGTTTCGCTTGACCTGCTTCTCCGAGCTTTCTACCATCCCGCCGCGCACCGGGATTGCCGCGATGCGCTGTCGGTTTCGACCTTTTGGACGATTCGACTTTGGCGATCTGGAGCCGGGTACCGAAGAGTCAAAAGTAGCCGGTGGTGCGCGAAAAAATGAATTCGCGGTTCGGGCAACCTGTGTAGGGTTCGGGCGACGAACGGGCTGAGGCTCGACGTATTCCGGGTGCGAGGTGAGTCCAACGCAAGGTGGATGGCCATGTCAAGCATGCATAAGTTCGGTGTCGGTCTGCGGTGTGTCGCTGCCCTTTGCATTCTGGCGTCCCTGGAGGGCTGTCGCTCCACACGCAATTCGCTCTCCGGCATTCCCGGCATGGGATGGATGGCGAACAAGGAGCCGAACGTCAGCGACTGGGAGACGGATGGCGCCCTTCCGACCAAGCCCACGACGGAGGCGACGCCGCTGGTGGCATCGCGGTCCAAGCCCAAGTCCGATTCGCTGAGCGCGGAAAAAGCGGCGACTCGCTCCGAAGCGAACGCCCTGGCCGATCGGTCGGAGCGCGTCGCGGGGGAGATGAAGTCGTCCGATGCAATGAAGCGGTCGACTTTGCAGGTGGCCGAGTCGGGGACTGCGAAACGCGATAAGTACGACACGGGCCGTTACGACACGGGCAAGACGGGCGCGGAAGCGAAGTCTGGAGCGGAAGGTTCCAGCCGAGGCGGTCCGGTGGCGTCGACGCCCAAGCGCGGCTTCTATGGCAACGAATACACGGAGGAAGGCGATTCGGCCGAGCGAAAGGCTTCCGCGACCGCTTCCCGTGCGTCCTCGGAACTGGCAGCGAGTGCTGGTAACGCGGCGGAAGAGTCGGCCGAGAACGCCCGCAGCTACAGCCGTTTCAGCCAGCGAGTGGTGCCGGCGGCGGGCGAGACGCTCGGTCGGGAAGCATCGCGCGAGGATGGCGTGCCCGACGAGAACTATGCAGAAGCCGCTCGCGAGTTTGCGTCCGAGACGGCTCGCGATGCGCGAGATGAGTTGAGGGACCAACTGCGGGAGGGCGCGCGAGCGGCCGCTGCCGTGCCGCGCGAGATCGCGGAGAACACGGAAGAGACGGCACGCGAAGCCTACCAGAAGGCGGGACGGCAGGCTGTCGCCGTGCAGGACGAATTGGAAAAAGACATTGAAGCGGCGAAAAGCGCCGTCAAGGAAGAGGTGGAGGAGACTCGCAAGGAACTCGGGAAAGTCGGTCGGGGCGCAGCGGAAGCTGCGGATGAAGCGCTGACGCAGACGGCGCGAGCGGCCGACCAGGCTGTGGTTTCCGGTGCGAAGTCGGCCGAGGCGGCGGCGAATCGCGCCTACAGCCGGTTCCGAAATCGGTTCGTGGACGGCGATGAGTCGGCCGAAGCCACCGCTCCCGGCGAGACGGAGTCGGCAGAGGCTTCGCAGGAAACCGAGAAGACCGAGGAGAAGAGCGAGGGCAAGTCGGCCGAGCCGACGGCCTTGCCCGCCAAGCGATCCAACCAGCCCTGGAGGCCAGGCAGCACCGGGAACTACTCTCCCAACAAGGTTTCCCAGGCGAGCGGTGAAGACGCGTCCGAGGAAGCGTCGGTGGAACAGGCCTCCTATCGCGATGCTTCGCGCTCGCGCATCTCGCCGAGCTATCGCTAAGGCGAAGGCCGGTTCTCCCCAGAAGCCATCGCGCGAGTCACTCCACTACCAGGGAGTGACTCCGCCGTTGACGCAGAGCGTCTGGCCCGTCACGAAGGATGCTTCGTTGCTCGCGTAGTACAGCACGGAGAAGGCCACGTCGTCGGGCGTCCCCCAGCGACCCATGGGGACGACCGCGAGGTAGGCGTCCTTGGCGGCCTGCGGATCCTTCTCGTGACGCTCGACGGGGATCCAGCCCGGGGCCACGCTGTTGACGGTGATGCCGTAGGGCGCTAGTTCCGAAGCCATGCTGCGCGTCCAACCGATCTGGCCTCCCTTCGCCGAGACGTACGCACTGAACGGCGAAACGCTGCGATGGTAGACCTCGCTGGTGATGTTGATGATTCGACCCCAGTGACGCTCCTTCATGGCCGGCAGCGCTCGGCGAGCCAACAGGTAGGGACTCTTCACGAAGAAGTCCAGCATCTCCTGGTAGAACGCCCAGTCGTACTCCTCAATCGGCCTCTGCGGTTGCTCAGGCGTGGCGTTGACGACCACGATGTCGACGGGCCCGAGCCCGGTTTCGATCTCCCGGAACATGCGGTCCACCTCGGCCTCGTCGGTCACGTTGGCACGCGTCAGCACGCATTCGATGCCTGCCGCCTGGAACTCTTCGAGCGTCTTCTCGGCGCGGCTCTGGTTGTTCTGGTAGTTCAAGGCCACCTTGGCTCCCGCGCGTCCAAGGATCATGGCCGTGGCCTTGCCCAGGCCGGTGGAACTGCCGGTGACGAGGGCGACGTGACCGCGAAGCGAGAAAAAAGCCATGATGGTCTCCAAAGGGCTTCGATGCGTAAAGTCGAGGAAAGACGCGGCGGACGCCGTTGGCTGGAAGAAACTCGCGGCCCCCGGCGATCGCCTGGTCGGAAGCGGACGATCGCCCGCCTCCCAGGTTTGGCAGGGAATCGCTACCAACCCATGACCATGTTGGATTCGATCACCTTGCGGGCTTCTGGCAGGTCGGCACCGGTCTCCTGCATGTAGAGACGAATGGCGTGGATCTTGTCCCCTTGGGCTTTGGAGAGGCAGTCGCGCGCGGTCGAGCAGGGATCGACGGTCGTGGTGACGAGTCCCAGGGCGGCTTTGGAGATGACCCACGTGTGTCGTGGACGCTTGGTCAGCCGAATCACGGAATCCCCGGGATAGGCATCCTGCACCACCTGCGACGCGGCTGCCTCGCTGTCGGCCCACGTAATAATGATGTGCGCCTTCGTCTCAATCTCGTACAGGGGCATACGGGGACTCCCACTCGGACCTTCGTGCAGGCGACTTCGAGCCGCGCAAGCGACGATTCTAGGCGATCGAGCGGGTTAGTCAACGACGCGACGTCGGGCGCGGGAGGGCGTGTTTCAACGCGACACGCGGAAGGCAGGGGCTTGATCGGATTGCTGTCCCCGGGGATCCTGACGAGAGTCGGGGAGTGGGGCCTGTCGGCAGGCCTGAGGAGTGGCCCGTCGAGAAGTCTGTGGAAACGCGGGTGAACGTCGCATGGGAAGTGAACCGTTGAAAAGTTCGGGATGGCGTTCGGCGCCGGGATCGCGTTGGGCGGTCGCGGCCGCCATCGCGTTGGTCGTGGGCCCGCTGCTGTGGGTTGGCGTGCCGCGCGAGGTGGCTCGCTGGTACTTGGCTGCGGCGATGGAGGCGGCGCGGCGGGACGACACGCCCACGACGCTTCGGCACCTCGATCTTGCCCTGCAGTGGAATCCGCAACTTCCCGAAGCCTACACCCAACGGGCGCTGGAACGCTTGCGCGCCGGCGACCTGCCAGGTGCTTGGGAAGATTCCACGCGGGCCGCGGATCTGGAAGGGACCCTGGGAGTCTCCGGCCTGTCGACGCGGTCGCTCGTCCATCAGCGGAAGGGGGACCACGACGCGGCACTCGCCGATATCGAAGCGGTGGTGAGCATCCTGTCGGACTATCCCGACCAGTTCCCCGTGGCCCTGAACCAACGCGCCTATGCGCGAGCGCTGGCCGGGCGCGACTTGGAACTGGGGTCCCAGGATATCCAGAAAGCGATCGAACTGACGGCAGCCGACCAGCCCAAGGCTCCGCTGTCAGTAAAGGCCGCTTTCCTCGATACACGGGGCTTCTTGCATCATCTGGCTGGTCGCCATGCCGAAGCCATCAACGACCTGGACCAAGCCGTCGACGCCGAAGAGAAACGCTGGGCCGCCGCGCAGCAGGAACTGGCGAAATCGCCCTCCGGCCTCGCCCCGCGGGAAGAACGCGAGCATCGCGAGACGCTGGCTGTCATTCGCCACCATCGTGGCCTCGCCTACCAGGCTGCGGGACGCACCGAGGAGGCCGCCGCAGAGTTGGAAGGAGCCCGGCAACTGGGGTACGACCCGAGCAAGGGGGTCTGGTAAGACAGGCGAGGTTCGCGGTTTGGCCGCTCGATTCCGATCGAGGCGGTTGGCGGCGGCGATACCGGAACGCCTTTTTTCCGCAAGATGCGGCGCGGGAGCGTCCGACTTACTCTCTGTTCGCTTTCTTGGCCGCAAGGTTCCCGGAGCGGACGGAGTGCTTGGATGGCCTGTTCGGGACCCTGGCAAGAAACGGTTCCCGGTCGCCCTGCCGATGGGGCTGAAATCCGGGAGGACGCTTGCAGGCCAGACGGAAGCGACTATAATTCAGGACTCACGAGAGGGGCCGTAGCTCAATTGGTTAGAGTACCGGACTGTCGATCCGGTGGTTGCGGGTTCGAGCCCCGTCGGCCTCGCTCTCTCGACAAAAACGCCGGGTTCATGCCCGGCGTTTTTCATGCGCCTCCGCCGGGTCTCATAGGCCGACGCCTTCGGGCCCTGAACGCCGGCTGTGTCGTCCGTCTGACGCAGCCCCGCTGGGGGGGCTCGGTCCTCAAAGCGGGCTGGGCTGCCGTCCCTTGCGGGATGAGCCACCGGCGCAAATGGGCCGTGCGTTGCTGCCTGCCGAACGCGGGGGGCCAAGCAAGTCACGACGCGTGGTGCCTCATCGAGGCTTACTTGTCAGGGGCGTTCCGCAGCGGCTCCGCGGGTCCGGCCGATTCCGAACTGGTCGCCCACCCAGGTGACCGAGGGGCCCTGCCAGTGGACCTCCAGCATCTTCTCGCTCTGCACCGCCCGCCCCTGTTCATCGACCAGTTGTCCGACGACCGCTCGACGAGCGACCTCGATGATCTCGCCGGTGGAAGGGAAGGCGTGACGACCGTCCTCGGAAAACAGGATCCAGCCGGGTTCATCCCGCAGCGCCACATGCGCTCGCAGCTTGGGCGGCATCTGGGTGGCGTCGAAGACATGCAGTTGGCGATGGTGTCCGTCGGTGACCCAGATTTCGCGTTCATCGGGAGTCATCGCGATGCCGTGGCTGGGGCATCCATGGCGTTTCACGGGGCCCTGGGGGTAGCCAGCCACCTCGACGCGATGCAGCACCTTTCCTGATCGCAAGTCGCCGACTTCGAATCCCAGCAGTTCATTCACGCAGGCGAAAACCAGCGACTGGTCGGCGTTGATGGTGAAGGGACGGATCCCGTGCGCGAACGGGCCAACGGGCGGGCGTTTCGTCCGCTTGGCGGTCTCGACGACGGTAAGGTCCCTGGCGCGCAGCCCAGCCAGATAGGCCGTTTGGCCGTCGGGCCCGTAGATCGTATTGTGTGCGCCGGAGTCGGTGAGGATGCGCGCCCGTGCATCGCCCGTGGCGGCATCCACGATCTTCCAGTGGTCCTTCTCCAGCGTCGGCAGGTAGATCTCGGTTCCGTCCGGCGCGATGGCCATGCGATCGCAGCCACCTTCGTAGGAGCGTTCCCAGACGACCTGTTCCGTGACCAGGTCCAGGCAGATCAAATGCTGCAGCGTGCTGACGTAGAGTCGCTGGGAACGCGCCGATCCGCAGATGCCTTTCACATTCAACGGTTTGCCGTCGGCCCCCAATCCAGCCAAGGGAATCCGTCGCAGGAACCGGTAGTGGTCGTCGCGGTCGAAGACCAAGATTCCATGGCCTCCGTATTCGAGGTAGTTGCGGACACCGGGAGTCGCCACATAGAGCAGACGCCGCGTCTCCGAGGCTGTGGTCGGCCCGCGTCCGTTGGCGACCGTTTCGGCGCAACTTCGGGCGAGAGAAAACGCTAGCCAGGCGATGAGGACGAGGATCGCCAGGAACCGGGTGGGGGCAGGGGAGGCGGGCCACGCAAAGGCGCGCATCGGAGGCACGCGATCGGGAAGCTGCATCGGGGAGTCTCCTGGAACGAGGGGGGCCGGTGTCAGGGGCAGGCGGCGCGGGCATGTTTCGCCGCGATCTGCTCGTGACGAAAGCAGCCGGTGAGGTGATCGAACACCATGCCGACGGCCTGCATGTACGCGTAGCAGGTGGTGGATCCGACGAACTGGAAGCCGCGCCGCTTCATGTCCTTGCTCATGGCATCCGAGGCGGCGGAGGTCGTGGGCACCTCGCGGGATTCCCGCCAGCAATTCTGGACCGGCCGTCCGTCGACGAACTTCCAGAGGTAGCGAGCGAACGAACCGTGCGCGGCTTGGGTGTCGAGGAACGACCGTGCGTTCTGCAGGGTGGCTTCGAGTTTCCTGCGGTGGCGAACGAGGCCTGGGTCCTGCATCAGCAGGTCGATTTGACGGGGCGTGAAACGGGCGACCGCCACCGGGTCGAATCCTGCCAGGGCACGTCGGTAGGACTCCCGCTTGCGAAGGATCGTATACCAGCTCGATCCTGCCTGCGCGGATTCCAGCGTGAGGAATTCGAACAGCTTCCGGTCGTCGAAAACGGGAACTCCCCACTCCGCGTCGTGATACTGGACGTAGTCGATTTTAGCGAGGTCTACCCAGCCGCATCGCGCCGGCTGGCGGGGGGTGGTCGGCGTCACGGAGCGGATTCCTGGGGAGTTGGGGGCGATGCGATCCGCGCGGTTCAGGCGGCGGGCGTGCGAGGCAGTTTCATCTCCTCCTGCACGGCGGCGAAGGCTTGCAAGGCTTCGTCGAGATCCTCCCGGGTGTGCGCGGCGGAAAGCTGCGTGCGGATGCGCGCCTTGCCGTGGGGCACGACCGGGTAGGAGAAGGCGATCGCGTAGACGCCTCGCCGCAACAGACGCTCGGCAAATTCCGCCGCCAGGGGAGCTTCCTCCAGCATCACCGGCACGATCGGATGTTCCCCGGGAAGCAGCCGGAAGCCCAACTCGGTCATCCCCGCGCGGAAGTACCGCGCGTTCTCATGCACGCGCGCCCGCAACTCCGGGTGTGCCTCGACCAACCGCAGCGCGGCGAGCGACGCGGCGGCGATGGGTGGGGCGAGGGAGTTCGAGAACAGGTAGGGGCGGGACCGCTGTCGCAGCAGTTCGATGAGTTCGCGGCGGCCGCTCGTGTACCCGCCGCTCGCGCCGCCCAAGGCCTTGCCGAACGTGCCCGTCGTCAAATCCACTCGCCCGAGCACCCCCCGGTACTCGTGCGTCCCTCGACCGCCCGCCCCCAAGAACCCCGTGGCGTGGCAGTCGTCGAAATGGACGAACGCTGCGAACTCATCGGCCAGGTCGCAGATCTCATCCAGCCTCGCGATGTAGCCATCCATGGAGAAGACGCCGTCGCTGGTGATCAGGCAGTGCCGGGCGCCGTCGGAGCGGGCCTGCGTCAGCTGCCCGCGCAAGTCGTGCATGTCATTGTTGGCGTAGCGATACCGGCGGGCTTTGCAGAGCCGGATGCCGTCAATGATGCTGGCGTGGTTGAGCTGGTCGGAGATGACCGCGTCCTCGGGACCGAGCAGCGTTTCAAAGAGTCCTCCGTTGGCATCGAAACAGCTGCCGTACAGGATGGTATCGTCCGTGCCCAGGAAGGCTGAAACTTTCTGTTCCAGTTCGCGATGGACGTCTTGCGTGCCGCAGATGAATCGCACGGACGACAGGCCGAATCCCCAGCGGTCCAGTCCCTCGTGCGCGGCGGCGATGATTTCCGGGTGGCTCGACAGGCCCAGGTAATTGTTCGCGCAGAGGTTGAGGACCGATTGTCCCGTTCCGATCGTGACGCGGCTTCCTTGCGGCGAGTGGATCGTGCGTTCGGACTTGTAAAGCCCCTCGCCGCGGATCGAGTCCAAGGTCTGTTGGGTGGTGTTCCGTAGATTCATGGAAGGCACTCTCAATTTCGGTCCTTGGCCGTGGATTCTAACCCGCTCAGGGCATCGCCGCCCGTCATTTCCAGTGCAGGATCACTTTGCCGGCTTCGCCGCCCCGCATCGCCGCGAACCCTTTTTCGAACTCCTCGTAGCCGAAGTGGTGGGTGATCACGGGTCGGATATCCAGCCCGCTCTGCAGCATCACCGTCATCTTGTACCAGGTCTCGTACATCTCGCGGCCGTAGATGCCCTTGATGGTGAGCATGTTGAAGACGACGGTATTCCAGTCGATCGCCATCTCTTCCGTGGGGATGCCGAGCATCGCGATCTTGCCGCCGTGCGCCATGTTCGCGAGCATCGCTCGGAACGCGGCGGGGTTGCCCGACATTTCCAGCCCCACGTCGAATCCCTCCGCCAT
>CAZUJM010000033.1:17378-31945 GCA_964620405.1 uncultured Pirellulaceae bacterium | reverse complement strand
AGTAACGCGATCTGGGGTGGAGCGGGCAATGACATGCTCTATGGGCTGGCCAGCCGTGACCTGCTCTTCGGTGGTTCCGGAGCCGACCGCCTGGAAGGTGGCGACGAAGAGGACATCCTCATCGGTGGCCATGTGTCCTACTACAACGAAGCGACTCGTATCCTCGATCGCCTCGCCATCGACGCGATCCGCACGGAATGGACCAATACCGCCAGGGCCTATGCCACGCGAATCGCCAACCTGCGGGCGGGTGTCGGCACGGGCGCAACGGCGAAGCTGAATAGCACGACCGTCACGTCCGATGGCACCGACGCCGCGGCGCTCGATACACTCTTCGGCCAGCTGGGCAACGACTGGTTCTGGCGTCTCGACAACGACACCATCGGCGACCTCGATGGAACCGGAGCGGAAACCGTGAACTGATGACAGGGGAAGTTATCGAAGCATACCCTAACTTCGGCTGCACGCGCGAACGGAGCAGTGTTCACCACGGAGAGCACCGAGAGCACGGAGCATCGAAGCCTGGCGGCGGGGCTGAGGACGCGGCTGGCTGGGCGAGGTCGCCCGAGGATACGCAGCCTGCGCGTGGGGTTACACCAGTAGCTCGCGGATCACGCGGCCGTGGACGTCGGTCAGGCGCATGTCGCGGCCGCCGAAGCGGAACGTCAGGCGTTCGTGGTCGAGGCCCAGGCAGTGCAGGATCGTGGCGTGGATGTCGTGGATGTCCAAGCGGTTCTCCACCGCGCTCATGCCCATCTCATCCGTCGTGCCGTACGTCATGCCGCCTCGCATGCCGCCGCCGGCCATCCAGATCGTGTAGCCGCTCACGTGATGGTCACGCCCGTCGTTGCCCGAACTGTGCGGCGTGCGGCCCATCTCGCCCGCCCACACCACCAGCGTCTCGTCCAGCAGGCCCCGACGCTTCAAGTCCACTAGCAGCGCCACCACCGGCTGGTCCGTGATCCGCGCGTTTTCCGCATGCCGCAATCGCAACTCGCCATGCTGGTCCCACGGACTGTTGTTCCCATGCGTGTTCGGGCACGTCACCTCCACGAATCGCACCCCCGCCTCCACCAACCGCCGCGCTCGCAAGCATTGCAGCGCGTAGTACTTGTCGTAGTCGTTCGCGCGATCCACGCCGTACAGCCGCAGCGTCTCCGCCGTCTCGCCCGCCACGTCGCACAGGTCCGGCACCAGCGTCTGCATCCGCGCCGCCGTCTCGTAGTTCAGGATGCTCGACTCAATCTCCTGCGAGCCCCCCTGCCCTGTCGCGAACGCCGTATCCTGCTCCTTCAGGAACGCCAGCTTCGACTGCTGCACGTCCCGTTCATCGGCGGCCGTGATGTTGTCGACCGGCGCCCCCTTCGCGCGCACCAACGTCGCTTGGTGCGATGCGGGCAGGAAGGAACTCGCGAAATTCTGGAAGCCGCCGTTCGGGATCCAATCGTTGTTCAACAGCACATATCCCGGCAGTTGGTCGTTCTCACGGCCCAGGCCGTACGATACCCAGGACCCCATGCTCGGCGCCGCCGCGATCGCGCGGCCCGTATGCAGCAGCAGCGCCTGCGCGCCGTGCAGCGGAAACTCCCCGACCAGCGAACGCACGACGCACAGTTCGTCCACCACGCGGGCCGCGTGCGGAAACAGGCTGCTGACCCACAGGCCCGACTGGCCATGCTGCTGGAAACTCCAAGGACTGCCCAGCCACTTGCGGCCCGCGCTGACCGCCTGCGACAGCGGATCCGGCCGCCACTTCGCCGGCTGGCCGTCCCGCTTCGTCAGCTCCGGCTTCGGATCGAACGAATCGACCTGCGAAACACCACCATCCATGAACAGGAAGATCACCCGCCGCGCACGCGGCTTCACGTGCGGCATGCTCTCTGCGCCACTCGACATCGCGCCAACCAGCGGCGCAGCGTTCGTCGCCTCCGCACCGGCCAGCGCCTGGTAGGCCAGCCAGCCGAACCCGAGGCTGCTCTGCTGCAGGAATCCACGCCGCGTTCGGGCGGCCGGCTGGTGTCCTGGACAGCCTCGCCGCCCCGGATCAGTGCCCTTACGGAACATAGACGAACTCCTTCAGATTGAAGATCGCGTGCGCCGCATCCTGCCAGGCCGGCTGGCACTGCAACCGCGTATCGGCATCGCGCGTCACGTCATCCGCTCCGCCACCTGCCCCGCCATCCGGCGCACCCGCCACAGCCGTCCGACTCGCGTGCAGTCCAGCGCTTCGCTCCACCAGCCGCACCAGCCGCTCTACTTCATCCGGCTTCGCCTCGCGCGACAGCCCTCGCTGCAGCATCGCGGCGGCTCGCTGCTCCACTGACGTCGCGCCGTCGCTCATCTGGCGCTCACTCCAGTGTTTCGCCATCGCCACGACGAAGGGATCGTTCAGCAGCGCGAGCGCCTGGTCGGGTACGTTCGTCACGTCGCGCCGGCCCACCGTCTGCTTCGGCAGCGGCTGGTTGAAAATGGCCAGGAAGCGCGGCGGCTCCATCAGCGTCATCTCCAGGTACAGACTGCGACGGCCGTCACCATCCAGGGGACCGCAGAACAGGCGTTTCTGCGAGTCCTCCGCCGTGCGGTATGGTTCGACGGGCGGACCTTGCAGCGTCGCGTCGAGTCGACCGCTGGCGAACAGGATCGAATCGCGAATCGCTTCCGCCTCCAGACGCTGCATCGGACGATGGTGCCAGAGTCGATTCTCCGGATCAGCCTGCACCGCCTCCGGATCGGCAACGCTCTGTTGCTGCCACGTCGCGCTCATCACCAGGCGGCGAATCAGCTGCTTGGTCGACCAGCCTTCGCGGATGAACTCCCGCGCGAGGTAGTCGAGCAGTTCGGGATGCGTGGGAGGCTGGCCGAGGTGGCCGAAGTCGTCCGGCGTGCGTACAAGCCCTTCGCCGAAAAGGTAGTGCCAGACGCGATTCACATAGACACGCGCGGTGAGCGGGTTGGAGTCCGAAGCGATCTGGCGAGCCAGCTCCAGCCGGCCGCTGGAGTTCGGCCGCTCGCGCAATGCCACCGCGCCGAGCAACCGCGGCGCCGCCCGCTCAACCTCCTCGCCCAGGTCCGTGTACGACCCACGCACACCCAGCCGCTCATTACTCCCCTCGTCCCAGTCGGCGATCGACCCCACGGTCTGGTCCGCCTGCAACAGCCGCTCCTGCTGCCGATAGGCGTCGACGAGCCGCGCCACCTCCGTGCTGCTCGCGCGATCGTTGGGCAGCAGCCCCAACTGCAGCGCATCGTTGAGCAGGCGGACGTCGTCGCTGGAGCATTGCTGGTCGCGCCACCGTAACACGGCTCCGCGGACCACGACCGACAGCCGCAGCGCCCAGTCGGTCTGTGACGCGAGTTGGTCCGCGAAAAGCGGATCGAAGCGTTCCAGATCGTCGACCGGCCCCTGCCCCGCCGCATGCTCGTAGACGCGCGTGACCCCGAACCAGCTGCGCGGATCGGACTCCGCGGCCGCACTGGAACCACCGTAGCCGACGCGCGGCGGGAAGTAGTTGTTGAGCGACTTGGTGGCGATCTCCAGGTAAACGCGACGCGGGCGATCGTCGATACTGCCCTCCAGCGTATCGAAGTTGCCGGCCGTCTGCGTGTGCCACGTCGGCACGGGCAGGTTGGGAAACGCCATGCGTTCGGGGTTCAGTGCGCGATCCACGATAAACGCCAGCGACGCGAACTGGCCGGACGCCATCTCGAGTGAAATCGTACGCCGCTGCGCCGGATCGTACTGCGGGCTCTGCAGCGAGCCGGCCAGCCGCTGCGACCACGCATGCGAGAAACGGCCCGCCGGCAGCAGGTGCTGCAGGACCGTTTCGCCTTCGTCGGTCACGACCAGTTCGCCGTCCGCGACTAAGCCGCCGCGCATCCCGAGCCCGTCCCACTGCCAGCCATTCGGCCCCAGACCTTCCTGGCCAGTTCCCGCGTGCGTGAAGTCGGCGACCAACGTGAGGTTCGCGCGGTTGGCCGCGCGGCGCCGATCCGCCTCCTGCCGAAACTCTTCGGCCGTGACAGGTTGCGCCAGCGAGCGACGCCAGAAGCCGGCGAGGGAGGTCGGGAACGCATCGGCCGGCTTGTCCTCCGGAGCGATCGCGCGGATCCGCGCCGCCATACCCTCGGGCGACTCGGCCGCCGCCAACCACGTGCGCGACATCTCCGCGCGCAACTCCCGCTTCAATTCCCGCAGCCGATCGATCCTCTCCGCGTTCGGATCGGCCGTCTCCAGCGACCTCGCGCTGAAACGGCTGCTCATCAGGATTCCCGCCAGCGCATAGTAGTCGTGTTGGCCGACGGCATCCAGCTTATGGTGGTGGCACTGCGCGCACGCCAGCGTCGTGCCGAGGAACGCCTTCCCCACCGTGTCGATGGCGTTGCTGACCGCCTCCTGCCCCACGCCTTCCGCCGCCGCGTTGTCGCCGTGCCGCCGCTCGCCAAGCCGCAGCATCATGGGACCGATCAGCGATTCGTTCGCTCCGGTCTGGCGATCCATGCGAGGTGCGACCAGGTCCCCGGCCAGCTGCTCCAGGATCATGCGCTGGTAACTGACATCCTGGTTGTAAGCCCGCACCAGGTAGTCGCGATAACGCCAAGCGTTCTTCGCGGGCACGTCCCATTCGTAGCCGTGTGTGTCGGCGTAATGCACGACATCCATCCAGTGACGCGCCCAACGCTCGCCATAGTGCGGACTATCGAGCAACTCCTCGACGAACGCGGCGAACGCTTCGGACGACGGGTCGGCCTCCAACAGACGCACTCGTTCCGGCGCAGGCGGCAGTCCCGTCAGCGCCAGGCTCAGCCGCCGCGCGAGTGCCGCCGGCCGGGCGCGAGGCACCGGCTTCAGTCCCGCCTCCCGCAGGCTCGCCAGGATGAAGCGGTCGATCTCGTTGCGCGGCCACGACGCCGCGTCCACCGCTGGTGGGTCCGTGGGCGACGTGCCGGAGTTCGGCGGAGCCGCGATCCTCCGCGAAAGCTCCGACTGAGTTCCGATGCTCCGCGAAAGCTCCGCAAGTGTCGGCGGTGAGACCACGGCCAGCGGGCGCAGACTCCACCAGTCAAGCCGTTCGCGGAAGGTCGACTCCCAGGCCGCCACCCCGTCGCGCGGAATTACGTTTCCCTCGCGAGGATCGACGGCGCCCTGCCGAATCCATTCCTCCAAGTCAGCAATCACGGCTGCGGGAAGTCGATCGGCGTCGGGCGGCATGGCAGCCACGCCGTCCTCGTGTCGAATCGCGCGAATCAGCTGACTGTGCTCCGGCTGGCCCGGTACCACCGTCGGCTCGCCGGATTCACCGCCGGCCTGCCATCCCGCGCGCAGGTCGAGTCGCAGGCCTCCTCCGGGCGCGTCCGATTCGGCGCCGTGACACGACTCGCAGTGCTCCACCAGCACCGGCCGCACGCGGCGCTCGAAAAACTCCAAGCGTTCATCGGCCGCCAGCCGCGCGTTGCCTTCCAGAGACAGGCCGGCCAGCAGCATGGCAAGAACCAGCATGGTCCCCAGCGGTCCCCGCGCGGACACCCGAGCGGTATCGCGCCGTCGGCCATGCCGGCGCGCAGCAACCAGGCCCGGGTCACGACGAGTTTCGGTCTGGATCATGGTTTGAAACACGGCGAGAGGCGGCGTCGCAAGGATGCCGTCAGGAATGCGGGAGGGAAGTTCGCGAGGCAGGAGTCCGCATTGTGTGCTCGGCCCCAGGCGATTGCCAGCGGCAAGTACTTGCCGAAGGCGAAAAGGCGGTTTCTCCTCGAGCCACAGGAAGATGCCCGGGGCTGGGCGGGGAAGGAAGCTTTGGGGAAAGTTCATGGTTTGAACGGGACAAGGCCGGTAGAGCGGACGGCGTCGAGTGCGTGCCCATGGAGGCCGGGCAGGCAGAACATTCGCGGGCAGCCGCCAAGATGAGGTTTTCGAGATGCCACCCAGACGGTACAACAGGGCGGGCCTCTTGGCCGCTTGGAGTTGGCACCGCGGCGTTTGGACGTGGCATCGCGGCGACAACGGGCGGACGCAGGGAACCGCCCAAGATCTTGCCGACCGGAGTCGGACGGCCGCTTCCGGACAAAGGTTTCTCGGGATGCGCGATCGTCACGATCGCGTTCCAGCACGCGAGGGCTTCGACGATCATGACCAGTTCCCATGACCCGACCGATCCATCCGTCGATCCTTCTCGCCTGCCGGGCCAAGGACTCACCAAGGAAGAGGCCTTCCTGCGGATCCTGCACGGTCATTGGCGTTACCTCGAGAACAATCGGACCGCCACGACAACGACCGACGACGATCGCTCGCGTCATGCCGAGGGCCAGTATCCGTTCGCGGCTATTCTTGGCTGCGCCGACTCGCGTGTCTCGCCGGAAGTGATTTTCGACCAGGGGCAGGGCGACCTGTTCGTGGTGCGTGTCGCCGGGAACGTGGCCGGGCATTTTGAGATTGCCAGCTTGGAGTACGCAATCCAGCACTTGGGCGTCAGCCTGGTGATCGTGATGGGCCATGTGCAGTGTGGCGCGGTCAAGGCGGCGATCCATGCGGGCGCGGTGGAAGGTCCGATCGGCATGCTGCTGGATGAGATCCGGCCGTCGGTGGAGGCGGTTCGCAACGACCCGGGTGACCTGCTGGACAACTCCATCCGTTCCCACGTCTGCCGTTGCGTGGAAGTCTTGCTGGAACGCAGCGTCGTCATGCGGCAGTACATGGAACAGGACAAACTGCGGATCATCGGACTGATCTACGACCTGGGCACGGGCGACATCGACATTCGCACGAAGGTCGGTTGATCTCGCGGCCTTCCCGAAGCGTCCGTCACACCGGAACAAACCATGAGCAATTCCGGCACTAGCAACTCTAATTTCAACAGCAAGAAGTGGTTTCAGACCGCGTTCGCCTGGACGGGCACGGCGCTGCCGCTCTGCTACTCGCGCATCCTGCTGATGACGCTCTACTCGGCCATCGTGCAGATGATCTACCAATTGGAGACGCCGGTTCTGGACGCCTTCTCGAAGGCCACCTCGCCGAGCGGCGTCGATTCGTTCGGCCACGTGGTGCTCGGCTCGCTGATCGGTTTCCTGCTCGTCATGCGGATGAACGCATCCAACGCCCGTTTCTGGGAAGGCCGATCCCACTGGGGCTCGATCATCAACACCAGCCGCAACCTCGTGCGCGTCGGTTCGATCTACACGCAAGATGGCCAGAGACTATCGGAACTGGTGGCCGGCTACGCCGTGTCCTTGAAGCAGTCGCTGCACGGCCAGCGTTTCCTCGATGAATCAACACCGTTCCTGCCCAAACCGGTGTTGGAGCTGGCGAATGAGTTCGGTAACCAACCCACGGCGGTCGCGGGAGCCATCACCGCCTGGGTACACCGTCAGTCCCAGGCCAAGGTGCTCGATCCCGAAATGACGCGGCATATGGAGATGCTGGTGGGCGAACTGGTCAACAGCCAAGGCGGGTGTGAAAAAATCCAAAAGACTCCCCTGCCCTTCGCCTACGTCTCCCTCATCAAGCTGTTGATACTGGTCTACCTGATCACGCTGCCTATCGTATTGTGTAGTCGCTTCGGCTGGTGGTCCCCTCTGCTGACGGCCGTGCTGGCACTGGGCATGTTCGGCATGGAAGAGACGAGCGTCGAAATCGAGGATCCGTTCGGTAAGAACGTGAACTGTATCGACCTGGACGTGTTGACCATTACCATCGCCCGCGACACGGGCCAGTTGGCCCGCAAGGCCCAGCGCGTGCAGGATGCGCTGGCCGCAACCGAGAAACCAAGCAACGCGTGACCGTTGGCCGGGGTGCCGCTAACGTCACCTGGGCACTACGGGAGAACGTAGCGATGAGCGAGGGAAGTCCGACGGAGAAACCCGTCGTGGTGGTTCTGGGCGCGACGGGCGGGATCGGCGAGTGCTTGGCGCGGCGGTTGGCCGCGTCGGGGACACGGCTGGTGCTGGCCGCCCGCGGAGCCGAGCGACTGCAGGCCCTGGCCGGGGAGCTGCAGGCCATGCCCCTGGTCCTAGACGCCAGTCGTTTCGAAGCCGTCGAAGCCGGTTTCGAGCAGGTGCTGGAGCGGTACGGTCGCGTGGACGGCGCAGCCCACTGCGTCGGGTCCATCCTGCTCAAGGCCGCTCACCAGACGAGCGAGGAAGAGTGGTCGGCGACGATCGCCGCGAACCTCACCTCCGCCTTCGCCGTCGTGCGTTCGGCCGCTCGCGCGATGACGCGCACCGGCGGATCCATCGTGCTGGTCTCGTCCGTCGCGGCCCGCGTGGGCTTGGCGAACCACGAAGCGATCGCGGCCGCCAAAGCGGGAGTGATCGGCCTGACCCTGTCCGCCGCCGCCACCTACGCGGCTCGCGGGATCCGAGTCAACTGCGTGGCTCCCGGCCTTGTACGCACTCCCATGTCCGCCCGCCTCACCAGCAACGAAGCCACCCTGAAAGCGTCCACTGCCATGCATCCGCTCGGACGCATCGGCGAGCCGTCGGACATCGCCAGTGCGATCCAGTGGCTGCTCAATGCCGAGCAGTCCTGGGTCACCGGACAAGTCCTGGGATTGGATGGTGGCTTGGCGTCCGTACGGCCGCGGTGACCAGCTGTTGTCACCTCACCTACGCCCGGCACACGGCGTGTGCCGGCTACGAAGGGTACGCCCGCGCCCGGCACACGGCGTGTGCCGGCTACGATAGGGCACGACATGTAGTCGGCACACGCCGTGTGCCGAACGCTTTTGCCGTCCACCCAAACGCGCGGGCACCCTGGTGATGGAGGCATTCTATGCACGGCCGCGCGGGATGAGGGCGTGCTCGATAGCTGCGCATCGCCAACACCTACGCCCGGCACACGGCGTGTGCCGGCTACGAAGGGCACGACGTGTAGTCGGCACACGCCGTGTGCCGATCACGGATTGTGCAGCCCCTCCAGGAAACGATCGGCCACTCGGTGGTGCTCCCGCATACGGTCACCGAGCTTATCCTTCATCTTGGCCATCACGGCCATCCGCGGGTTGGCCGCGAAGAAGTCCACGTGGCGGTCGACGAAACGCCAGTACAGCGCGTCCCAGATCGGGCACCACGGCCCCTTCGCAAAGTCGCTCATCTTCAGCACGTAGCTCGATCCGCTGATGTACGGCTTGGTCGTCATCAGTCCGCCGTCCGCATGCTGGCTCATCCCATAGACGTTCGGCACCATGACCCAGTCGTAGGCGTCGATGAACAGCTCCATGAACCACTGGTAGACCGCGTCCGGATGGATGTCGCAAAGCAACATGAAATTACCGAGCACCATCAGGCGTTCGATGTGGTGGCAGTAACCGAGTCGCAGGACGCGCTGGATCGTATGATCCACGGGCTCGATGCCAGTGGATCCATCGTAAAACGCGGCCGGCATCGACGCGGAAAGATTCCAGAAGTTCGCCGTCCGTTGGCGCCGACCTTGCGCCAAGTAGACTAGGCGAACGAATTCCCGCCAGCCGATCACTTGACGGACAAAGCCTTCCAGGGAGTTGAGCGGCACGTCCTCGGCGCGGGCCAGTACGGCATCCACCACTTCCTGCGGCGATAGCAGGCCGACATTCAGCATCGGCGTGAGCACGGAATGGAAGAGCAGATCCTCCCGCGCGCTGATGGCGTCTTCGTACGCGCCGAACTGCTCAAGCCGCCGCTCGACAAACTCCTCCAGCCACCGCCGGGCACTTGCATGGTCGGTCGGATAGAAGAAGACCTGGTCGTCGCCTGGTGCGGAGGGAAACGCGCGGCGGACGTATTGCCGCGCCTCGCGCACGTAGTCGTCCTCGATCGGCAACGACACCGCGGGTGGCTTCAAGCCCTTCGGCAGTTTCTTGCGGTTCTCGGGATCGAAACTCCATTTGCCTCCCGTGGGCTTGTTGCCTTTCTCCAGCAGCAGTCCCAGTCGCTTTCGCTGGCCGATATAGAACTCGGTGAAATGCAGTTTCTCGCGGCCGGCGGTGAAGTCGTCGATCGCGAAGCGGGGCGTAAGGAAACACGGGTCGTCGACCACCGTGGCGGCAATCGCCTGCTCCCGCAGCGCCGCAGCCAAGCGACGGTTCAGCCAGTCGTCGCAGGGGTCGACGTAACGCACCTGCTGGATTTTCTTGGATCGGAGCCAAGTGGCCAGGGCACCGGTCGTCGGCAGTTCGCTCGCCTCCACGTAGTGCACGCGAAACTTCTTCTTCCGCAGTTGGTCCGCGTAGCGTCGCATCGACGCGCGGTGGAAGATCAGCTTCTGGCGGTGGAAGGCGTACTGCGTGAACAGCAACGGCTCCTCGACCAGCACGACGTCGTCCACGCCTTTCAAAGCCGGATGATCGGCGAACAACTGGTGCGGATAGACTATCGCGGCCATCGTCATGACAAGAGTCGTCCTGAAGGAAAGTCCAAGGTAAGGCCAACCCATTCCGCGAATCCGCACCCAGGCATCGCCACCGCCGCGAGCCAGTAGCAACGGATCATGGCATGGCCACTTCGCGAAGTAGGTAGCCGGCGGCGGCCACACCGGAACGGAAGGCTCCCTCCACGCGTCCGCCCGCGAGCCAATCGCCGCCGAGTGCCAGTCCGGTGTCACGATCGAAGATCGCCTGTTCCTCGCCCGCCGTGGGACTGGCCGCGTACAGCCAGCGGTGCGCGTCGACATGCACCGTCGTCGGCAGGGCACCGCCGGTGATTCGCGCGAACTCTGCCAGCATCTCGGCCACTACCTGCGTCTTCTCGCGATCGCGTTGCGCGTTCGACCACTCGGGCCCCGCCTGCACGACCCAGGACTCGGGCTGCGCCACGCGGCCTGGCTTCGATGAATTCCGGGCGACCCAACCGAGGGGCGATCCATGCACGAACGCTCCGTCCCATTCGACCGCGACCGGTTCCGTGAAGGCCGCCATGACCGTCCAGCAGGGCGTCATGGGAGTCCGCGACGCGTTCGCGGCCAGCGGGTGGTCGCGGAGCAGTTCGAACGCCTGCGGCGCCGGGATCGTCGAGACAAGATAGTCGAAGGGACCGTGCGTCCGCGCCTGGTCGTCGACAAGCGACCAGCCGGCCGTGTCACGATGCGCGGCGACGATGCGGGTTTCGAGCCGGATGGCGAGGTCGCGTGCGAGGTGACGGGCGATGGAGGTCATGCCAGGCGTGCCCACGAAGCGTCGTGTGCCTCCCTGGCCGGGCGTGACGCGCGGTGCGTCGCCCACCGCGGCAGGCGCGTCGACGCGCACGATGGTGCCGAGCCATTCAGCGACCAGGCCCTGGCGTTCCCAGGCCGCGACACTGCGGGCAAAGTGCGGATCACGCACGGTGAAGTACTGGGCTCCGTGGTCGAACCCCATGCCTGGATCAACGCGTCGCGTGGCCATGCGTCCGCCCAGGCCGCGGCTCTTCTCGAACACATTCACCTGCAGCCCGTGGTCCTGCAGGGTGCGGGCGGCCATCAAGCCGGCCAGGCCCGCTCCCAGGACCGCGACGCGCGGCGAAGGTTCGTGCCACGGACGTGTCACTCGCGCCCGATAGCGATCGACATCCAGGCGTTCGGCGTGCTGCGCGGCCGGACGGCTGCGCACCATGCCGAGGATCGGCTGGGGCGGCGTGTGGGGGCGATCGAACTGGCCGAGGCACCAGAGCAGCCCGCCATACGAAGCCGGGTCGCGCCCATC
Source organism: uncultured Pirellulaceae bacterium (assembly GCA_964620405.1). Lineage (GTDB taxonomy): Bacteria > Planctomycetota > Planctomycetia > Pirellulales > Pirellulaceae > CAZUJM01. Next base: position 20,300 of record CAZUJM010000033.1, on the reverse strand, counting down.
GAGCGCGTAGCGATGGTTGAGGTCGATGAGCAGTTCGAGTGCCTCGGCCGCGTCGCGCGTCCAGGCGAGCAACGCCTTGCCCCAGGTCATCCGCACATTGTTGTGCAGCTCGCCCTGCATCAGCAGCGATCGCTGCGCGGCGTCCCAGAGCGGCTCGCCTGTCGCGCCACGGGCCAGCGTCTCGGCGTCCAGCAGCGCGGGCCGCGCGTCGCCTTCGTGGTCCCGCAGCGTATCAACGGCCCACTCCGGCAGCGCCGACAGCTGCCCGTGGTCGTCGCGATGGTAGCAGAAACAGTAGGCCAACTCGCGCCAGATCAGCAGTTCATCCAGATACTTCTCCGCACCGTCCCCGCCCGTCTCGGCCGCTTCCCGCGCCAGACGAAAGGGCGATACCATGCCATAGTGCAGGTACGCCGACATGCGACTCACGCCATCGCGGAGCGCATCGTTGCGATGATCGGCATAGCGACGCAGGCCCTGCGCGCGAAAGGCGTTCCAGCGCGCGTAACCGGCCCGCGATCCGCCACGCGTATGCGGAATCGGACTGACGCCGTGGTCAATGTCGCACGCGGCCACCAGGTCACGCAGCATCGCGGGGTTCCCGGGATGACCGGCAGCGGTCAGGTCGATCGGCTCAAACGGCAGATCGCCGACCTCGAAACTCTCGGACGGATCGGGCTGCTCGACATACACGCGCGTCAGCCGATCCTTGCGAAGTTTGCGGGTGGCATCGCGAAACGCAAAGGCGCGGTCGTGGGCTCGGGGAACCAACGGCATCGGCACGATGCACGATGCGTCGACGTGCCACACCGGAGTCTCCACCTGGGCCGCCAGACGTCGACTCCAGCCGACAATCGGCTCCGTCGGAAATTCCTCGGTCACGACAATCGCGGCGCGCTGGGCAAGCGACCGCAGGTGCGGACCGCGGTGGCCCGGACGTTCGAGGTGAAAAATCGAACGGATGTTTCGGCCCTGCAGTTCGGCATGGACGTCGATCGCGCCCTGCAACTGGAACGCGTGGTGGCGATCGCTGGCGAAGGCGTAGCGTTCGGAGAGCCCTTGATACACCAGCAGCGGCAGGGCATATCGCCGCGCGGCGGCAATCGCCACATCGAGGGCCGGATTCTCGTGGCCTCGAAGCCCATGGTGCATCCAGTAGAGCACGAACTCGCCACCGGTCCGTGGCGGCACCGCACCGGGACGGATCCGCTCCGCCAGCGAGTCGTCGAGGAAGTCACGCAGGAACGCGGCGGGAGGGTCGGGCGGGGAGGTCGGCACGCGGAAGGCCTCGAAGTCGATCGGTTACCCGGGGGCGTCTAGCGGACGGTCGGCTCCTCGCCCAAACCAGCAGAACCGCAGACTCGGCGACGATCGTAACCCAAGGCCGCGTCATTCGCGGATCAGAATGTAGTCCTTGGGCCCCCAGACCGGGCCGGGAGGCTTGGCGTGGTTCGGAAGCTTGCCGGCCAAGCCGTTGACGAAAATGCCAAAGAACACCGGGACGTTGTAACGCTTCTCGGGATACTGCGTGTACCCGTCGGTCAGCACCAGCACGATATCCGGGGCAGGGCGGAGTGCCAGGGCGGCCTCGATCCCCACGACCAGATTCGTGCCGCCTCCCCCAGGCAGGCCGCTCTTCAGTCGCTCCACGTCGCTCCGCGAGACCACGCGGATCGGCGAATAGGCAACCTGATCGCACGGGATGATGGTCACCGACGTGCCCAGCAGTCGCAGCACGGCATGCACTTCGGACAGCGACCGCCCCAGTTCGGCGGGCGTCATGGAACCGGAGGTATCGACGACGCAAGCAACCGACGGAAGGGCACGCGACACCAGCGAGGGGCGTGCGAGCGGAGCGTAGGTCGCACTGCGTCGATGGGGACGCTGGTAGGAGTAGTCCTGCTGGGAACCGGAGCCTCGATGGAGCGCAAGACGCACGCCGCGGCGAAGCAGGATGCGCCAGTCGACGCGCGGAGTCACAAGATCGCTCGCCCAGCGCACGAGGTTTTCGACGCTGCGACCCGCCTTACCCGCCTCCGCCAGGACGGCCTTCGCGACCTCCTGCCGCAACTGCTTGCGATCCAGTTCCGACAAGGCAGCCGCCTGCGGGTCATCGCGCGGCAGCTCCCAAGGCCGAGCGACGCCGTCGACACCGCTGCCTTCGCTGAGCCTACGATTGCCAGCCAACCGCACCGCTTCAACTACCGGGAGGTGCAGGTAGTAGTATTCCGCGATCTTCTGCGGCGGCATTCCCAGCGACGCGGGCGTCACCGGCTGGAACCGCTTTGGCGGCTGCAGCAGGCCCAGGCCCTCCAGGTCGTTGATCTCGCAGTCCGCCGCGAGGTTCCAGCGCAGGGCCAACGCGCTGAGCGTGCCGTGGGAGAGGTGAGGGTACGCTTCCTGGGCGCGGTTCCACATCTTTTGCGACTTCGCCAGCGCCGCGGCCGAATCGGGCAAGTCCTCCCCGAGCGGATCGCTCGCACCCGCGGTCGTGCCCTGCAGCGCGAGGAACCGGCTGCCATGGTCGCGCAGCACATGGCTGATCTCATGAATCCAGACAAAGCCCAGTTGGCGGAGCACATCCTCCCAGGGCTCGGAATCGATCATGGCCTGCACCATGGTCGGGTTGAAGTAGACGCGCCATCCGTCGTCGATGGCGGCCAGGGCAGGGCAGTGGTCGGTCACGACAATCCGCGCATGGAACAGGGCGGGCGCGTACCAACTGGCCTGCTCCGCCGCCAGCACCCGCGACGTGCGGACCGCACGGGCTACTTGGGGACTCACCATCGTTGCTCCTCCGCGACGAAACAAAAATTCGCGACCGACGATCGGCGACGCACAGGCTACTTGCGGGTTCTCGCCCCCGACTTGTCGCCTGACTGGATGATCATCTGCGTCAGGAATGCCAGCTCTTCGTCAAGA
>CAZUJM010000033.1:0-17368 GCA_964620405.1 uncultured Pirellulaceae bacterium | reverse complement strand
TGTTTCCGCACCGAGAGAGGACATGCAGCGTTGCGGCGATCCGCTGATGCAGGTCCTGCGTCTTGTGCTGCGCATCGGCGAGCGACAGACACTGCTGGAAGGCTCGTTCCGAGGCGAGGCGGCGCAGGGGCGGGAACACGACATCGACGCGGCCCTGCTTCGCGACCTGTTCGGCCAGGTCCAGCGTGACCAGGGTGGCATCGAGGGCGGACGCTTCTCCCTGGCGATGACGCACCAACACGCGGTTGGCCAGCGCGCTGAAGAAGGTATGGAGTTCATCATCGCGAAGCTTGGCGAGGTCGAGATCGGCGAGACCATCCAGGATTTCGTCGGGGTCCGGGAACTGCAGGTTCTTGAGGAAGCCCAGGAACGCCGTGGCCGGGCCACTTCCCACCGACCCGACCAGCAGTCGGGAGCACAGCGGGGTACAGGTGGCGTCACCCGCCCGGGGTGCCTGGCCGAGCAACTCGCAGGAGGCCATGAGGTTGACGACGAAGTCCAACCAGGTGCGGGGCGAGGCGTAGGCCTGCTCGCCCTCGGTGGCCGTCGTGTTCACGAGCGATGGCTGCACCGAGAGGAACGACGCCAGGATGCCGCTCCAGTTCGCCGCCGCGAGGGCGTGCAGTTCGCGGTCGATCTCGGGCAACACGGCCGGCGCGAAGCCGTGGCGAAGTGCGTCGGCAAACGTCGCGGCAGGCAGGTCCCACTGGATGTGCAGGAAACGGTTGGCGAGGGGCGCGGAGAGTTCCCAGCCGCCGAGCAGCTCCTCGGGCGGATTGGCGGCCGCGATGATCCGCACCTCCGGCGGCAGTTGCAGGCAGCCCACGCGACGCTCCAGCACCACGCGAAGCAGCGCGGCCTGCACGGCCGGCGCAGCCGTCGTGATGTCGTCCAGCAGCAGGATCCCCCGACCCGCTTCGGCCAGGTCTACGGCCCACTCCGGCGGCAGCATCCGCACGCGGTCGGCATCGCAGAAAGGCATCCCGCCGAAGTCGGTCGGATCGTGGATGCTCGCGATCACCTGATGCACCGGAAACGTCGGGCTCGACAGCGACTCCAGGAAGCTGGTCTTGCCCTGGCCCGGCTTGCCCCAGACCAGAGCCGGCAGGCCCAGCCGGTTTCCCATCGGCGTCTGCAACGCCACCAGCAGCTCGGCCGCTCCCGCAGGACAAGCGCCAGCGTTTCCACCCCGCGATGCGGCGGACCCGCCAGGTACAGAGGAAGGAGATACGGAATGCTTCGCGGAAATATTCTTGCGTGACATGGGTTACCCGAGGACAAAAGGAATTGGTCAGCAGGTCGAGACCAGTGAATTGGCTACGCTTCGTCCGGGAACTTCACGGTCCCGTTCTTGAAAAGAATGATCATCCATCGCCAAATGGATGCGTCCGCGATTTCCCGGAGCAAATGCGGATCGATCGAGGGCCCGGACTTTTTCAGAATGCTCCCGCCCCAGGCCAGGACCATCTCCCGTTGCGACTCGCCCAGCTTCGAACCCAAACACTGCAGCAGTTCGGCGAGGGTCGCGTTGGCGTCCCACGAGCCAGCCAACTCCTCCACCGACGACTGCAACTTGCTTTCCAGCCGGGCCAGATCGCGACGGACATCGGCCTCCCAAGAGGCCTTCATGTGGAAGCCTTCGGCCAGTTGAGCTTTCACGCGGTCGATTTCCTCGCCCACCGCGAACAGAAACTCCGTGGCGCGCTCCGAACGCTTCGCCACGCTCCAGGTCATGTGATTCAAAGCACCGAGGCAACTCGCGACCTTCAGGGGGTCGCGAATGAAGCGTTCCAGCAGTTTCAGGATCGCAAAACCGCCGTCGAGCGATCGCGCAAAGCTCAAAAAACGCAGGGCGGTATCCCAAAGCTCGCGCCTTGTCGGATTGAATCGGAGGTAATTGGCCAGATCGCTGGCCATCGGCGTCGCATGGTGCCTGATGTGGGATTCCAAGCCATTGGTGACCACCAGCAGGTCCACGACGGACCGAGTGACCTCGCACCGGACCCGCCAGTTCGGCAGATTCCCCACGTAGTGCGTCAGGATGCGGTCCAGGGCTGCGCCGACCTCGCGACCTCGGCAGGCACCGGACATCGCCGTGGAATCCCACAGGATCCTGCACGCCGCGTCGGGCCGACTGACGGGAATCTCCGACAGCAGTCGCCGTCGCGTCGTCGCCGCCAGGATAGGCTCGGCCAGCGTGGCAGCCACCAGTTCCCCGCGCGCCTCTTCCTCCTGCAACCCCGGCAGACGACCACTCAGTTGGATCACCATCAGCCGCAGGCCGATCGGCCATGTGAGGGCTCGCCGGAAACGCGGCTGGAGCAGGCTTTCGATCCGGTGGAGCGACGCGGAACTCAAAATATGGAGGCCGTACCAGAGGTGGCCTAGTTCCTTGGAGTCCAGCAGTTGATCGACGAGCCGTTCATAGGTCGGGAAGGCATCCACCGGAAACTCATGGTCGAGATCGATTCCCGGATTGACGACCGATCGTTGCCTGCCGAGCTTCCTCCGCCGGACTCCGGTCGCCGGCCGCAGTTCCCCACCCGAGTTATCCGCTCCCGCAGACACGATCGACACAAGATCCTTCCGTCGCGGACCGTCGTCGTCATGCGGTGCACGGGCTGCCAGTCGCTGAAACTCGTCGATCACCGAGCCGATTTCCACGGGGATCGCCAGCTTTTTGCTCGACAAATCCAAGCGTTTCGGGGTATCGCCCCAGGCCCAGCGTTCCAGTTGGTCGCCCACGCGCAGCATCAGGTTCTCCAGCCGCGACTGGCAGTCGCAGGCTGAAAAATAACGCAGTGACGCCGGAAACTCCGCGCAAGGATTGGAGACCAGCGTCACCGACCACGGCGTCAGACGCAGTACCACCGGATGACGATAGCCGACCTCTCCGACTTCAAGACGAACATCGCGGGAGAACAGCGACTTGATCGAGTCCATGGCTGATTCCGAAATGGCGGCCGCGTCGAGAGGGGGACGAACAGGATGCGTCGAACGAGTGCCACGGCAGTGTCACTGTCATGGGCCGATACGAGGAGCGACGCGCCCCGCAGGCTTCGATTCGGGCCTGGAAATATATCTACCGGGATCCGACCGCCACGCGGTTTCCACAACGAATCACTGGCGTTTCTCAGCGAGGAGAGACCGCGGGCATGTCGCCAGCCGACGACTTCTGACGCATTTGCCGCGCTCGCTTCCTCGCCCCCGGCGAAACCTCGTCGAGCAGTCGACATCTCACCCTGTAGTCCAGGGAGGAATCGTCGAGCAGCGAGCGTTTCAGGTTGCGGCGAACGAGCGACCTGCGAAGCCCACGGGACACTTGGGATGTCAGATGCGTCACCATCAAACGATGGACGACCGGCCATTCCATCGCCAACGCGACCCGCGACGCCAGCAGTCGCTCGATACGCTGCGGCGATGCCTTCCAGAGACAAGCGAGGCCCACCCAGATGCTGCCAGGATCGGCGGAATCGAGCAGTTCGGCGAGGAATCGCTCCAAACCGGCCGATCCGCGGAAGTCGGTGCCCTGACTGCCATCATCGAAGTCCGCCCCCGCGTCCCAGGCATCTACTCCCCCATCCGCCGCATTCTCCGCCTCGAGACACTGCCGCAGTCGCTCGCGTCCGGCGTCCCCCAGCAGTCTCGCCGGTCGCTTCGCCGCCACGTGGCTCAAGGCCACCAGTCGCAAGACGTAGTCGCGGATCTCGCAGGGAACCGTGGAGTCGCTGGACGTTACGGGTAAGGACGAGGAACACAGTCCCAGAGTCCACATCTGCAGGGACTCCTTCACCGCATACAGCACCAGGCAGACCTGTTGTCGGCAGTCGCAACCGGACAAAGTCTGCAGGAGCGCCGGAAATTTTTCGCACGGATTGAAAAAAGTTTCCCCGCTCCAAGGTGTCATCCGAATGACCACCGGATGAAGGCCAAGTCCCTCGCCCACCATCAACGACAGATCGACAATCAACGATTCGGCAATCACAAGCAGGGCACCTCCTCCCACCGTCGGTTCGCGGATGCCAATACGCGGTCCGCCTCCCAGTCCAGCGAACCATCGACCGCGCAGACCGTGACGACTTCCATTCCCGTGCTCCTCGGCGATCCGATTCCAGCCCGCGCTCCGTCACTGCACCCGACATGGCGAATTTATGACCGTTCTCCAGCGATCGTCAACGAACGTCCCGGGTTTCCCCCAACGGCGCACCAACGGGGCCATGAATTCGACATTCCATTCGCTGGAGATCCTTTCAAGACGCCGTCTGGCCTCGGAGTGTTAGGTCTCCCGAACATCGCACGTGAAAACCCTGCGTGGCAACGACGCAGCACAACGCATTTCGCGACGACGCGCGCGAAGCGGCGCAGAATGGGCGCTCCGCGAATTCGTTTCCCGCGAGAAACGATTCCGCGGCGTCGCTTCATCAACCCAGCGAGCGATTCGGCAATCGCGCGACATCCGCTCCCGCGCGACACATAGAAAGCCGCACAGAAGCCCGTTTCTATAGCTCTGTGACATATTTCACGAAGTACACGCTCGCGAAGAATCATCGTGAATTCTGGCCCTGGAAAAACTCGGGAATATTCCAGCTTCAACAAGTTTTTTATTTTTCTCGGCGCGTTGACGCGAAACGGTATTCAGCGTTCACGCGGCGAAGATCGTGCGAAAGCGCCATCGCGCGGACGGCGCGCTGTTGCGAAAGAGATCGTGCGCAAAAAAGGTGACAGCACGTTGTCAGCAAGTCGCTCGACGAAGACTTGCAAGACATCCGCCTCTGCGTACACTTGCTTCGCGTTCGGGGTAACTGGCTTGAGGCGATGCAAGAAAGGTAGGGCAGGGCGATGAAGAAAAACAAGATCATGGGCTTCGTGGTTGGCGATCGTTTCCTGGAGGCGATGGGGGAACTGAGCGTTGCGGAGTTGGCTGCCAAGACAGGGGTCTCCGAATCTACGGTGCGTAACTTCCAGCACAGCCGAGCGACGAATCCTCATCGCCCGTCACGCCGCGTCCTGAAGATTCTCGATCAGGTGCTGAAGTTCACCCACGAGCATTACATGGAGTATCCGCCGCAGCCGGTTACCGTCGACAGCGGGCTGTTTGATGCGTTGGCGATCTGCAGTGCGTTGCCGGTCGAGCAACTGCGCATGACAACGCCCACGGACTTCACCGGCCTTTGGGATGCGCGTCTGCGATTGATCGCCGAAGGCATGGTGCACGGTCCGTGGAGTGACACGATCGCGCTGTCGATCCTGCAGACGAAGGAGCAGGTGACGATCAGTGCGCTCGACCCGGACGGAGCGATCACCCACAACGCCACCGTGCTCCTGCCGAACGAGGGCGACGCGAAGTTGGATGCGAAGCGTTTTGCGTCGGCGGGCGAGGGGGCCGAACAGAAGGCATCGGAGGCGGAGAACAAGGCCCAGGAAGCGTCGGCGAACATGGTGAAGCAGACGGTCGGGCCGGTCCTTCTGAATGCAGTCGGTCCGCCGCTCGGCTTCGACCGCGTGGCCAACCAAGAACTCCCGTCCGGATGGATCACCTACTGTTACAGCGACTCCCACTTGGCTGGCCATCTGGTGGTCGTGATGCCGTTGGGCCCCAAGGCGACGGGCGTGGGCCTGCAGATCCGCGTCGAGATCGAGGCCCGCCGCCGCTCGTCGGACAGGCCTCGCAATCGCTAGACTGGCCCGTCGTCCCTCACCCAGCGACCGTTCATCGCGGAACGGTCGCTGCCTCTTCACTTCACGATCGACCTGCGAATCGCATGCGGGCTCGTCTCTACAGCAGTTCCGCGATCGGCTGGCCGTTCTCCTGCACGATGGCCAGCGGCCTGCCTCGATCATCGGCGTAGGTCGTCTCCAGCGGCACGCCCATGTGGTGGTAGATCGTGGCGGCCAGGTCGCCAGGCGTCACCGGGCGAGTCTGGATCTGGCCGCCGTCGCGGTCGGTCGATCCGATGACCTGCCCATGCCGGAATCCACCGCCTGCCAGACAGATCGACATGACTGAAGGCCAATGATCGCGTCCGTCAGAACTGCCCTGAGTGCCCATCATCGGCGTGCGCCCGAACTCGCCCATCGCGATCACCAGCACGTCGTCCAGCATCTCCTGCCGCTCCAAGTCCGCGACCAGCGTCGTGAGCAATCGGTCGAACAGGGGCAGCAGCGGCCCCAGTCCTTTGCTGATGCCGCCGTAGGGCGGGATGTTGTCGCCGTGGGTATCCCAGGTACCGGACGCGGTGTGGTAACTGAGATCGAGCGTCACAAAGGCGACGCCGGCCTGCACGAGGCGCCGCGCGAGCAGCGCTTGCTGGCACCAGAGATGGTTTCCGTAGGCATCGCGTACTGACGCCGGTTCCAGTGAGAGATCGAAAGCCGGTTGCACGCGCCCACCCGCCAGCGTCTCGACCGCCTGCTGCTGGTAACGGTCCATCCCGTCGATCGCACCCGACACATCCAGATCGCGACGCAGGCGATCGAAGTCTTCCCGCAACTGCGTGCGCTGCGCCAGCCGCTCGAAACTCAGCGATCGACTGAACTGGAACAGATCGCCCCGCGTCACTGCGCCGGTGTCCTGCCCCACCATGTCGTAGACAGGCAACTGGGCCGCCGGCCCCGCAATGAACGGATCGTACTGCTGACCCAGGTAACCCGCGTAACCGATGTGCGACCGATACTTCTCGAAAGCCACATAGGGCGGCACCGACCGGTGGTTCGCCCCTCGGTAACGGGCAACGACCGACCCGAAGCTCGGAAAGCGATCGCCCTTCGGATTGATCCGTGGCTCCGCGTCGCGATGGCCCGTCTGCATCACCATGTTCGGTTCGTGGTTGCTGTGCCGGCAGTCGACGGAACGGATGAGCGTGAAGCGATCCATCATCGCGGCTTGCCGCGGCAGGTGCTCGCAGATCCAGATGCCCGGAACCGAAGTGCGAATGGGCGAGAACGGACCGCGGTTGACCAGCGGCCGGTCCGGCTTCATGTCCCACATGTCGATGTGACTCGGACCGCCGGTCATCCAGAGCAGGATGACCGCCTTGTTCGCGCCCGCCGTCGCGCCCGCCGTCGCGCCACCGTCGGCTCGATCATCAGCAGCTGTCGCCCGCTGACGCAGCAGCAGTGGCAGCGATAGCCCGGCCAAGCCCGCCATGCTGGCCTTGAGCAGATTCCGCCGACTGACCACCATCAGCCCTTCCGGTCGCGTCGCATCCAGCGACTCAAAGGCATGCCGCCCGTGAGCAATTCCACTGCAGTTTCGCGGAAGCATGGCCAAGATCCCGATGTCTCGCAGTTCCAAGAAAAACGCCGCCGGAACTCTCCCAGGATTAGACTCGACGCCCAGTGCTCCGGAAAGCCGCAGACTTGCGGGAACCGACTGGTTCGATGGTTAAAAGGCTCTATAGTCCAGCGGTATCTGCTAGGCTCTCAGGCGAGGGCTCCGCATGCCTGCTCTCGATCCTCGTCGTCCATAGCAGCAAAGTCCCCGGGGTCGCGTGCTCCAAGCGCGGACTCCCGGGCACCGCGTAGTTTCCCTTGCTTGATCCACCGGGCCTGGTCCCCTCGGTGTGGCAGCCACCGTCCGAGTTTCCGATTTTGAACGTCTTCGCTCGTCTCCCCGCGATCGTTCTGATCGCCCCACCAACGAATTGAGGAGTTGACCATGCCTCGCCGCCACCGACGCATTCGCTCGGGCCAAGCGAAGTCTCGCATTGCATGCCGCGTCTTGGAGTTCCTGGAGAGCCGTCTGGCTATGGCGGCCGATGCGGCAGTCTGGGCCGGTGACGCCAACGCCGACGGACGCTTCGACTCCGCGGACCTCGTGCTCGCTTTCCAGCACGGCAAGTACGAAACCGGCAGTGCGGCCCATTGGGATCAGGGCGACTGGAACCTGGACGGCCGCTTCACCACGACCGACTTGGTCGCCGCTTTCCAGACGGGTCGCTACGGCCGGACTCGCAATGCCGAGCCGAACCCAGACGATCCGAACGGCGGTTCCGAAGTCCGGGACCCGAACGCGGGCGACCCGGGTGCCGGTGATCCGGGTGCCGGAGATTCAGGCGTTGAAGATCCGGTCGCGGGGGACCCGGTCACGGACGTCACGGCGGGCAACCTGGCGAACGACGATTGGATTTCGCGAAACCTGCCCGCGAACAGCAGACAAGTTCCGAGCTTGAACATCGATGTTCTGGCGAACGACTCCGCCAGCGTCGTCGAGATCCGGTCGATCGGCGATTCGATGCTGGGCACGGTGGAGCGTGTGCCGGGTGCCGGACCGAACGGGCGGGAGCTGCTGCGGTATATTCCAGGCCCTCAGTTTCGCTACTGGGACCGATTCAGCTACACGGTGGCCGATGCGGAGGGCAACGAAGTGACGGCCTCGGTCTGGTTGAACTTCACCCAGGATTCAGGCGCCAGCCAGTTCGCCGTGCAGGTTCCGGATGCGATCGCCACCGACGCCGGCACGCCCATCGAACTGCTGGACGAAGCGGGCGATCCGCTGCTGCAGGTCGACTACGAGGGCCCAAGCGACATGTCGGTCGGCATGTACATCTACTGGGCGGCACCGGACGTGCCGTATTCGGGCGATGTGTTTGCCGGCAAGTTCAGCTCCAGCGTTCCCTCCACGGCGACGGGCGGCTTCTCCGAAATCGCCGGCGGTGGTGCCTGGGTGTACGGAACCGTCTCCGAAGTAAACCAGCTGCTGGCGGGCATGCGTTACGAACCGGCGGCCGGCTTCACCACGACCAACGGGTACCGGGTAAACATCAACACGTACCTGTACAGCAGCCTGCGGATCTCTGTGGGCATGGAGTCGTCGAGCTTCCGCGTGCTGGTGCGAGCACCCGAGGGCTCTCCGAAGGCCGTGGACGACGTGTTCGAATCGTTCAGCCTGGCCACGGGTTCGCCGATCGAACTGGATGTCACGGCGAACGACTACGCCGATGGCCGCAACCTGCTGGGGCTGGGAGAAGTCGAACTGGTGAGCGTCGACAAGTCGGACTACTCGCATGGGACGCTGGAACTCGACCCCGCGACCGGCAAGGTCGTCTACACCCCGGACTGGTCGTACAACGGGTTGGATACCTTCTCTTATCTGATCCGCAACGCCGAGGGGGTTCTGTCGCAGGGCCGAGCGGCGATCCGCGGCAACGTCTTGGTGGGTGGCCCGTTCGTCGACCCGCGCACTGAAGCGACGGACACCGGGGCCGGGGATGGGGCGACTCGCGGCGACGGTACGGATGCTGGCGGAGAAGACGCCAGTCCCGGAGACGCCGGGGCCGGGGATTCCGACACGGCCGTCACACCCGACTCCGCACAGCTGGCGCTGGCGATCTTGGCAGAGATCGAGGACGAACAGCAGCGGCTGGGGGCTCGTGGGTTCCTCGGGCAGTTCTTGTCGGAGTACACCGGAGAGATCTCGGAGTCTTTGCTGCGAGAGAAGCTCGCGGAGTACCTGGGCGGAGCGGCGGGCACCGCGGCCTGATTTTCCCGACGGGGCGAACGTCCTCGTCGATCCAGACGCGGTCCGTGACGGATGCGGCCGCGTTGATCTTGCCCGGGACGCTGCGTGCCGCAGACTTCTGCTGCCGGACATGTGTGTCCGGCGCCACTCTGGCAAGGCGTGGCTTCCCGAAAATCGCGCGGGGTCCTTGAGCCTCTCAAATGCCCCCACGCCAGTGGCTCTTCCTCGGCTGGCAGCAATGGGCCTCTAATCGCGGGGCTACCCGGCGAAGCTTTCCCAAGGCGATTCGGAGCCCCCCTGACGGGGTGACGGTCGCCAATGGAAAGGCGGCCGTATAGAATGACCGGTTACGAAAACTGGACGGGTGGTGGCTGAGTCACGTGGGCTCCGAATCCGTTCGCGTTTTGCCCGAGAGAAAGGGAAATACTGTGTCCCGACTGTTTCGATGGATGATGCCCGTCAGCCTGACTCTGCTCGCCGCGTGTGCTCCGCCGCCGGCCAAGACGCCTGACGCTCCCGCTACCCCTGCGACTCCCGCCGCGCCGGAAGCACCTGCGGCCGGAGCCCAGCCCGACTCCAACGCCACCTCCGGCGATTCGCTGCGTTCCCGCCTGACCGAAACGCTCTACACCCAGGCGCCGGCAGCGAAGGAAGAGGCCAAGGAAGGTGCCAAGGAAGCCGCGCCGGACGAGAACGAAGTGAACGCGATCGAGACCGGCGAGGCGCCGGCCGAGGTGACGTTGACGATTGGCGATCAGGCGCCGGCGGTGTCGATCGCCGGCTGGGCCTTGGGGAACGAGGTGGGCAAGTTCAAGAAGGGCGGCGTGTACGTCGTCGAATTCTGGGCCACCTGGTGTCCGCCGTGCCGCATGAGCATGCCGCACCTGAGCAAGCTGCAGAAGGAGTATGGCGAGCGAGTGCAGTTCATCGGCGTGACCGATGAAGACGAGGAGACGGTTTCGAAGTTCCTCGACGAGCGGATGGATTCGGAGAGCGAGCAGACGTGGCGAGAGACGATCAGCTACTCGCTGGCGCTGGACAAGGAGAAGTCAACGGCCGCCGCGTACATGGCGGCTTCGGGCCAGGGCGGCATTCCCACGGCCTTCATCGTCGGCAAGGACGGTTTGATTGAATGGATCGGCCATCCGATGGAGATGGACGAACCGCTGCAGCAGGTGGCCGACGGCAGTTGGAACCGCGCCGAATTCGCCGCGACGTTCCGCAAGAAGCAGGAAGCGGAAAAGATGATGATGGGCCTGCAGCTGGCGGTCCAGCAGCGGGACTGGGACAAGGCGCTGGAGGTCACCGAGACGTTGTCGGCGAGCGACCCGAAGAATCCGCAGTGGCCGATGGTGCGGGCTCGCATCCAGATGATGTCGGGCCGTTTCAAGGACGCCAATGCGACCTTCGGTGCGGTGGCCAAGGCCAACTGGGAAAATCCCCAACTGCTGAACTTCGCGGCCTGGACCATGATGACGGAGGTGCCGGAGGAGGAGCGGGACATCAAGGCGGCGCAGGGGATCATCCGACGGGCCCAGGAGCTGACCCAGGGCAAGGACGGCTCGGTCCTCGATTCGCTGGCTTTGTCGTACTATCTCCAGGGCGACCTCGAGAAGGCGATCGAGACGCAGGAGAAGGCCGTCGAAGTCGGCTCGCAGGGCAACGACGAGGCGCTCCGCGAGACGCTCAAACGCTACCAGGCGGAACTGGAAGAGAAGAAGAACGGCGGCAAGGCGGCCGAGGATAAGGAAGACGGCGACAAGGAAGGCAGCGAGAAGGCCGACGACGACCAGTAGTCGCCGGTGTTCCTCCTCGGCCTCCAGTCACGGCGACCGCAAGCACCCGGCGCCGTGCCGAGGACCGGTGAATGGGTGGGGGTTTCAGCAGGCGAAAAGCGGCCTGCGGACGTTCCCCCCTTTACCCGGCCATCCGATCTGCCGATAATCTTACGGCGTCCTGAAGTGCCCTTGCGGCACTCGCCGAAGGACGCCTTCGCGGCGGAGTAGCTCAGGTGGTTAGAGCAACGGCTTCATAAGCCGTGTGTCGGGGGTTCGAGTCCCTTCTCCGCTACTTTAGGTAATCTGCATGCTCTGGCGTGCTCTCGCACGCCTTCGCACGGGCTCGCGTAATCTCTTGCAGCCACGGGGTTTAAGATTCCTGGCTGCGAGCCTGTGCCCAACCGGGCGAACGCTTGCTGCGTCGCCTTTTGCGCTGCCACTGCCACTGCTGGTTTCCTCAATTCTCCGTGACCTTTGTGGTCTCCGTGGTGAACCAAGACCCCTCCTCCCGTTCTCGCGAATGCCGGAGGGACTCAACCACGGAGGAGGCACGGAGGGCCATTGTGAAGGCACGGAGGTGATCGCGGAAACCTGCGAGCCTCCGAGTTGGGAACGATCCCTGTGCTGAGCGTGTAGGCGGTCAGGAAACGAACAACACCCGGCGTGCGTCTGCTAATCCAGCAAACGCACGCCGGGTGTCCGGTTGCGGTTTCGCCTCGAAACCGCGCCGAATTCGCTCGGGGCGAAAACGGCATGTGCCTTCAGGGCCATCGATCGCTTAACGCGCCCACCGACGGCGATACGTCAGCATCCCTACCGCCATCAGGCCCCAGCAGCATGCGGAGGTGGGCTCGGGAACGCTGCTGATCGACGCCAGAACCCATGCCGCGCCTTCATACTGCCCACCAAGGGGCCCCGATGGCGGGAACTGCCCGTTCGGGATGGACAGAACTCCTGTATTGGCCAGATAAGCTTGGGCGTTGAAAAACAAACCCAAGACGGCGGTCGAGGGAGCGAAAGCGGAATTCGACCCGGTCAGATTGCCAATCGTATAGACAAAGCTATCTCCGGTCGTGTAGGCAAAGTTCGCCGGAGAGGGGCCGAACAGACCCGCTACCCCGGTGAACGAGAACGTGCCCTGCGTCGTGGAGAACTGCAGGGACGTATTCGCAGGGACAACAGCCGTGAGCGCATAATTGGTGAATGTGATCCCCGAGAAACTGATCGTGTCGCCGAGGACCATGCCGGTGTTGGTCGGCCCTAGGAACGCCGTCGTGGTGAAAGTTCCCGGGGGCATTGTGAGATCGTAAGTGCTGCCCTGGTCAACCAGGGACAAGGAACCGCTGGGGGAGAATGAACCCATGGCGATCAGCTTTATCGGCTGCGCGATGGAAGCATCCACGGGCTTGGCCAAGCCCGTCGCGAAAAGGATTGTCACAATCAACAGCAGTCTTTTTGTCTGCATGGCTACCTCTGGATGCAGTTGTCAAAGTTCATCAAGTAGGGACCGTGGGTCAACGGGTCGGAACAGTGCCGACTAAGGGCTTGAGGTTAAACGCAGAATCGGCAATATCAAGTCCCTTCGAGAAAAAGTCTCCCCCCCGGAGCAAGCTCGGGGCCTAGTCACGCCGCAGGCCTTATCTGGGACGCTCGAAACGCTATTTCTAAGGAGTCGACTTCCGAGCCTCGGTTCGAACGGTGGTCGACCGCTGCCCGATGCGACTTTCTTTCTCGTCGCGAGTTTCGTTTTCTGAACACCAGGGCACGTGCTGCGGGCGTTGCCTGTCACCGACGGCCGATCGGTCCCTGTGCGGGAGGGACTTTTGCAGGACACCGCGAGAGAACTGCGCGAGCGGCAGGCATTACGCGACGCATGGCTTGCTCGGCTCATGGGAGCGAGCCGCGCAAGCGAAAGGCCGGACACGCATCCCTGGGGATGCCCTGCCCCTAATTGCGCCGCGTGCTTCGTTCCGCCACGTGTCTTCTCGCTCACGACGCAGTCCGCAGGACCGCTGTGTGGGGGCATCTTTCGCGGAACAATCACGGCTTCCCCGGCCGCTTCGAGCCGCTTTATCGGTTACATACCCGCTGTCGATCGACTCGCGATGAACCGAGCAGCTCTCCTTGCTGCTCCTTCCCCTGCCAGCCGCATGAGAGGTAACGATGGGTGTCCTTGGGAACGCTCCTTCTCCTGTCCAGTCCCTGTCCACCGCGGAAGTGCCGGCGTTCGCCCGCGACGCGCGGCCGGACTGGTTCACCTGCGAACCGAATGCGGAGGTCAGTCGCCGGGTCGCGCGAGCCCTGCGGCAGTTCTGGCAGCATTGCGCCGAGGATGCCCTGGAAGTGGCCGCCAGCGGCCTGCAGGCTCGACTCGATCGCCTGCGAGCGGCCGTCCGCGGCATCGACCTGGACCGCCGCCTGGCCCCGCGTCTCAGTGCGCGACTCTCGACGCTGATGGAAGCCATCGACCGGCGCGACGGCTATGCGGTGTTCGACCGCCTGCAGGCCTGGTGCGCCGATGCGCCCGAGAACTGGTATGCCGACGAATTCGAGACCGAGTCGATCGCCGTCCATTCCTGGGAGAACGCGTTGCTGCGAGAGATCCGCATGACGCAGATTCCGGGTAGGCCGCCGCTGGAATGCTTCCCGCTGCTGGAGCAGGACATCCGCCCCCTGCACCTGAAAGCCCTGGAAGCCATGGACCTGATCTCGCAGGTCGATGCGGACATGCATGCCGAGATCCAGACGCACGTCTCGTGCCTGAAGCTTTTCACGGGCAACGGGATCGAGGGCCTGAGTTCGCCGAAGGCCTTTGGCGCCCTGTGGCTCCAAGCGCCCACCGAAGCGAACGCGCTGCCTTGGTTCCTCGAGCACCTCGTGCACGAATGCTCCCACCTGCATCTGAACGCGCTGTTCATTCTCGATCCGCTGTTGACGAATCCGAACGAAGTGCACCAGGCGCCGATTCGCCCCGACCCGCGACCGTTATTCCAGGTGCTGCACGGCACCTTCGTGCTCGCCCGCAACTGCCGCGTCCACCAGCGACTCGACGCACGCTTCCCGGAGCTGAACCTCCAGCCCACACTGGAGAAGTTCCGCGAGCAGTTCGCCTCCGGCCTGCAGGTGATCTCGGAGCACATGCAGCCGACACCCATGGGTCGGCGTTTGATCGAATCCCTGCAAGCGTCGGCGTGATGCGGCGCGTGCATATCGGCGAACTCACAGGCGCCCCTGGATGCCTTTGAGTTCTTCGCGGAGTCGTATCAGGGCGCGGCCGTAGCGTTTGGCGGCCGTCATCGGCGGGACTTCCAGGATCTCGGCGGCTTCGATGTTCGTCAGCGACTCGAAGTTGCGGAGCAGCAGGATCTCGCGGTCCAGCGGCGGCAGTCGTTCCAGGGCGTTCCGCACTTTCTCCACGATCTCATCGCGCTCCATCGACTGGCTCGGACTTTCCCCCAGCAGCAGTTCGGCCAGCGCCACGGACGACTGGTCGTCGATCGCAATCTCCCGCTCCACCGTGCGGCGTCGCGTGTCCCGATGCAGGCGGCGGGCCAGTTGCAGCTGCTGGCAGACCGTGCGGTGCAGCCAGGCGCGGAACGACATCGGACGGCGTTCCAAGTAGTCGCCCAGCCGGCGCACCACCTCGACGTGCGTCTCCTGCACGATGTCCGACGGATCCACTCGTCCACGCAGCGAAGCGTCGAGGCGCACCTGCACCACGCGGCGGAGGAACGGTCGGTACCGTTCCAGCAGCTCATTGATGGCCGCCGGATTCCCCGACGCGTAGTCGGCCAGTTGCTCCCCGGTTTCATCGAACGATCCGATGGACATGGCGTCCTCCGCGGTCAGCTTGATGGTGCACGCGTCGAGCGCGCGATGGCAGGAGACCACGGGGCTCAACGCTCAGCGGTCCGTGCGTCTCACGACGGCCCGGCGGGTTTCCAGGACGACAGAGCGGGACACGACCATGGTGTCGTATCCACCACGGTATCGTATCCCGCGCGGCTGTCTCCCAGGTTACCGTCGTGAATCGTCGTCTTCCACCTGCCAAGTCGCCCGTTCGAGCTTTCCGTGGCGATTTCCCACGGCCATCAGCGAGTTGGGACCGGTAAACGTCACCTGCTGGGCCTGCGGGATGCTCCAGTCGGACAACACCAGCAGCGTCTGGTTGGTGCTCAGATGCCACAGTCGCACGTTGCCGCGTTCACCCAGGGTGGCGAGCAGGCGATCATCGGGAGAAAAACTGCCATCAATGGGACGCTGCTTGTGGCCCAGCATGCTCGCTTCCATCTTGCCCGTGCGCAGCGACCAGATGCGGATCGTGCAGTCCAGGCTGATGGTCGCGACTCGGTCGCCCTGGTTCGAGACGACGATCGACGCCACTGTATTTTCATGTGCGTCCCAAACATACCGCGAGCGTTTCAAGATCATGTCCCAGACATAGACGTGATCGTGGGCCGAAATCATCAGGTAACGTCCGTCGTTCGACCATTCGAGGCAGTCGATCGCGTGGAACTTCTGGGGAACCGTCCAGATCGGTTCGCCGCGATTCAGCCGCCAGACATGCACGACGCCGTCGCGCGACCCGGCGGCCAGCGTCTGTTCGTCCCGGGATACGGCCAGGGCGGTGACGTCGCTGGAGAAGCCGTGGAAGTGCTTTTCGACTTCGCGCGTGCGCGGATTCCAGACGACGGTGCTGCTGGCCAGACGGGGAAGCCACTCGGTGTCGCGCAGCTCCTCCAACGTGCGTGCGGCGTCGAACGTCGCGGGTCCGAGGCGAGGATACCAGACGACCGAATCGAGGGTACCCACCACCAGGTCCTCGATGCCGTCCTCGTCGCAATCAACCCAAGCCAAGCGTCCCCACTCGGTCTGCCACGGGTTCACCAGGTTCGGCGGTCCAAAGACGCCGTCCCCCTGGTTCCGCGACCAGCCGACGCCGTGGGAGGTCATGTGGACGACGTCCTGCCAGCCATCGTCATCCACATCGGCGACCAGCATATCGCTGGCCACACCTTCCTCCTGGTACACCGGGAGGCCTGCGGGCAGTTCCTTCGAATCGGGATTCGCATACCAGCGGACAGACGCGTCGCCTTCGGTGGCGAGGACCAGGTCGGGGCTTGCGTCGTTGTCGAGATCCCCGACGGCCAGCGCGCGCGGACGGGGCAAGGCTTCGGCCTGGCAGACGATCTCCGTGCCGCGAATCCGATCGAAGCGTCCCGCAAGCGCGGAGACGGACCAACGCTCGGCCATGTCGCGATCGGAACTGGGCAGCAGCACGGTGGCGGTGTCCTTCGCGGAGTCGCGGGTGAGTCGCGGTCGCTTCCACGAACCGTCGGCCCTTCGTTCCTGCCAGATGCTGGCCGAGGTGGCGCCGAAGCTGGCAACGTAGTCGAGGTCTCCGTCGGCATCGAAGTCGATCATGGCGACGTTCCGCGTTGGGTGGCGCAGCACTTCGCCTTCCGCCATCAAGTCGTCCGTCGTGAACAGGCAGCGGGACGAGCGCGGCAGGAAGACCGCGGCGGTGGCTGGCGCGAGGACGGGAATGAGCTGCCCGGAACTGTTGGTGGCCGACGCCACCGACTTCAGCCCCGCCGGGGAGCAGGCGAAGGTCCAGCGGCCATCGGCGGATATCGCCGCGGCCTTGCCGGCGGGTTGGGCCGTGACAGCCTCCTTGCGAAAATGGTTGCGCACCTGCGGCCAGACGCGAATGGTACTATCCCGGCTGCAGGAGACGATCCGCCCGTCGGACAGGAAGTGTCCGTCGTAGGCGCGCCGCGCGTGCTGGAAGATCAGAGCTTTCTGCTGCGGATCGTCCGGATTCCAGGCCCGCACCGTCATGTCCTTGCTGGCCGTGAGCACGCGCGATCCTTCGGCCGCGACGCGGATCTCGTAGATACTGCCCTGGTGCCCCGGAAACTCCTGCAACACCCGCCTCGATGCTTCCTCCCAAAGATACGTCAGCCCGTCCTGCGTACCCAGCAGCAGTCGTCGGGAATCGTTGAGCCACGCGATGCGCGTGATGCGCGGGAAGCGTCCGGGATGGTCGCCTACCTTGGAGCGTCGAGCGATGTCCCAGGTGCGCAGCACCCCGGCTTCATCACGGCTGGCAACCCACTGGCCGGCCGGC
>CAZUJM010000032.1:9059-32424 GCA_964620405.1 uncultured Pirellulaceae bacterium | reverse complement strand
GCGTGCCCCGCCACCGCCGCCGACAGCGCGTCGGCTCGCACCACGCGCATCTCCTCCAGCACCTCCCGGCTCTCCGGAAAATAGATGTAGCAACTGAGCACACTGGCCGCCAACATGCCGGCTGACACCACCCACTTCAGCGTGGTCCGGCTGAGAGTCATGTCATAGCGGCCGGCACCCGTCGTGGATTCGGCCCGCCGCTGAAGAAATTCTTCGCTCTCCCCACGCGGATCGACCACGCGCAGGAACACTCCCGCTCCGATGATCGCCGCCAGCAGTCCGAGCGCGACATACTGGTAGGGCTGGGCCTCTTCGCGCAAGTGATCCGCCACACGCTGCGGCAGCATCCTCTCGCCGGCGGCGAACGGTTGGGAGTAGTTGTCGAACGCATGCGTATGCGGATGCTCCATCGCTGCGGGAGCGTGGAAGCTCGCGTGCATCGTGTAGCCAAGTGCCAGGATGCCCGTCAGGCAGATGGCGAGGAAGCAGAGCGTGGATCGCGCGCCCCAGGTCCGCCACGTCCAGGCAAGCAGGCCAAGGTTGCAGCCGGTGCCCAACGCCAGCAGCACATAAGCCGCTCCCATCGAGTTCGCGTGGATGAACATCGATCCAATCTGCGACATGACCGTCAACGGCGTCGTGTAGAGCGGCAGTGCAATGGCGGCCATCACGAGCGGCGACCACGGATCTCCCTGCGCAAACTGCTGGCTCAACGACCCCTTGGGCAGCAGTCCGCTGAGGGCGGCCGAAGCCGTGATGCCGATGCTGGCATAGAGCAGCAGCGGATGCACGGCCAGCCGCGCGGACGAAAGGGCGACCAACGCGATCCGCGTCCAGCCGGGGCGGGATGCCGGGAACTGCTCCACGCCCGAGAATACCTCGCTCGCCGATCGATCCCAGGCCATGCCCACCACCGTCACCAGCAGCAGCGATGCCAGCGCGAAGGTGCAGACGAGCAGGGGAGCGGCCAGCGTCAGGCCATAGAGCAGCGACAGCGGATTGAAAAGCGGCGCGGTCAGTGCGAAGGCAAGGATCGTTCCCTGTCGAATGCCCGCGCGTCGCATCTCCATCGCCAGCGGGATCACTCCCAGCGAACATACGGGCAGCAGCATTCCCAGCAGCCAGGCGATCCACAGGCTGCGCCGCGAGTTGTTGCCGAACAGCTCGCGCAAGCCGTCGCTGCCGAGGAAGTGCCGCAAGGACGCGGCGATCAGCAGTCCAGCCAGCATCGTCGGGCCGCCGTCCAGCAGGCACTCCGTGATTCGTTGCAGGACTCCCCAAAACATCGTGCCCATGTCAACTACCTCCCGCTTCTCGTTGATCAACGTCGATCGGACGGCGACTCTTCATTCTCGTCCACATCACCATCCGTTTCATTGGTGTCCGCGGCGGGCAACTGAGCCACGACGGCCGCCAGCGTCGACAACTCCGCATCGATTGCCGACTTGACGGTCGCGTAGTCGAGGTCAATCTTTCCATCCGTATGGAATTCGGCGTGGATCCGGTCCAACTGCTCATACAGCCGCGACGCACTCTCCCGCACTTTGGCCCATTCGGTTTCCGGCAAGTCCGTCTCCGCAGCCAACCCAGGCAGGCGTTCCGTCAACGTGCCCAACTCATGCAGCGCGTCGTCTGCTTGCTCCGGCGTGCCCTGCGCGAAGTGAGTCTCCACCGATTCCAGAAGCACGCGAACGCGAGCTACCGCCGTCGGCAGGCTGTCCGCCGGATCGTCATGATGCCCGTGCCCGTGCCCGTGCCCGTGATCGTGAGCGTGATCGTGATCGTGATCGTGATCGTGATCGTGAGCGCCGTGGGTCGAGTCCCCGGTGTCGGAAGCTGGCTTCGTGCGGGAGGCTGGCGTGGTGCGTTGGCAGCCGGAGCCGGGCAGGAGAAGGAGCAGCAGGGCAAGCGTGATGGCGGAACGACTGTGCTGCCGTGGGTGAAGATTCATGATCGGGAGGAACTCCTGTGGGTGGGAAGGCGTGTGCCTGCCCCGGGATGATGACTGGTGAGTAAGGCGGATTTGCTATCGGCCGTCTCAGGCGGACGGGACAGCGCCGAGCCGACCGCGCGTCGCGGCGTTGCGCACGGGCAGCGTGGGGACGGGGGTCTCTTCGAGCAGTTCATCGACCAGCCGGCGTGCGTCACGATCGTTGGTGCCGAGGCGTACGCCGAGGACATCGTGGGCCGTCTGCTGCGCGTCCTGGGGCGTGACGAAGTCGCGGCCGTCGAGATGTGCCCAGGCTTGGCAGACCGATTGCCAGACCAGCAGTCCGCGCGGGCTCACGCCGGATGCGACGTCCGGCCGTCGGCGGCTGGCATGCGCGACATCCACCAGATAGCGTCGCACCGGCGCGGAAACTTCCACCGTGGCCACGTGTTCCTGCAGCTTCATGATCTGCGCCAGGTCGATGACGGCGTTGGGCAGGCGTCGTCGATCCGTGTGGGTGCCGATGGCATCCGCCAGCATCTCCGTCTCGTCCTCGGCCGAGGGGTAGCCCAGGGACAGACGCATGGTGAAGCGGTCGAGCTGCGCGACGGGCAGCGGAAATACGCCGTGCGTATCGACGGCGTTTTGCGTGGCGATGACAAAAAAGGTCTCTTGGAGTGGATGGGTTGTGCGATCGAGCGTGACTTGGCGTTCCGCCATGGCTTCGAACAGCGCGCTTTGCGTGCGCGGGGTGGCGCGGTTCAGTTCGTCGGCGAGCAACACCGAAGCGAACACCGGTCCCGCCCGGAACTCGAATTCGCGCGTCTTCGGATTTAGCAGCGAGAACCCCGTGATGTCGCTTGGCAGCAGGTCGGGCGTACACTGGATGCGGGCGAACTCGCCGCCGATCGACGATGCGATCGCCTTGGCCAGGGTCGTCTTGCCAAGGCCCGGCAGGTCCTCGATGAGCAGATGTCCGCGCGCCAGGAGGCAGGCCAGCACCTTCTCCGTGGTGGCCTGCTTGCCCCGCAGGACGCCGTTGAGCGCATGGCGCAGACCATCGATCTGGGCCTGGAACCCGCACGGTGCGTCAGGGGCATGGTCGTGGTGGGACATGGCTGCGATGGCCTGGTGTGCGTCGAGAATCGACGGCATCTCGTGGCGATCAAGCTGGTCGGCTGGCATGGGCAAGTTCCCCGATGGGTTGCTTGTGGACGGGTTGGCTGTCGATGGGCGAAAGAAGGCAGGAATCGAAGCGAAGGATCGCAGGGAGCGAGGCTTGGGGCAGCGCCAGCGCTCGGCAGAGTCGCTCCAGTTGTTCCGCGTCCACCGGCGGCGTCGGCCGACTGGAGTAGGCTGCCCACTGGCAGATCCGCACGAGGTCGCGCCGCGTGGCGCGCGGGTCGTTGCTGGCCAGCGGCAGGCGTTCGAGCCATCGTTCCAGCGACACGCCGGGCGGCCTTGGCCGGCCCTGGCGCGCCGCCGTACGATCGACGAAATGCAGTGTCCGCAGGACTCGCTGGCGCGCGTGGTCCCGGCGTCCTGCCCGCCATGCAAGGCTGGCGACGATCTGCGACACGCGACGCCGCTGTGCGAGTGTGGCGACGAGCAGTCCGGTGATCGCCAGCCACGCCGCGCGATGGGCGCTCAGGTGTCGCCACGCCGCGCGAGCCATGTCGCGGTAGTACTCCGCCAGCGTGCGGCACTCATAGTCGACCAGGTATCCCGGGGAAGGATCGCAGGGGATCCAAGTTCCCGCCGCAGTGCGCACCTCCAACCAGAAGTGCAGGTCGTCGCGCGAGACCGGTGTTCTTCCGGCCGCACGCAGGCGACTGGCGGGCGGCGCGTAAAGGCCGCTGACGACGCGCGTGTCGAACTGGTAGTGGCGCAGCAGGAGCGCAGCGGAAAGCGCGAACAGGTAGTCCGGACCCCGGCGGTGGCGGAGCAGGAAATCCCCGACGGCGTCCGAGCTGTCGGCGGCGAGGGACTGCTGGCGATCGAGAGTCGCGTGCCGGCGAAGTCCCTTGATGACGGCCTGCACGAACTGCCAGTCGCTCGTGGCATCCGCCGTCCATCCCCGGACCAGTTCCCGCACGGCCGGATCGAGTGACACGAGTTGGTCATCCGGGGAAGTCGCGGCTGTCGTCGAGGGTGCCGTGGGACGCGACTTCGAGTCGGCGTTCCGCCCCGGGTGTTCGGGGCGGAACGCCTGCCGCTCCAGCCGATCCGTTGTCGCCCGTCGCGAACGAATCTGCAGCACGCTCAACGAGGGAATCCGATCGCCCGCGTACCGCAGCAGGCCGTGGTCATTCCATTCGAAGAGATGGGCGCTGTGGATCTTGTCGACGCGGAGCCGCGAGAGCTGCGCGGGTGCGGGGATGGTGGTCGACGGCAGTCGGACAACGCGGAGCGTGTGTGCCGTCTCCTCTTCGAGGAAGCAGGCGTCCGTGGGCACGTCGTTCGGCGGAGGCAGCGGGGTGTCCCAGGTGACCCAGGTGAGGCCCTCTGCCCCGGTGAGTCGCAGGCGGCCGGGTGGCGGCGCCGGATGGGCGATCAGTCGCGTTCCATCCCAGGCGTCAAACTGTTCCAGTTTCAAGTGCAGCGGCGTCGGCCCGTCGACGTACAGCATCGCTTTGGCCCGGCGGTCGGCGAGGTCGTCGCGGCGCTGGTGGGGCGATTCGCGAACGACGGAGAACTCCCGCCCGCCGGATTCCGTGCGCGACTCCATCGAATGGTTGGTCCGGCTGTCCCGCGTTGCGAGCGGAATCGACTTCACCCGGTCGCGTCGCATCGGGCGGACTTCACCGTACATGTCATTGAACATGTCGTACAGGGAGGTTTCTTTCGACTCCAGCATCAGTTCGCTTTCGACCGCCCCGAAGCTGTCGGCCTGCTGCCTGGCCAGCATCAACTGGTCGCCATCCCCGCGGCCTCCCCAACCGCCTGGATCGTGCCAGCCTTCGCCGCCGGAACTGGGCAGCCAGCCGCGCAGCACGCGGGCGACGCTGCGCGGCGGGCCGCCGACGGTGGTGACCAGCAGCACGGCAAGCAGTACAACCACCGCGGCAAGCGGCGCGGCGAGGGACCTTCGCGGGGCTGCGGCGGCGTCGGCCTGCGTGACGACGCGCGAGCGGTGCGCGTGTCGCCGCAGTCGAGCGGCCTGGGTGGCGAGCAGCCAGCCGCAACCGGCCACGCCGTATGCCGCGCCCAGCCAAGTGTTGGGTGACTCCGCGTGGCAGGAGGAACCGTAGATCGCCAAGAACAGGCTGGCGGCCACGGCTAGCCGCCGGGGTGCGTCGGCGGTGAGGGCAAGAGCCAGCAGCAGCATCAGGTTGCGGAGCGATGCGAGCAGGGATACCTCCAGCGTGGCGACTTCGATGCCCCTTGCGTATGCCGCTCCGTGCAGCACCAGTGGCAGCGCGAACGCCGCGAGGAACGTGACAGTCGTCGCGATCGAGGGCGACCGTTCCACGCTGCGGGGCGGCCGGACTCGACAATTCGTGCGATGGAGGTCGCGCACGGGCGAAGCCGCGGGGCTCGTGCGCAGCCGCCAAGCGACCGCCACGAGGGCGATCGGCTGCAGCCAGAGCCAGGGTGACTGCGCGTCGCGGGCCACGACGGCCGCTTCGACCATCCCCCAGGCCGTCGCGACCATGGCGAGTGACGCAACCTGCTCCTGACGCGAAACGCCGGGGCCGGATGCCACCATCGCGGTGCGATCCCTTCCCTCTTCGACCGACATCACCGCGGTGCTCATGGCTCGAGTGGCTCCTGCGTCGAGAGATTGGCCCGCAGTTCGTCCACCGACAGGACCAGCGTATGCCCGCTTGTCGATTCCACGAGCGTCTTGTCCCGCGCGACCAGGACGGTCGCATCCGTCCGGTACGCATCCTGTCGGAAGGGGAACTGGGTGTGGACGACGCAGGTCCACAGGTGTCCGTGGCCCGCCACGCGCGGACGCGGCAGTGAAGCTAGGTCGAGTTCCGCCAGCCGGTCGAGCGATCGTTCCCAGGAGCGGCTATCGGGTTGGACTGACCAACCCTGGTCACCGACCGAAAAGCGGACGGTCCAGCCACGGTCGAGGAAGCCCCTGCCGAGGCTCGCCGCGACGCGGACCGCCCATTCGCCCGGGCATCTCCAGGGATCGCTATCGAGGGCGGAGGCGTGGACATCGAGCACCAGGGAGACCTCCCGCGCGCGCGGCAATCCGCGCTGCAGGACCAGCAGTTGGTCCTGTCGAGCGGAGGAAGGCCAGTGCACGTGGCGAATCGACTCCCCGTCCCGATAGGGTCGCACGCCCAGCCACTCGCCTTCCGCACCGAGGGTGGTTGAGAAAGACGCGGAGTCCTGGAGGGAGGTCGGACCGAGACGGCGGAGGGGTGAGGGCAGGTCCACCAGCAGTGGTCGCACCCGGACGCTGCCGGAGCAGCCGATGGTCCGTGCGAAACGCTGGATGCCCAGCGGGTGCGCGGAGGCGACGCGGAGTGGCAACGTCGGGTAGATGCCGCGGCGGTGGGCCGGCACCGCGATCGTGAGCCGGTTGTCCAAGCGGGCGGCGAGCGGTGGCAGCGGAGTGGAGAAGCCGTCGCCGATCAGGTCGCTTGTCGCCTCGCTCGCCAGCAACTCCACTCCGTGGATCGCCATCGGCCAGCGATTGTCGACATGTAGGACAAAGCTCAGCGGGCCACGCTCGACCGCGTGCCGGGTCGTGAAGTGGACGTGGCAGCGAAGGCCCTTGAGGGCCAGCCAGGGGACGACGAACGCGACGGCCAGCAGCAGTCCGATGCCGGCCGCGAACCAGTAGACGGCGGCGGCCAGGAACATCCCGCACAGCAGGCTGGTCGCCAGCGCGACCCACAGGGCCCCGGGGAACGGAAACGAGTTGCGAAGCAGCCGACGCAAGCGGACCAGCAGGCCCGGCAGGCGCCGGCGGATGGCACCGATGCCTCCTTCGATCGCCGCCCGCATGCGATGCGGCAGCCCGCGGTTGAATGTCGATTCGGACAGGATCTGGTGGATCATCGCCGGTCACTCGGTTTCGTTTTCGCGCCCCGTTCACATGCCCTGTGCACGCCCCCTCGCCTCGCAAGCGTCTTCACTCGGCGGCCTGCCCCTCGTCTGCTTCGTCGCTCGCCTCGTCGCGCGGGAACGGATCGAAGTACGCAGCCCAGGCCTCGGGACCCGCTGCCATCTCCTCATCCGTCAGCAGGCAGGTGTCGAGAAGCGCGCGAAGAGTCGATTCATCGAGTTGCTGGCCGATGAAGACGACTTCCTGGCGGCGATCGCCATACGGCTGCTGGAACACGGCGCGGATTTCTTCGAGCGTATCGGAATCGTCCGGCCACTCCTCGTCCGGCGTCGCGACCCACCAGGGGCCGGCCGGTTGCAACTGCAGCGACTTGCCGGCCTGCGACCAGAAGTAGACCGTGTCATGCCGTGAAGCGAACCAGAGATAGCCCTTCGACCGCAGGACGTCGTTCATGAAACGTTCGTCGTCGAGCATCGCCCAGAGGCGTTCGGCGTGCAGCGGACGTCGCGCGCGATAGACGAAACTGGTGATGCCATACTCGTCGGTTTCGGACTGCTCCGCGCCCCGCGGATGTGCCAGCCATTCGTCATGCGTCTCCGCTTCGGCCAGTTGGAACCGCTGCGTGTTCAGGATGTCCGCCGGATCGATGTCGCCGCGCACGCTGCGCACGATCATCGCCCGTGGATTCAGACGGCGCACCAAGCCCTCGACCCGCGAGATCTCGTCTTCGGAGACCAGGTCGCATTTGTTGAGCACGATCACGTTCGCGAACTCCACCTGGTCCACCAGCAGGTCAACCAGGTTGCGGCGGTCGTTCTCGTCCAGGCCGAGGCCGCGGTCGACGAGGTCGTCCGCCGAGTGGAAGTCAGGAAGGAAGTT
The DNA here is from genome assembly GCA_964620405.1 of uncultured Pirellulaceae bacterium. Taxonomy (GTDB): domain Bacteria; phylum Planctomycetota; class Planctomycetia; order Pirellulales; family Pirellulaceae; genus CAZUJM01. The sequence continues at coordinate 24,586 of CAZUJM010000032.1, read as the reverse complement.
CGAGGCGTCGACGAGCGTGACCATCGTATCGAGTTGGGCGATATCCATGAGCGATTCGCCGAGTTCATCGCGGAAGGTGAACGTCTCGGCGACGGGCAGCGGTTCCGAAATGCCGGTCGACTCGACGAGCAGGTAGTCGAAACGGCCGCTGCGGGCGAGTCTGGACACTTCCTCCAGCAGGTCCTCGCGCAGCGTGCAGCAGATGCAGCCGTTGGTCATCTCCACGAGGCGTTCGTCGGTGCGCTGCAGGGCGAACGATTCGTCGCGCACCTGCTGGGCATCGATGTTGATTTCGCTCATGTCGTTCACGATCACCGCGACGCGCAGTCCGCGGCGGTTGTGGAGCACGTGGTTCAGCAGCGTAGTCTTGCCAGCTCCGAGGAAACCGGAGAGCACGGTGACGGGCAGTCGATGATTCAGGTTCATGGGAAAACGCGAGGTCCTAGGATCAAGGAGGGGGGAGGGGGATCGAGTCGGGAGCATCGGGAACGGCGGCGTGCGCGACGCGCGTTCTGGACGCGGTCGGCACGAGGGGCGCGCAGGAGGGACCGCAGGCGGAGCGGTTGCTGCGCCGCGTGGAGTGGGATGAGCTCTAGGCGCACGGGTTCGCCGCTTCGAGAACGGGCCGCCGGCTGCCGGGATCGGCATCCGCAGGCCTCCGCAGAGGCCGCCGCGCGGATGGCTGGCACAAGGGTTGGTCGGGCCCAAACACCAGTACATCACGCGCGGCGACCAAGGCGAGGACAGCGGGCTCCAACGCTACGCACGGACGAAGCCAGGAAAGGCCTGGATTCGGCGCGCAAGGCGGGTGGTCTCGGCGAAAGGTCGGCTATCCGCAGGAAGCTCGGCGCGCAGTGCGCGCGACTTCAGGATGCGAGGCCGGAGAACGCGGGCGGGCCGCGGATGGAGAAAGCCGAAGGCAGGGAGGCCTCGTCCAGAAGCGACGAAGCCAGCAGCAACCCGGAGATCAGGGGGAATTCGACAAGCGAATCGGGTTGCTCGCTCAGCAGAAAGGCCTGCGCGAGGACGCGGCAGACCTGGCAGTGTTCGTGGTCGTGGAAAGCGTGATGATGGTGGTGGCCGTCACGCGAGAGCCCTTCGTCGTGGTCCTTCTCGCAGGCTGAGGACGAGGGGCCACGATGGTGGAACCCGCAGGAGGTGGAGCTGCAGTGATCGGAGGCCGTGGCGACGCTCTCAGCGGAAGCGTCATGATGATCGCGGCAGCAGGTCCAGTGCAGCGCAGCGCCAAACGCCGTTTGGAAGAGGAAGAATAGCAGCAGAAGAAATCGGGCGGCGCGCATCGTTACAATCGACTGCAAAAGAGCTCAGGGCCCGACCGCTCGTATTTTGTCGCTTTCGATGCCCGATGTCAAGTAGCATGCTCTGCCGGAGCGCGGGCGTCCCGCCCGCATGAGGAGCGTCGCAGGAACGGGTGCGTTGGTGCCTCTAATGCGTATGGCCGATCAGGTAGTACAGCAGGCAGACGGCGGCGAGCAGATAGCCGCCCGGATGCACTTCGCGGTGACGGCCACCGAGCAGCTTCAGCAGCGGGTGCAAGACCAGCCCCATCGTCAGGCCGTTGGCGATGCTGTAGCTGAAGACGATCATCACCAACGTGATGAAGGCCGGAGCGGCCTCGGTGATGTCCTCGAAGTCGATCCGCTTCACCGCCTCCATCATCATGATGCCCACCACCACGAGGGCCGGGCCATAGGCGTACTTCAGCTCCTGCATGGCCGTGAACGTCGGAATGAAGAACAGGGAGCACGCGAAGAGCAGGCCTGTGACGATCGTCGCCGCGCCCGTGCGGGCCCCTTCGCGAATGCCCGCCGCCGATTCGATGTACGCGCCACTGGTCGAGGTGCCCAAGAGCGCGCTGGCCATGCAGGAGAACGCATCGACGACCATCGGCCGGTGCAGGTCTTCACCGTCCCGCATCGACGAGTCGCTCGCGTCGCGGGAAACCGGCGTCGCCATGTCGATGCCGACGAGCGATCCGAGCGTATCAAGGAAACCCATGAGCAGCAGCGTCAGCAGCACGGGAATGTAACGAGGCCGCAGGATGCCGCCGATGTCGAGCTGCAGGGCCACGGGCGCTAGCGTGTAGTCGCCGGTGAAGGGCAGGGCGAACCATGCCTGCGGCGGACGGTTGACGCCCAAGGCCGCGCCGGCCAGCGCCGTGAGGATGATGCCCAGCAGGATCGCGCCGCGCACGCGTCGCTGCAGCAGCACGACCGTGGTCACGAAACTCGCCAGCGACAGTTGCACCCGGATATCGTGCAGGTCGCCGAGCATCACCGGCACTGCAGGGTTGGCAAGGAACTCAGTGGGCGGCGTCGGCTGGCCGGCCACCGAACTGCGAACGACGCCCGTCTCGTAGAGACCGATGAACGCCAAGAAGAGGCCGATGCCGACCGCGAAGCTGCAACGCATGCTCGGTGAGATCGAGGCTGCCAACCACTCGCGCAGACGCAGGCTGGTGAGCAGCAGGAAAAGCAGGCCGGCGACGAAGACCGCTCCCAGCCGCATCTGCCAGCTGATGCCCAGCGCCGCCAGCCCGAAGGCCAGGAACGCGTTCTCGCCCATGTACGGCGCAACCGCCAGCGGTCGGTTGGCATAGAAGCCCATCAGCAGGCAGCCCACGACACTCGCCAGGATCGTCGCCACCGTGCTCGGTCCTGTCGGCAGTCCCGCGAACGCGAGAATCGCCGGGTTCACCACGATGATGTAGGCCATCGTCGCAAACGTCGTGACGCCCCCCAGCACCTCACGCGTCCAACTGCTGCCTCGCTCGGCGATCCGGAAATAACGCGTCCACATCGGCGAGGGCTCCCGGCGCGAGGTTTTACCACGGAGACATCTGAGATTTCCGCGTCCACCACGGAGACCACGGAGCAGTCAGCGGGGCGATCTCAGCCGGTCGCTCCCTTACGGCGAACCTCCTCCACTGCGGCCAAGATCCGCTGGAAGACGTCGTCCGGCGTTCCCATGGCGTCGATCTCGTACACGATGCCCTGGCGTCGATAGTGCTCGATCAGCGGCGAGGTGAGTTCGTCGTAGATGCCCAGGCGATGGCGAATGGTTTCCGGCGTGTCGTCCGCGCGGCTCTCCTTGGATGCCCGGCCCAGCAGACGCCGCAGCAGCTCGTCGCGTTCAACCTTGAGTGCCAGGACAATGTCCACGCGGCGATCCTGCTCGGCCAGCATCTGGTCCAGCGAGCGGGCTTGGGACAACGTACGGGGGAAACCGTCCAGCAGGCAGCCGCGGTCGCAGGTCTCCCGGCTGAGGTGGCCGCAGATCAGGTCGACGACGACTCGATCGGGAACCAGCAGACCCTGGTTGATGTAGCCGCGGGCGACTTCGCCCAGCCCCGTGCCCGCATCGACGGCGGCACGGAGCAACTCACCCGTGGAGAGGTGGAGCAGATGCTGGGAAGAGACCAGGCGTTTCGCTTGGGTACCCTTGCCCGCTCCCGGGGGTCCGACGAAGACGACCAGCATATGCGGGACCCCGGGGTAGTATCAGGTTAGGAAAGGAATGGCGTGAAATCCTTCTCCCACCCAAACAACTCAGGACTCAAGCAACCCCGGGTAGTTCCGCATGACCAGATGGCTGTCGATCTTCTGGACCAAGTCGAAGGCGACGCTCACCGCGATGAGCAAGCCGGTACCTCCGTAGAAGCTGGCCACCGTCGGACTGACGCCCAGCGAACCGGACACCATGGTCGGAATGATGGCGACCAGGGCGAGGAACCCGGCACCCACATAGGTGATTCGCACCATGACGCGTTCCAGGTAGTCGGCCGTCCGCTTGCCGGGACGGTATCCACGAATGAACGTGCCGTAGTTCTTGAGGTTCTCGGCCATGTCCTTCGGGTTGAACGTGATGGCAGTCCAGAAGTAGCAGAAGAAGTAGATCATTGCCACATACAGGAGGTTGTAGAGGAACGATCCGCTACTGAATGCGTTCGCAGCCACCGAGAACGACGGCCAGATGCGGCTGAGCCAGTCGAGGGCAATGTGCGGGAACATCAGCAGGCTGCTGGCGAAGATGATCGGCATCACGCCCGACTGGTTGATTCGCAGGGGCAGGTACTGGCGGGACCCGCCAACGACGCGGCGGCCGCGGACATGCTTCGCACTGTACGTCGGGATGCGACGCTGACCCAGCGTGATGAACACGACACCGAATACCACGGCCACGAACAGGCAGGCGAGCACCACCAATGTCTCCACGCCGATCTGTCCGCTGTCGAAGCCGGTCAGGCGGCGTGCCGAGTTGGACCAGAGGTCGACGGCGGCTCCCGGCATCTGGGCCAGAATGCCGGCCATGATCAGCAGGCTGATGCCGTTGCCGATCCCATACTCGTCGATCTGTTCCCCCAGCCACATCAGGAAGATGGTGCCGCAGGTCATGGTGAGCACGGAGGCGATCTGCCAGCCGAAGTGCAGGTTGCCCGTGGCGCCGATGAATTCAGGGTTCACCAGCTGCGGAGAATTGGTTGTGGGATCGACGCCCATCACGTAGAGCTTGACGTAGAACCAGCTCTGGATGAGGCACAGGATCACGGTCACATAACGCGTGTACTCGTTGATTTTCTTGCGGCCGGCTTCGCCTTCCTTCTGCAAGTCCTCGATCGGCTTCCAGACGCTGCCGAGCAGCTGGAAGATGATTGAGGCAGAGATGTAGGGCATGATGCCAAGGCCGAAGATGGTGGCCTGCTGCAGGTTGCTGGCGCTGAAGACGGCTGCATACTGAATCATGCTGCCGAAGCCGCCCGTGGCCGCGTTGTTGCCATGCACGGCGGCTTGGTTGATCACGGGCAGCGAGATCATCCAGCCGACGCGGTAGATCGCCAGCAACAGGAGAGTGAGCAGGATCTTCTGCCGCAGTTCCGGAATCGAGAAAACGATACGCAGCTTTTCCCACATGGCGTGAAGTCCCTTACTGGCGGTGCGGCCTGCTGCGAACGCTGGAATCTGACTTGAGAAGACGACGGGCCTGGCATGGTATCCAGTTCAAGCCCTGCTGTCCTTACTCTTACCCGCGAGTCGCTGCCGAGGGCAGTCGACCGAGGGAGTCGCCGAGCGTCGCGAATTGCCTCCTTGCAAAAGCCAAGGACCGCGGCGCCAGAATCCTCAGGAGGATACTCAGGCGTGCCGCGGTCGGCTGTTTCCTAACCCTTCGCTTCCTTCTTCTTCTGCTCGACCGGCTTCGGTCCTTCGAGGCGAACGACCTTGCCACCCGCCTTCTCGATCTTCTCGACGGCGGACTGGCTGAATCGGTGGGCGGAGACCGTGAAGTTCTTCGAGATCTCGCCGTCGCCGAGAACCTTGAGTTCGTCGAAGCGATGGCCGATCAGGGTTTCGCTGAGCAGTTCCGGGGTGATTTCGGTACCGGCGTCGAAGGCGGCGTCGAGCGCCGACACGTTGACGACGGCGACTTCACGGGCCCAGCGGTTGTTGAAACCACGCTTCGGCACGCGACGGACCAGGGGCATCATACCGCCCTGGAAGGTCGGATGCTGCGAGTTGCCCGCGCGGGAGCCAGCGCCCTTGTGGCCGCGACCGGCGGTCTTGCCCTGGCCGGAGCCGGGTCCGCGACCGATACGCTTGCGCTTCTTGTTCTTATGAATGCCGGAGTTGACGTCGTGCAGTTTCATTACAGGGTTACTCCCCGGAGAATCTCCGTTTCCTGGCGGGTGCGCAGCTGCTCGATGGCGTCCATGGTCGCCTTCACCAGCAGGATGGGGTTGGTGGAGCCAAGGCTCTTGGTGAGAATGTCCTTGATGCCCGCCGCTTCGCAGACGGCACGGACGGCGTCGCCGGCGATGACGCCCGTACCGGGACGGGCGGGGATCAGCAGCACCTTCGCGGCGCCGTCGTGACCCTTGACGGGATGCGGGATCGTGCCTTCCTGAATCGGCACAGTGATCATGTTGCGGGTGGCCTGCTTCACGGCCTTCTCCACGCTGGGCGGCACTTCGTTGGCCTTGCCATAACCCCAGCCGACACGGCCTTGGCGGTCACCGACGACCACCATGGCGGCAAAACTGAAGCGACGACCGCCCTTGACCACCGCGGCGCACCGCTTGATCTTTACGACGCGCTCTTCGTACGCGCCGCCGGACTTCTCGCCGTCCCCAACATATGATCCCTTCGCGTGTGACACGTTGGATGCTCCGATCTGTTACTCGAACTGAATGTCTCTGTCTGCTGGACTAGCGGCCGGCTGTCAGGCCCGAGCGTCAAGCTCGCTTCGATGATCCCCAGTCTAAACCATTCCCGGGGGCAGCGGTATGCTTGATTTCGCGAGCGGCAGCCCGTTCTCAGGGCGGACCGGCCGACTACTCTAGACCTGAATCCCCGACTCACGGATGGCATCCGTCAGGGCAGCCAGGCGACCATGGTACTTGTAAGGCCCGCGATCGATGCAAATGGCACCGACGCCGATGGCCTTGGCCCGCTGGGCGATTGCCGTGCCGACTACCTTGGCCGCCTCGCAGTTACCACCGTTCTTGTTCGGCAGTTGTCCGCGGAGGTCTTTGTCCGCCGTACTGGCCGATGCGATCGTCTTGCCCTGGCTATCGTCGATCAGCTGGCAGTAGATGTGCTTGGCGCTGCGGAAGATCGTCAAACGAGGACGCTCGGGCGTACCCTTCAACTTCTTGCGAACACGAAACGCTCGACGCACCCGCTGCTGGTAGAGTGCCTTCTCGTGGAACACGTTTTCAACTCCTCACTTGGCTTGGTACAGGCAACTCGGGCTCCACGCCCTGTCACGCCGCCTGGCGATCCAAAAATGGCTGCTCGGCATCGGCGAAAACACACGAGCCGGTTGGGAACTACTTCGACGCCGACTTGCCGGCCTTCAGCTTGATCTGCTCGCCTTCATAACGCACGCCCTTGCCCTTGTAGGGTTCCGGCTTGCGGACCGAGCGGACTTCGGCGGCGAACTGGCCGACACGCTGGCGGTTGCAGCCCTGGATGACGACGTGCGTCTGGTCGGGGCAGGTTACCTTCAGGTCGGCGGGAATCTTCTTGTGCACTTCGTTGGCGTAGCCCACGCGGAGCTGCAGGATGTCGCCCTGGATGGCGGCCAGGTAACCGACGCCCACGATGTGCAGACGCTTCTCGTAGCCCTTGACGACGCCGTCGACCATGTTTTGCAGCAGGGCGCGGGTCAGTCCATGCAGGGCCTTCGAGACGCGGTCCACTTCCGGCGTCGAGACACGCAGCTGCCGGGACGCCTCATCGAAGGCGACCTGCACCTCCGGCTTGAAGGTATCCTCGAGCTTGCCCTTCGGTCCCTCGATGGTAACCGTTTGACCGCTGATCGCCACCTTGACATTGGCGGGCACGGTGACGGGGATCTTTCCAATGCGTGACATGGTCCGTTACTTCTTTCTCAAACGACAACGTTTTCTTACGGCAACGTCGATTCGGCTTGGATTCGGGTTGTTCAAGTCCTCCGCGTTCCGGGCGGGAAGGCGGATCGTTTGCTACCGGCGGGTATCTTGAGTCGGGGCGTTGTCCTGTGGCGATTCGCGGCGGGGTGCGGGACCCGCGGAGTCGAACAGGGGACGACTACCAGACTTGGCAGATCACTTCGCCACCCAGGTTGCGCTGGCGGGCCTCACGGTCGCTGACCACGCCATGGCTGGTGCTGATCACGGAAATCCCCAGCCCGTTCAGGATGGGGCGGAGATCCTTGGCGCGGGAGAACACTCGGCGTCCCGGCTTGCTGATGCGTCGGATCGTCCGGATCAGCTGCTCGCCATTCGGGCCGTACTTCAGTTCCAGCCGCAAGTGGGCCACCGGTTCGGACTCGAGTTCCTTCCAGTCCCAGATGTAGCCTTCGCGCTTCAGCACGTCGGCGACACCACGCTTGACCTTGGAAATCGGCACATCGACATGCGGCTTCTCAACGCGTACCGCGTTGCGGATGCGGGTCAACATGTCGGCGATAGGGTCGGTCATCATAACAGTCTGTGTCCCTCTACCAACTCGCCTTGCGAACGCCAGGAATTAGCCCTTGATCTGCCATCTTGAGGAAACAAATCCGGCAGATCCCAAACTTGCGATACACGGCCCGCGGGCGACCACAGAGTCCGCAGCGACGGACGAGTCGCGACGAGAACTTGGGCTCCCGCTTGGCCATTGCGATTTTTGATTTACTTGCCACCGTTCGGTTCTCACCCTAGGTTTGCGACGGACGCCAGGCGGCCGGCCGCTCGAAACTCTCATTGCGGAGCCTGCCGGTCAGGCCGCCGCATCCGTATCTCGCTTGAACGGCATGCCCAGCAGAGTCAGCATCAGGCGAGCCTCGTCATTGCTGGGCGTGCTGGTCACAAAACAGATGTTCATGCCCTGGACGCGGAGGAACTTGTCCGGATTCAGTTCCGGAAAGACAAGCTGCTCAGCGAGGCCCAGGCTGTAGTTGCCCTGGCCATCGAACGCGTTGGGATTCAAGCCGCGGAAGTCGCGCACACGGGGAATGGCCAGCGAGATCAGCCGGTCCAGGAACTCCCACATGCGGGCCTTGCGGAGCGTCACCTTGCAGCCGATGCCCAGGTTCTCTCGCAGGCGGAAACCGGCGATGGCCTTGCGGGACAGAGTCACCACCGGCTTCTGGCCGGAAATCTGCCGCAGTGCGTCGACCGCGTCTTCCAGGTGCTTCTTTTCGCTGACCGCGGTGCCAACGCCCATGTTGATCACGATCTTCTCAAGGGCGGGCAGGGCCATGCGGTTGTCGCGACCCAGTTCCTTGCGGAGGGTCGGCAGCACTTCCTTCTCGAACTTTTCCTGCAGACGGGGAGTCATGGTTTCGATCTTCGTGTTACCGGTTGTGGGGTGTCAGTCAGGCCGCCGGTTGAGGTCCCGGCGAACTCCAGCTGCCGGGTAACCTCCGGCAAGGGCCGTGGGGTTCGTCCGTGCGATCCACCCCGGCTTGGGACTGGCGTCGTCGCCAGTCGTCTTGTGGTCTGTTGCTGCTATGCCGTGACTCGTTCGGTCTGAGGCTTTCGCCATGCCGGCCGCGAGCCGTTCGGCAGGGGACTACTTCTTGGCGTGGGCCTCGCGGGGCGGGGCGATCTGGCCCATCGACTTCCCACACTTCTTGCAATACCGTTCCTTCGAGCCGTCCGCCTGGTAGCGGGCTCCGCTGCGAGTCGCCTTGCCGCAGGAGCCGCACACGAGCAGGACGTTCGAGATCTGGATCGGCATTTCCTTGGAAAGCCGGCCGCCCTGGGGATTGCGTTGGCTGCGACGCACGTGCTTGTACACGCGGTTCATGCCCTCGACGATCAACTTGCCAACCTCGCGGTCGACGCTGAGCACCTTGCCCCGCTTGCCGCGATCGTCGCCGGTCAGTACTTCCACCTGGTCATTCACGCGGATATGCATGTTACACCACCTCACTTGCGAGGCTGACAATCTTCATGAAATTCCGTTCCCGCAGTTCACGGGCGACGGCGCCGAAAATACGCGTGCCGCGCGGGTTTCCTTCGCCGTCGACAAGCACGACCGCGTTGCTGTCGAAGCGGATGTAGCTTCCGTCATTGCGGCGAGTCGGCTGCTTGCAGCGGACGATGACCGCCCGGACCACCGCCTTCTTCTTCACATCACTGCCGGGAATCGTGCTGCGGACACTGCAGATGATGATGTCCCCGAGGCCGGCGAACCGGCGGCGGGAGCCTCCCAGCACCTTGATGCACAGCACTTCCTTCGCTCCCGTGTTGTCCGCCACGGCGAGTCGCGTTTCCTGTTGAATCATGACCCCGAACCTTTAAGTACGAATTGTCCCGGCTGGCTTGGTGAGTCTCGTGCGGCACGGCGGCCCCCCGGGGCCGTCCGGCAGGGCGACTAGGACGAGGCCGTCTCGTCGATCGCAGCCCGCATCGCGGCCAGGTCGACAGCGGTGCTCTTCCGCACCACCTTGACCAGATCCCACCGCTTCAGCTTCGACATTGGACGGGATTCGATGATCTCCACCTCGTCGCCCGTGGCCGACTGGTTCTGCTCATCGTGGACATAGCAGATGGTGCGCCGCCGAATGTACTTGCCGTACTTGGGGTGCTTCACCAGCCGTGGAATCTCCACGCGCCGGGTCTTCTGCATCTTGTCGCCGGTCACAATACCAACCACTACTCGCTTGGGCATCTTTCCCGATCCTGCTTCAAAACCGATTGATTCGCTTGTCGCTTGTTTTCTTCTCGTCCCGCCGCCTGGCCAGAGCCGGCATCTTTGTCGGTTGCGTCCTTGGGCCGCGTGTCGCGGACCTTGGGTTACCTTCAGAGGTCCGTGGTCCGGTCACCCGGGCAGTACCCTTGGGTTTTCCAGCCACACCACGGCGGCCGGGCGGAATTCTTACTTCTTGGTCAGTTCACGCTGACGCTGGATCGTCTTCAGGCGAGCGATGAGCCGGCGGTGCCGACGCAGTTCGCTCGGCGCGTCCAGCCGCTCCGTCTGGGCCTGCACTCGCAGCTTGAAATAGTTGTCCGCGGTCTCCCTGAGCGTCAGTTCCAACTGCTCGTCGCTCATGTCCCGCGCTTCGCTGGCCTTCATGGATTCTCTTCCTCTGTCGTATCTCTGGAACAGCGGAGAACGCCCGCTGCCTGTTTCGCCTGTGCAGGTTCGCCCAGGCAATTGACCTGGGATCGTGGGACTGCGGCTCGCTCAGACTTTCCCAGGTAGACTGGGATGACTGGTTGGCGATCCACCGTTATCCGCGAACGGGACCCTCTACACCAGTAGGGAACCCGTCGAACTTCTCGCGATATCAACCGTTCGCATGGGGTCGAGCCGGTTGGTCAAACTCTTACTTTTCAACGAGCCTTGCCAAAACCTTCCCGCACAGGGTTCGCTGAGCCGCATCTCTGCGGTGGCTGCCGCCTGTTGCCGGACAACTCTGGCTCCGCTATGTCCGCTTATTCGACCGGACGGCGTCGCACGAAGCGAACACGCACCGGCATCTTGTGGGCCAAACGTGCGAAGCACACTTTGGCCTGCGCCTCGGTGACTCCACCCAGCTCGAAAAGCACCGTACCTGGCTTCACCACGGCCGCCCAGAAATCGGGTTCACCCTTACCCTTACCCATGCGGGTTTCGAGCGGAGTGGACGTGACCGACTTGTGGGGGAACATGCGGACGTAGAGGCGACCTTCACCGCGGATGTACTGCTGAGCGGCAATACGCCCGGCTTCGATGGTCTGGGCCTTGATCCAGCCGCCCTGCATGGCCTGCAGACCGAAGTCGCCGAACACGACCTTGTTCCCGCGGGTCGCGTTACCTTTTATACGTCCTCTTTGGCTTTTGCGATGCTTGACCCGCTTCGGCATCATCGCCATAGCTGTCGTCCCCTTTATAAAAACCTTGATTGACCCAAACTTTGATTCCGATGTTGCCCTGGGGCGTAGCGGCTTCAAAGAAGCCGTAGTCGATCTTGGCTCGCAGGGTGCTCAGCGGGATCGAACCCGCCGCAGCCTTCTCGCAGCGCGCCATTTCGGCTCCGCCCAAGCGACCGGCCAGCTGGATCTTGATGCCCTTGGCACCCGCCTCCATCGTCTGGTCCATCGCCCGCTTCATCGTCCGACGGAAACTGGACCGCTTCTTCAACTGCTCGGCGATATCCTCGGCGATCAGTTGGGCGCTCAGTTCCGGCCGACTCAACTCCTCCACCTTCAAATTGACACGCCGACCAATGAGGTTCTGGATGTCGACCTGAAGCTGTTCGATGTCCTGGCCCTTCTTGCCGATGATCTGGCCGGGCCGCGCGACTGCCAGGACGACCTTCACTTCGTCCCGCGTCCGCTCGATCTCAATCACGTTGATGCCCGCGTTGCGGTTGCCGCCTCGCGACGGACGCTGGCCACCGACATCGGCGTCCGACCCGTAGAGCTTCTTGATGAAGTCCCGGATCTTCTTGTCCTCCAGAAGCAGCGACGCGAACTCGCCCTTCGGGGCGTACCAGCGACTCTTCCAGCCGATCATGATGCCGGTTCGGAAGCCCACTGGATTAACTTTTTGACCCATCGCGATCATCTCCTTGGCGACTGCTGTGCTTGGCCCCGTCGCCGGGCCAGTTGTACGAAAGGCGGTGTTCCGCGCGGCCTCCGGTCAGGGCCGGCGAAGGGTTATTCCAGTTCCTGGAGCGTCACGTGGATGTGCGCGAAACGCTTCAGGATCATGAACGCCATGCCGCGGGCGCGAGGCCGAATCCGCTTGAACATCGGACCGCCGTCGACCTGGGCATCGGACACGACCAGACCGCTGACATTCACGGAGCGGCCCTTGTTGTTCGGATGGTCGGGGTCCTGGGCGTTGCCCAGGGCGCTCTTCAGCGTCTTCTCCAGCATGCGGGCGCCCCGCTGCGGCTGGTAGGCGAGGATCTCGAGGGCCTCGTCCGCGAACTTCCCGCGGATCATGTCCGCCAGCGGACGGACCTTGCGGGCACTGATGCGAGCGAATCGGTAGACTGCCTTGTATTCCATCGTGGACTCTCCAGAGTCTGCGGCCCGCGGACGGACCGGGCTGGTGGCTCACCAACCGGGGACTCAATCGTTCTCTCTACGGGTTAGGCCTTGGTTCGTGGGTTCAGCTCGCTTGGACGGAGGAACTATTCTGGTCCGTCAGCAGCGGGACTCCCGGGTCGTGTCGGTCTTCGATCGGATGCGTGGAAGCGTTCTGTCAGCCACAGTTAGGGAGTTGGTGGACGAGGTCCGTACTCACTCGTGGCCGCAGGTTGAACGCGAGCGGACTACTTCTTGCCGCCCTTGCCGCCGTGGCCGCGGAAGGTCCGAGTCGGGGAGAACTCTCCCAGCTTGTGACCCACCATGTCCTCGGTGACCAACACCTTCAGGTGCTGCTTGCCGTTGTGCACCAAGAAGGTGACACCGACAAACTCGGGGACGATCGTGCACGACCGCGCCCAAGTCTTGATGGGCTCGGCGTTCCCCGATTCCTGCTGGCGTTGGACCTTGAGGTAAACCTTCGGATCCACATAGGGACCCTTCTTCAGTGATCTTCCCATCCTGTCGCTCGCAATTCGTCTGCGTTAAGTTCGGTCGAGTTTGGTTGCGTAGGCCGCCTGTGGTAAGGCCCCGCGAGGGGACCAGTCTAGCAAGCGGCGCCGAATCGGGGAGTCCTGGGGCTCTGGAATTCGGCAAGTTGTACGAGGCGAAGCAGCGGAACAGCGTCATGGCGACGCTGGACGCCACCTATTTGATCTTCAGCTGGCCATAGCGGCGCGACCGGCGACGACGCACGAGCGCCGAATTCGACGGCTTGCGACGCTTGCGGGTCATGCCACCCTTGGCCGGCTTGCCCGTGGGGCTCACCGGATGGCGACCGCCCTTGGTGCGCCCTTCACCACCACCGTGCGGGTGGTCGATCGGGTTCATCGCCGTACCGCGGACATGCGGACGCCAGCCCATCCAGCGGCGACGACCGGCCTTGCCGAGGTTCAGGTTCATGTGCTCTGAGTTGCCAACCTTGCCCACCGAGGCACGGCAGGTCGAAGGCACTCGTCGGATTTCGCCGCTGGGCAGCGTCAACTGGGCCCAACCGGACTCACGAGCCATCAGGACGGCTCCCGAACCGGCGCTGCGGCACATGGCCGCGCCCTTGCCAGGTTGGATCTCGACATTGTGCACCGTGGTGCCCAACGGAATCCGGCTCAGCGGCAAGGCATTGCCTGGTGTCGGCGGAGCGTCAGGACCGCTCTCCACCTTCGCGCCGGCGGTCAGGCCTTCCGGTGCGATGATGAAACGCTTCTCGCCGTCCACGTAGTGGAGCAGAGCGATGCGGGCGTTTCGGTTCGGGTCGTACTGGATCGAGTTCACGACCGCCGGCACGCCGTCCTTGTCCCGCTTGAAGTCGATCACGCGGTACTGCTGCTTATGGCCGCCGCCACGGTGACGAGCGGTGATCTTGCCCTGGTTGTTCCGGCCACCCTTCTTCGGCTTGGGACGGAGCAGCGACTTGACGGGCACGGCACCCTTGGTCAGTTCCTTGAAGTCGCTGACGCTGGCGCCTCGTCGGCCTGCAGAGGTCGGATTGTAGTTGCGAATTCCCATCGTCGTTTTCCTGTTGATCCCTCGCGGTTCCCCGGCGGTCGCTCTGGCGACTCAGGGCTGCAGGGGCTGTGGAGTGCACCCGGTTGCGGTCGGGTTTCTAGCCAAGCCGTGACGCGGTCGGACGCGTAGTGTCCGGGCCGCTCCATGTCGGTTTAGAAGAATTCGATCTGGTCCTCGGCGCCCAGCGTGACCATGGCCTTCTTCCAGGTCTTGGTCATGCCGTAGCGAAAACGGTAACGGCGAAACTTGCCCTTGCGGTTCTGCGTCCGCACCTTGAGCACCGTGACGTTGAACAGCTTCTCGATCGCGCTCTTGATCTCTTCCTTATCCGCCAGCGGATTCACTTCAAAGGCGTACTGGTTCAACCGGGTGGACCGGTGAACGCCCTTCTCCGTGACCAGCGGACGCAGCACGATCTGGTGCGGTTCCAACTTCAGGCCTTCGGTCGACTCGGGTGTCGAGGCTGCCATGGTCGTTACTTTCCTTCGTCTTCTCGGTAGCCACCCGACAAGGGACGTCGAGGCGCCCCGGGCCGGATGGAGTGGTGTCTTGTCGTGCTGGTTGCGGACTGCGAACGAACTGCGATCGCTGTTCGCGGCAGCCTAGCTGCCGTCGTGCCTAGGCCTTCGCGGCCGGTGCCTTATGGCGGAGCTGGTCGAGCGCCTCGCGGGTGACGAGCACGCGATCGGGCTTGAGCACCGTGAGGGCGTTCAGGTCCGAGACCGCCGAAACTTCGACGCCCTGGATGTTGCGAGCACTCTTGTACGTGTTTTGGTCGTATCCCGTGGTGGCGATCAACGTGGTGCTGCCACCGATGCCCAGGGCCTTCAGGATGCCCGCCATCTCCTTCGTCGACGGTTCCGAGAAGCTGAGCTGGTCGATGATCACCAGCTCTTTGTCTTCGATCTTGGAGGCAAGGGCCATGCGGGTCGCCAACTGCAGAGCCTTCCGCGGCAGGCGGTAGGAGTAGTCGCGGGGGCGAATCGCGAGGATGTGACCACCGCCTCGGCGGATACCGCTGCGTCGCGAACCGGCACGGGCGTTGCCCGTACCTTTCTGGCGGTACATCTTCTTCGTCGAGCCGGCCACCTCACCGCGCGTCTTCGTGCGGTGCGTTCCCTGACGCTCGTTCGCCTGGTACATCACCACCGCGTCGTGCAGCAGCTGCTTGTTGATCTTGGGTGCCAAGTCCGTGGACGCGATCTCGTACGTGCCCACCGACTTACCCGCTCGGTCGTATACCGTGAAGCTTGCCATCGCTATGCCTTCATCCACTTTGGGTGCGCCCTGGACCTTGCGGCCTCGAGCTCGCCAGGCGACCAGGTCGCCTCATCCGTTGGTATCTTGATTCGTACTGGTTTGTAGTTCGTGCCGGCTGGTAACCAGAGGTTCCCAGCCAGGGTCCGGTGCCGTCGCTTCGTGTCGCAGGCCCAGCGGCCGGGGAAGCGGGTGA